>NZ_JAPEQW010000032.1:0-31159 GCF_026168575.1 Acinetobacter entericus
TTTTAAATGGTTTATCGCATAGACATTTTAATTGGTGAATAACAATTATTGTAAGCCCAAATGAGATGTTGGTGTCTATGTTGGATAAAGAACTTAAACGATTGTCGGTTTTACAGGAAATCTGCGATCAACTTATTATCCAATCCAATGCTGCTCAGCTACTCCATATTTCAGAACATCAGATTAGACGCTTACTGCAGAAATACAAAGCTCAAGGCCCAAGCTGCATTAGCCCATGCTAGACGTGGCCAAATGAGCAACTCCAAGCTTCCTGAAGAACTCAGACTCAAGTGCCTCAATATTGTTTCTGATCAACTGCATGGTTTCGGACCGACTTTAGCGCATGAAAAGCTGACCACCATTCATGGTATTAATATTTCTGTGGAAACACTGCGTTCCTGGATGATTGCAGCAGATCTATGGATTCCTCGCACCAAGCGCCTNGACTTTAGCGCATGAAAAGCTGACCACCATTCATGGTATTAATATTTCTGTGGAAACACTGCGTTCCTGGATGATTGCAGCAGATCTATGGATTCCTCGCACCAAGCGCCTGAAACGCCCGTATCAACCTCGGTATAACCATGACTGTTTCGGTGAGCTGATTTAAATCGATGGCTCTCACTATGACTGGTTCGAAGGACGCGCAGCTAAATTCTGTCTGTTGGTGTTATTGATGAAGCCACAGGAAAGCTGCTGCATCTGCGCTTCTGTGAATCAGAGTCAACCTTTGATTATATGATTTCAACACGTCTGTATGTGGAACAACACGGTAAGCCCTTAGCGTTCTATAGTGATAAACATTCTGTATTCAGGGTCAATCAAAGCAGCAAGAAAGACTCCAAGATTACGCAATTTGGACGTGTACTCAATACCCTGAATATCGATATCATCTTCGCCAATTCCTCACAAACCAAAGGCCGTGTAGAACGGGCCAACCGAACCCTTCAGAACCGTCTAATTAAGGAAATGCGTCTTGAAGGTATCTGTTCGATTGCAGATGCAAATAAATGGAATGGTTGCCCTGCTTTATTGAGCAGTTCAATCTCAAGTTTGCAAAGACGGCCTTTAATCCTAAGAATCTACACCGAATTGTGACTGAAACAGCTGAAGAATTAGATGATATTTTACATGGAGAGAACCCCGCAGAGTTACGAACAGCTTGACCATTAGTTATGATAAATGCGTTATCTGTTGGAAAATACAGAAGAAAATCAGAGGTTCATGGGGAAGTATATTGAGTTTCTGGAATACCCAGATGGTACTGTGGCCATCATGCATGAAGGTCGGAAGATCAATTACAGCGTCTTCGATAAATTAAGTCAGCTCAACCAGCGAGAGATCGTTAAGAATAAGCGGTTTTGGGTACTGTTCTCAATCATATTCAACAGCAGCATGAAGAATTAGAACAGCAAAACAAACGAAATCGCTCACAAGCAATGCCAAGTAGAAGAGCACAGAAAGCATCAATTCAACAACGAAATCTGAATCCTGTACTTGACTTGGAAATGTCTGTATAGGACATTTCTACTTGGGAATAACAATTGTATCTCTAATCATTTGACTTGGTTGCTCTACAATTTGAATTCTAACTTCCTTTTACTTAATCAGCACATTTATTAAGAATTAGCTTAACACTAAAAACTTTTAACCATAATCAATATAACCATGTTCAATCTGTAACATCGTACCCTGTAAATATTCAATTTCATCCACATGATGCGTCACATAAACCATCGGTAAATCGATCTCATCTTTTAATCGCTTTAAAAATGGTAAAATTTGCTGTTTTAAACGACTATCTAAACCTGTTAATGGTTCATCTAACAATAATAAATTTGGTGATGATAATAACGCTCGACCTATAGAAACACGCTGCGCCTCACCACCTGAAAGCTGATGCGCTTTGCGTTGAATTAAAGGTCTCAATTCTAATAAATCAATAATGTGCTCAAAATTAAATTTACGTTGATTTTCAATCACTAAGTTCTCAGCATAGTGTAAGTTTTGCAGTACATTCATATGTGGAAACAACAATGCATTTTGAAAAATAAG
Organism: Acinetobacter entericus; assembly: GCF_026168575.1. Taxonomy (NCBI): domain Bacteria; kingdom Pseudomonadati; phylum Pseudomonadota; class Gammaproteobacteria; order Moraxellales; family Moraxellaceae; genus Acinetobacter; species Acinetobacter entericus. The sequence continues at coordinate 2,056 of NZ_JAPEQW010000032.1, forward strand.
CGCTATTTTTCGTTGATGCATAGGAACATGGATATGCTGTTTTGAGTCGAATAGAGTCTGATTTTGAAACTCAATAACGCCTTGTTGAGGTTGCAATAAACCCACTAAGCATTTTAAAAATGTACTTTTGCCACTGCCTGATGCGCCCACAATTCCCAAGAGTTGATCTTGCATTTTCAATTGCATATTGAGTTGAAAATCTAAAGTTTGATACTGAAAATCGCAAGATAACATGGGCTTATCCTTTTAATTTTTGTTGATATTTTTGCAGGATAAAATAATTTGCGATTAAAGCCCCAAAAGCCAAAACTAAGGATAAGGCGACTAACCGCATTGCCATTTGCTCGCCATCCGGCTGTTGTAAAAAAGAATAAATAGCAATAGGAATAGTTCGAGTTTCATCTGGAATATTTCCCACAAAGGTAATGGTTGCACCAAATTCGCCCAAACTTCGGCTAAAACACAGAATGCTTCCAATCATGATACCCGGTAAAGCCAAAGGTAAACTGATACTCAAAAATACTTTAAATGGACTGGCGCCCAATGAGCCTGCAATTTGTTCAAGTTGCTGATTAATCAATTGAAAAGACAATCGGATCGGTTGCACCATCAATGGAAATGCCACAATCATTGAAGCGAGCACTGCCCCTTTCCAATTAAATGCCAGTTCAATGCCAATTTGACTGAGGTATTGTCCAATCCAACCCTTATTGCCAAACAACATCAAGAGCAAATAACCAAGAACTACGGGTGGCAGCACCATTGGCAATTGTAGAATCGCTTCAACTAAAAACTTAAGCCTAAACTCATAACGTGCCAAATACCAAGCCAATGCGACTGCAAAAGGCAAGCAGATCAGCGTTGCAAATAGTGCAACTTTAGCGGATAAGTATAAGGCACTTAACTCTTCAGGGCTAAACATCGTCCTCTTCTTATTATTCTTTGCCAATTAAGGTATCAATAACATTTATCGACCAATGCTAAAACCATATTTTTTAAATACAGCTTTGGCTTGCGGATTGGTTTCTACAAACTTTTTGAATTGTACAGCTTCAGTGTTTTGTTCACCCTGTTTGGTCAAAGCGATTGGATACACTATAGGATGGTGCGAGTTTTCTGGAAAAGTCCCGATAATTTTGACTTTTTGACTTATCAAAGCATCGGTTTTATACACAATTCCGGCCTCACATTCGCCACGTTCAACAAAAGCCAAGGCAGAACGTACATCATCTGTACCGACAATACGCCCTTTCAGACTGTCTAACCAATTGAGTTTAATCAAACTTTGTTTGGCATATTTACCTGCAGGGACAGATTCCATTTGTCCTGTACACAAATGCCCATGAAAGGCTTTAGCAAAATTAAAATTGCTGTCTGCTTTAAACGGAATATTTAAATTTTTAGGGCTAATGAGTACCAATTGGTTGTATAGAATTGGTTTGGCTTGATTGGCATTGACGATTTGCTTTTGAATCAGGTAGTTCATCCAATCCAAATCTGCTGAAAAAAACACATCACTTTTGGCACCAGCTTCAACCTGTTTCGCCAATGCAGACGATGCGCCATATATGGCAACCACATCCGTTTTAGGTTTTTGTTTTTCATAAATTTTAACAATATCATTCATGGCATTGGTCAGACTGGCCGCCGCATAAACTTTGACGGTATCTGCATGACTTAAATTGACTGCTGTCAATAATGCGGCACTCAAAATCATTCTTTTAATCATTAACCTACTCCTATTAATATCAGTTAAATACGTTGAATGCATTGCTATTAAATAAAAATACCTTGAACAATTTGCCCAGCCTCAATTTGTTCTCCTGCTGGAATGCGCACTAAACAATTGGCTTGCATTAAATTACTTAACATATGTGATTGCTGCTTTGCCAAGCTTTGAACTTTTAACTTTGCCTGATCAAATTGAACTGACATTCTCAAAAATCGCTCTCTTGCGTCAGCTTTCAAATCATGACTCAGTTCAGCGCTAAACCATTGCAAAGACGATGCCTGACCTTGCAATGCATCCAATAAAGTTGAGGTATAGATTTGCATACCGACATAAACCGCAGCTGGATTCCCTGGTAAACCCAGTAAGTAACAGCTGGTTTGATCCGTTTTTTGAAGCTCGGCAAAAAACATCGGCTTACCCGGTTTTTGTTTTACTTTCCAAAAAATTTGCTCAAAACCTAAATCTAAAGCCACAGGGCGAATAAAGTCATAATCGCCAACAGATACACCGCCTGTGGTAAGAATCAGTTGATAATTTTGACTTAAATCATCTAATAATGTTTTTACGGCTAGTTCTGTATCAGCAACATGAAAAATTTCCACCGTGTGATTGCGCTGCTTAAACCATGCTTGAATCAAAGGTGCATTGGCATCGAAAATCTTACCCGAAGCGAAATCTTCAACCATTTCAGCCACTTCATCTCCAGTAATCACCACAGCGACTTTCGGATATTGAAAAACTAGAACTTGTTGAATGCCTGCCATACTTAGCGCAGCAATTGCGCCAGCAGTCAGTTGTTGCCCTTTTTCCGCAAGGCACTGCCCAACTGAAATTTCTTCTCCAATATCACGAATATCTGCATGTGCTTTTAAGTTGTCAGTGAGCGTAATTGATTTAGTTTCCTCTGATTTCGGATCAATTCGTTCTGAATCCACAAATTTTGAATTGACTGCTTTAACTATTTCCTGTCTGGCAATGGTTGTCGTTCCATTAGGAATTTGAGCACCTGTAAATATTCGAACGGCTTGACCATGTTTTAATTCAAACTCAGCGGATTGCCCTGCTCTAATTTCACCAATCAATGCAAAAGTTGAATCAGCTTGAATCACATCATCCGCATGTATGGCATAACCATCGACTGCGCTTTGTGAAAACATTGGCAGATTAATATTCGAATAAACACTTTCCGCCAAATAACGATGTAATGCTGAATTTAAATCAATGATTTCAACGCACCCAGCTTGGGCACGTTGTTGAATCAATGACAATGCTTGATCTATTGAAATCAAGCCATATTCTGCGCCACACGCTGACATTATTGATACCCGCCTGCATGAGGAATATTTTTTTGCACATCAAAAAGATGAACCAAAGCTGGCAAAATTGCGGTTAACGATTCTTTTGCGCCTTGGCGGCTGCCTGGTAACGTAATCACTAAGCTATTTTCAATATAGCCTGCCACACCTCGGCTGAGCGCAGCATAAGGCGTGCGTTTTTGCCCAAAGCTGCGTGAAGCCTCCATTAATCCTGGAATTTCGCGCTTCAATAGCGGCTGAATCGTTTCCACAGTTAAATCTTTAGGGCCCAAGCCTGTGCCGCCCACCGTTAATATGAGTGGATAATGATTTTTCTGCTGCTCAATCAGCGCCAATAACTGCTCTGGACTGTCTGGAATCACTTTATAATCAATGCTTGTGAAGTTTGCGTCCTGTAAAATTTCTAAAACATTGTGTCCCGCTGTATCTGGTTTTTTACCTGCTGCGACAGTATCCGAAAGCACAATCACCGATGCTGGCATGGCTTCTTTCAGTACGCGGGTGAAGTGCGATTTTCCGCCTTTTTTCTTCTGCAGCTTTACTTGGTCTAGGCATAAATCTTCCGGCTCACAATGCGGTTTCAGCATATCGTACAGAGTTAAGCCCGCAAGGCTGACTGCTGTCAAAGCTTCCATCTCTACCCCTGTTGGGCCAATGGTTTCGACAACGGCAATAATTTCCACATGTGCATCAAACAATTCGTATTCCACATCTGCACGGTAAATCGGCAATGGATGACATAAAGGAATCAGTTCATCAGTACGTTTTGCCCCTAATATGCCTGCTATGCGCGCAGTTTTCAGCGCATCCCCTTTCTCGGTATTGCCGTTGCGCAGCAGTTCAATGCAATGAGGCGGAGCATGCAATATGCCTGTTGCTATTGCTGTACGGTAGCTTTCCGCTTTCATCCCTACATTTTTCATTGCGCTCTTCCTGCCCTGTTTTTGCAATTTTGCTTAGATTGATTATTGAGGTCACACAACTACAGATGCCATTGGTAAATATTGGCATTGAGCTGCTCGGTGCGCTGTATAAGCAGCTCATGATGATCATGGCTGCAATGCTGATGTTCATAATGATGTGATGAATGCTCATCATGATCTTTACGGATACAGCAGCCTTCTACATATTGACTGGAACCATCCATATAAAACTCTTCTTTCCAGACGGGCACTTCATGCTTTACCCGCTCTACAGCTTCTTCGCAGGCAGCAAATGCTTCGCGGCGGTGCGGTGCATAAGCTACCGCAATAATGGCGGTATCACCAATTTTCAAAGCGCCAATACGGTGTACAACCCGCACATACGAAACAGCGTGTTTAAGCTGGATGTCCTGTTCAATTTGGCGGATCATTTTTTCCGCTACAGGCGCATAAGCGGTGTATTTCAGCGCTTTAACGGCCTTCCCTTCATGATGATTGCGCACAGTGCCAACAAAAATCCCGATGCCGCCGCATTCTGGATAGCAATCAATGCCATCAAAAATCTCTTGCCCAAAAGCATGCGCCTGCACGCGTGAAAACTGCTTCAGTTCCATATCATCCCCCTGCAACTGGTGACAGCAAGACCAATGTGCTGTCTGAGGTTAAAACGGCATTGCGGTGAACAATGTCTTCACCCACTGCACAGGCGCAGCGTTCCAGTAAGCTTATTGCTGATGGGTATTGTTGAATGATTTGATGCAGTACCTCTGAAACAAAGCTATCTGTTTCGCATTGCACACTGAGGTCATGCGGCAATTGGCGTTCAATGGCGCCATAAGATTCAATTTTGACTGTTATAGGGTTAATGAATTGCGCTTCCATATTAACCTCCGATCATATGCATGCTGATTTTTCTGGAATTTTGGTTCAGGTTTTCATGACTGTTTTGCTTTTCCTGAATGGCATGAAAGCCTTGCTCTTTGGACCAAATGTAGCTGTTCAATACTGTTTTCAGCTTAGTATCTGAGCGAATGCCTCCTTTCATCAGCTGTTGGATATGCCGTTTTAGCGGCATACCTTGAGTTGAAAATAAGCAATTGAAAAACTCACCCTGCGCATTTAAGCGCAAGCGGTCACAGGTTCCGCAAAATGAGTTGGTAATGGTTGAAATGATGCCTATGGGCATGCCATCAACCGTATATGTACGCGCCGGATGAGCCCCTTGTCCTTGCAGGGTGTTCACTTCAAAAACTGAAGCCAGCTCATCTAATATTTCTTGTTCACTCACAATGCTGTCTTTAGTCCAATTTTGATCACCGTCCAAAGGCATAAACTCGATAAACCGCAGCTCCACATTTATGCTTTTTGCCCAATTACTTAAGGGCAAAATTTGCTTTTCATTGAAGCCTTTGATGAGAACGGCATTGATTTTAATTTTAAAACCGGCCTGCTGAGCCGCTTGAATGCCTTCTAAAACGGGCTCTAAATGTTTCTTGGTCAGCTCAAAAAACTGTACGGGGTCTAAACTGTCTAGGCTGATATTTAAATCATCCAACCCTGCCTGTTTTAAAGCACTGGCGTATTGTTTTAGATAATGCCCGTTAGTAGTCATGGAAATCCGCTTTAAGCCATACGCGCGCAAAACCTGTAATTGCGCAACAAAATGCATGACACCACGGCGCATTAATGGCTCACCGCCAGTTATGCGGATTTGCTCAATGCCATTTTTCACCATAAATTCACAAAAAATGAAAAGTTCTTCAAAACTCAATAAATCATGTTTTTTCATCCATTCTGGATGCTCTGGCATACAGTAAACACATTTAAAGTTACAGCGGTCTGTCACGGAAATGCGCAGTTTGCGCTTTTCCCGTCCAAACTGATCTTGGAAAGCCGGGAACAGATTATCTCGCTGTAAAGTTGTCATGCTGTTCATGTCAATGGTCCATAGCTTCTGCGCTGTCTTTGCACATTGTGAAACTGCCTCAGTACAAAATGTTCTATTCGATAATCAATAAATTGCAAAAAATGTTCCAACTTTGCGCATCTTTCACGCCTTTTATATTTTTTTTTAAATCTTCTAAATTATTGTGATTTTTTAATGCATAAAATCTATTCAGATCCGCTGTGAGAGTGAATTCCATTTTTAGGCCAGTGGAATTTAAAGCAGCTGAAGCTGTTTGTGCTGCTGCAGTTCATCTAAAGAGTTAATGCTATGAAAAAACAGTGCATGATTTTTAAAACGTGCCACTTGCGGGTGCAAATCTGCAAAACACTGCCTTAAGCTGCGCTGATTTTGTGCAAGGTGCTGAATTAATGCCGGCAAACTGCTCCGTTTTAACAAACAAAATGGATACAGCGCCCGGTCATTGATTTCAACAATAGCAACACCACAGTTAGGGTCTTGCTGCATGGCCTGATGCAGCCGCGAAAATACCTTTTTAGGAATAAAGGTCACATCACAGGGTACGAACATCACATAATCCGATTGCACATGCGCCCACGCACTTTTCATTCCCATCAGCGGGCCTTGAAAGCCTGTTACCTCATCTTCAAAAAAGCCAATCGACGGAATCAGCCGCTCATAAATAGAATGATCTCGATGGCTGTTGACCCATACCTTGGTTGCTCGTGATTTTAACTGCTGGTGAATTTTAATCAGTTGAATTTGATCATCAAATTTTTGCAGCAATTTATTGATGCCATTCATACGGCGCGCCTGGCCGCCCGCCAAAATCACGACTTCTGTTTCTGGGTAAGTCACAGGTTTGAATATTGTTCTTTTCATTCAATAGCCTCCGCTTGGCATGCTTTGATCAAACCACGAATTTCAGGCAAACATGAACCGCAATTTCCGCCCGCTTTTAAACAGGCAGTGACTTGCTTTTCATTGCTGATATTTTTTTCTTTAATGGTGTCAATAATTCGATTTTTACCCACTTTGAAGCAGCTGCACACCAATGGTCCTTCACTATTCCCCATTGACATCGCTTGTCCGGCAAGCAAAGCTTTACGGTGCATGGCACTTAATCGTTCACGTTTAAATAGGCTGGCTACCCAATCACGATCAGGCAATAAAGCTTTCGGGGCAATATATAAGCTTGCAATCAATTGACCATCTTGCAACACCACACTATGGCTGATATGCGCAGTTTGATCTTCAAGATTGAGCCATTCAAAACTCTCATCTTCAAATGGTAACAGTTCTTTTAAGTGCTCTGTAGTTTGCGTAAAACGGCGGCGGTCAGCCAACTCATAGCGCACCGCTTTAGCGGTTTGAATCTTTGTCCACCATACTGTATTTTCAATTGGTTTTTTGACGATATGCTCAAAGCCTTCACGCACATAGAACACCCCCTGCCACTGCGTATAAAAAGGATGAATCATCACAGGGGTATGTTTAAATTCAGGTTCGCCTGAAATCGCGTCCACCACTGGATTGACCACTTTGCCAATCCGAGCATCTGAAGCGAATTGATCATTCCAATGAATCGATGCAAAAATTTGTCCACGGCGAATATTATCGCTGACCACAGCACGTAAAACACAATTGCCCCATGCGGATTTAATCTCAACCAATTCACCATCTTTTAAACCATATTTCAGTGCATCATTCGGATGAATTTCACAATAAGGTTCAGCTTTATGGGTACTTAAATTGGCTGATAAACCTGTACGGGTCATGGTATGCCACTGATCCCTAATTCGCCCTGTATTTAAGATCAACGGGTATTCACTATCTGTTTGATGCAATGGATCTATTGCAGTCGTTGCAATGAGTTTTGCCTTGCCATCAGCATGGCTGAACTGCCCTTGTGCAAACAGTTGCGCATAAGCGCTTTCACTTTGCCCTTTTTGAATGAGTGGCCATTGCACAGGATCAAGCTCGTTATATTCAAATACTGAAAGATCGGTTAAACCACTGAGATTGAAATATCGGAAGTTTTCTACTTCTGCGCGTTTAGAAATTTCTGCATTTTGGAAAGCTGAAAGTTGCGCATGTTCTTTGAAAATGTCATGGCTACTTTCAAAATCAAAACCAGCAAAACCAAGCTTTTTCGCCACTTGTGACACCGTCCACCAATCGGCTTTGGCAAGTTCAGGCTCAGCTAAAAAGGCGCGTTGTCTTGAAATACGGCGTTCCGAATTGGTCACAGTACCGTCTTTTTCACCCCACCCGAGTGCAGGCAATAACACATCTGCATATTGCGTGGTGTCTGTCTCTTTGCAAATATCTGAAACCACGACAAATTCACATGCGTCTAAAGCACGTTTAACCTGATCTGCATTCGGCAAACTCACCACAGGATTGGTTGCCATAATCCAAATGGCTTTGATTTTGCCACTTTCTACTGCTTCAAATAGATCTACTGCTTTCAAGCCTGCTTGTGTGGCAATGGTTGGGCTATTCCAAAAACTTTGCACAAGTTGTTGATGCTTTGGATTATCCAAATCCATATGCGCTGCCAGCATATTAGCTAAACCACCAACTTCACGGCCACCCATGGCATTCGGCTGACCTGTCATAGAAAATGGCGCAGCACCGAGCTTCCCTATTTTCCCTGTGAGGAGATGAGCATTGATAATGCTATTGGCTTTATCCACACCACGAGAAGATTGATTGACCCCCATGGAAAATAGCGTCATCACCTTTTCAGTTTGGGAAAATTTCTCAAAGAACAGTTGTAGTTTTTCTAGCGAAATACCTGTTTTCGCAGCAACAGCTTCAATGTCTGACTCAGGCTGTGAGCTTTCTAATAGAGCGTCTAAACCTTGTGTATGGCTTTGAACAAAAGCTTGGTCGACATGATCATTTTGATATAAATACTGTAATAAACCATTGAATAATGATACATCTTGCCCAATCAGAATTGGCAAATGCAAATCGGCAGCTTCACAGGTCGCAGTAAAACGCGGGTCGATCACCACGACAAATAAATCTCTTTCCTCCTTAGCTTTCATAATGCGTTGATACAACACAGGATGACACCAAGCAGTATTTGAACCAACTAAAACCACCATGTCAGTGTGTTCAAAATCGTCATAACTTGCAGGAACGAGGTCTTCTCCAAAAGCACGTTTATGCGCTGCTACCGCAGAAGACATACATAGCCGGGAGTTGGTATCAATATTGGCAGTGCCTAAGTAGCCTTTGACGAATTTATTCACCACATAATAGTCTTCAGTCAATAATTGTCCTGAGACATAAAATGCAATGCTGTCACGACCATATTGCTCAATACATTGTTGAAATTTATTGGTAATTAGATCAGTTGCAATATCCCAATCTGTTGCTTGGCGGGTATGTAATGCTTGTGTTTTACGCCCCAGCATCGGCTGCAAGACACGGGTTTCTAGCCCTATGGTATCGGCTAAATTACTGCCTTTAATGCAGAGTTTTCCAAAGTTGGATGGATGATTGACATCACCAACCACCGTTACTTTTTGCCCGAGTACAGTTTCTTCTACTGTTGCGGTGACACCACAACCTACACCACAGTAAGGACAGGTGGTCTGAGTCACTTTGACTTTATTTTCTGTGGAGCTGTGCAGTTCCATTACAGGGATACTATTCATTGTCTGCTGTGCTCCTTATTCCCATTCCAACAAGGTATTACTTTAAATTTCAATAATTTTGAATACTATTAACTTTTAATCCTCCCTAACCCTCCTTTTTCAAAGAAGGGAATTTCAATACCTAATTTATTTTAAGATTAGGACATCCCACTCTTTTTAAAGAGGGGTTAGGGGGGATTGCTTTTACCCTGCTTTCTTTAAAGCAAAATCCTTACCAAAGAGCAATTTATTACGAATACTGCCAATTGCAGTTTGATCAGAAATCAGTTCTGCATACCAAGCACCATCTTCAGTGTCACCAAACAACACTGCACCGACAACTTTATCTTTTTGGATAATAATACGTTTATAGATTTGACGTTTCTCATCATTTAGAACGATGTCCTCAAAGTCTTCAGCAGGTTCGGCACTTTCTAAGTCAATACGGCCCGCAGAAAACACATCACAACCGCTCACTTTCAGTTGCGTCGGTACAATAGGCGCTTTGAAAGTCAAGCTGCCGTGTTCGGCCAAGTGCGATGCGCAAATAAAGGCTTGTCCCCACAACGGTTCGACCAATCCAAAAGTTTGGTTGCGATGTTCAATACATTCACCCACAGCATAAATACTTGGGTCATAGGTTTGCATGGTGTCATTGACCAACACACCGCGGTTACAGCGCAAGCCTGCACTTTGAGCCAATGCCATATTTGGACGAATACCCACAGCAAAAACCACGAGATCTGCATCTAACACTGTGCCATCTTTCAAGCGAACTTGTTTGACGTGACCATGGTCATCTGCAAGCAAAGCTTCGGTATTGGCTTCAGTGATAATTGAAATGCCTTTTTGTTCAATACAATGACGCAGCATTTGACTGGCTTTCGCATCCAATTGACGCTCCATGATGCGATTCATTAGATGCAGCACGGTTACATTCATGCCCCGTTGTTTTAAACCATAGGCGGCTTCTAAACCTAATAGGCCACCGCCAATCACCACAGCATTTTGTTTAACTTTGCAGTAATCCAGCATTTTATTAACATCATAAATGTCACGGAAGCTAATGACACCGTCAAGATTTGCCCCGTTGACAGGTGGAATAAACGGTTTAGAACCTGTCGCCAAAATGAGGCGATCATAATCCACCATTAAGCCTTTTTCGGTATAAACTTGCTTACGTGGACGATCAATGCGCACCGCGGCATCGCCTGCAATAAAGCGAATATTTTTATCGGCATACCATGCATGCGGATGCAGCATAATATCATCGATGGTTTTATCGCCTGACAGGACTGGCGAAAGCATAATGCGGTTGTAGTTGCCCCATGGCTCTTCACCAATCACCGTTACGTCATAACGATCAGGCGCCATGTCCAATAGATCTTCTAAACAACGCATTCCTGCTAGACCATTGCCCACTAGAACCAACTTCATCTTTTCAGCAGATGGCGCATTATTGGTAATATAAGTTTTTTGCGGTGTCGGGCTGATAAAAACTCGGCCATTTTCAATCTTGCTTGGGAAAACCAAGAGCTTTTGATCTTTATCTTCTAAGCAACGCCCTGTCGCCAAGCTGAAATGCTGCTTATAAATTGGAGAAGCCACCACACGTTCACCTTGTAAGTCGCCAATAATACCGCGGGACATCACAAAAGCTTTACTAAACGGGTCTTGGTTGCTCAGCGCATACACCCGCTTTTCTGAACCGATGCGGAAAATGGCAATTTGTTGTTCATCAATCAAAGCGCCCACGCCTGTATTTGGGGTAATATCATCCAATGCACAAACATCTAACCAATTTAAATCATTCATATCTTTAAAAACTGTCATCTTTATTATCCTTTTCCAACTTCTTTTATCCATTTACACCCTCATTCAGTTTCTCCCATAAGGGAGAAATGAAAGAAGGTAAAATAAAAGCAGTTCTATTCGCTAAATTCGTTAAGCCTCAACCACTGGGATGCGACTCGCATCGCGCTCAGCTTCTGTTTTTGGGCGAATTTGCCCACGAACCTCTGCAAATTGAACATGAGGATCTTGCTGCTGTTCTGCTTTGGCATTGATAAATGTCACGAAGCGTTTTCGAACTTCAGGATCTTCAGCCGCTGTACGCCATTCATCTTGATATGTTCCAACCACATGGCTCATCCGGCGCTCAAGTTCTTCCGCTACACCTAAAGAGTCATGCACAATAACGTTTTTGAGATAATCTAAGCCGCCTTCCATGTTGTCACGCCATACCGAAGTGCGTTGTAAACGGTCTGCCGTTTGGATATAGAACATAAAGAAACGGTCGATATACTTGATCAAGGTTTGCGTATCTAAGTCAGAAGCAAGAAGCTCTGCATGGCGCGGCTTCATCCCGCCATTACCGCACACGTATAAGTTCCAGCCTTTTTCCGTCGCAATGACGCCGACATCTTTACTTTGCGCTTCGGCACATTCACGGGTACAGCCTGACACCGCCATCTTCAATTTATGCGGTGAACGTAAGCCTTTGTAGCGATTTTCGAGGAAAATGGCTAAACCCACTGAATCATCTACACCATAACGGCACCACGTGCTGCCGACACATGATTTCACCGTACGTAATGATTTGCCGTAAGCATGTCCTGACTCAAAACCTGCATGGATCAATTTTTCCCAAATTTCAGGAAGCTGATGCAGTTGCGCACCAAACATATCAACTCGTTGTCCACCGGTCAGTTTGGTATATAAACCGTACTCTTTAGCAATTTGACCGACCGCAATTAAGCCATCTGGTGTGACTTCACCGCCTGCCATACGCGGGACAACGGAATAAGTGCCATCTTTTTGAATGTTCCCCAGATAGTAATCATTACTGTCCTGTAAGCCTGCATGACTTGGTTTCAATACAAAGTCATTCCAGCACGATGCCAAAATATTGGCAGCTGTCGGTTTACAGATATCACAGCCTAAGCCATGACCATGCTGTTGAATGAGATCATCAAAAGTCTTAATTTCATTCACACGGACCAAGTGATACAGCTCTTGGCGTGAGTATGCAAAATGCTCGCAAATATGGTTATTGACCGTGACACCTTGACGCTGCAATTCAGATTTGAGCACTTGCGTGACCAATGCAGCGCAACCGCCACAGGCCGTTGCTGCTTTGGTGCATTTTTTCAGTGCGCCGAGGGAAGTTGAACCCTCTTGAATTGCCGAACAAATATCGGCTTTAGACACGTTGTTGCATGAACAAATCGTTGCACTGTCAGGAAGCAAATCCACACCACTGCCACCCGATTTTGCACCTGATTGTGCAAAGCCTGGCATGATGAGGCTTTCAGGATTCTCAGGAATTTCCAATCCATTCAGCATCATTTGCAATAAGTCGTTGTACTCTTTGGCACACCCCACCAAAACTGCACCAAGCAATTTGGTTTTTTCTGCATTCACCACGATCTTTTTGTAGATCATGGCGTCTTCATCTGCGTAGAAGTAGCTGAGAGAATTTGGGGTCATGGCATGCGCATCACCGACTGATGCCACATCGACACCCATCAGTTTCAACTTGGTGCTCATATCTGCACCAGCAAATTCAGTACAGCTTTGCTCAAGGACATGTTTAGCTGCAATACGCGCCATGTCATAGCCCGGAGCCACTAAACCGTAAATTTTATTTTGCCATAATGCGCATTCACCAATCGCATAAATGTCAGCATCAGAGGTTTGGCAGTAATCATTGATCGCAATACCGCCACGCTCACCAATGGCTAAACCGCTTTGACGCGCCAATTCATCGCGCGGGCGAATACCGGCTGAGAAAAGAACGATGTCGGTTTCAAGTTCAGAACCATCGCCAAACTTCATCACATGTGTGGCATTCACACCATCTTCAATACATGATGTTGCTTTTTGGGTATGGACTTTCACCCCTAGATTTTCAATTTTAGAGCGTAAAACTTTACCGCCTAAATCATCAATTTGAACTGCCATTAAACGTGGCGCAAACTCTACCACATGCGTTTCCAAATCTAAATCTCGTAATGCTTTTGCAGCCTCCAGCCCCAGCAAACCGCCGCCAATCACCACACCCGTTTTGGCATTTAAACTTGCTGCACGGATTGCATCCAAGTCTTCAATAGTGCGGTAAACAAAGCAGTTTTGACGGTCATTGCCCGGAATTGGCGGAACAAAAGCATACGAACCTGTCGCGAGAACCAATTTATCGTATGCAATGACTTCGCCATGATTGGTGGTGATCAATTTATTCACTGTATCAATTTCAGTGGCTTTGGTGTTGAGGCGCAGATCGATTCCGTAAGCATCGGCAAAGTCTGTGCGGCATAGCGTCAAGTCTTTTGCCGATTTACCTGTGAAATATTCTGTTAAATGCACACGGTCGTAAGCAAGGCGAGGCTCTTCTGCCAAAATCGTGATTTCAACCTCATCGCCTGCATGTTCCAAAACTGATTCAATGAATTTGTGGCCGACCATACCATGACCAATCATGACTAATTTCATTGCAAATCTCCTCAATCTTATATTTTGCTTATCTTTCAAATAACGGCTTATGCGATGTTGTTGTGTTGAACGCTGGCGGCTGCACCTTGCTCAAGGCGGTGACGCTCTTGAACGGCTTCTTCATACAGTTTTTGTTCTTTCTCTTTGTGTTCAACCGAGAAGCGGATCATCAGGACGAAACTCGCTGCAATCACCACCAAGCCGCCTAAAATCATCAATGTGGTTTGAATATCCAGCATCCCCTTGAGAAGGAAACCTGCTGCTACCGCACCGACGTTACCGCCTGCACCGATAATGCCTGCCACACCGCCTAAAGCATCACGGTCAATGAACGGAACCAATGCATAAGTCGCACCGCATGCCATGTGAGTAAACAGTGCAAAGACAGTCATTGCGAGAATGGCATACATTGGCGCATTCATTTGTGAGAATACGATCAGGAAGAAGCCTTCCATTAAGATCATGAGGAACAAAACTTTTGTACGGCCATCCAGGCCTTTTTTAGTTGCGACTTTATCTGACACAATGCCGCCCAAGGCGCGGGCAAACAGCGCCAATAAACCGAAGATTCCTGCTGCCATTCCCGCTTCTTTTAACCCGAAATTAAAGTGGTCGACGTAGTACATCGCAATAATGTTATGAATGAAGATTTCAATCCCGAAACATGCCGCATAAGCGCCAAACAAGATCCATACCCGGTAGTTGCGCGCTGCAGTCATTAAAATCGCCATGCCGCCTTTTTTATCTGAACCTACGGATACACCCTGTGCACGAAGCTCTTTAAAGTTGCCTTGCGGCGCATCTTGGGTAAATTTCCAGTACATGCAGCCCACGATGATCATCATGATGCCGGGAACCAGCAAAGCAATTCTCCACCCCAGTGTTTTTTCAACACCGAACATGACGATCGCGCCCAGCAATAAAGGCATTAAGGCTTGAGTTGCGCCGCCGCCTGCATTTCCCCAGCCAGCGGTTGCTGCATTGGCAGTACCCACCACATTCGGTGCAAACATGATGCTGGTATGATATTGCGTGATGACAAAGCTTGCGCCGATCGCGCCAATCAATAAACGGAAGAATAAGAAGGATTCATAACTGTTGGCAGACGCTACGCCAAAAACAGGAATTGCGCCAATGATCAATAAAGCCGTATAGGTTTTACGCGGACCGTATTTGTCACACAAAGGGCCGACGATCAGTCGGACGATAATGGTGATTGCCACTGCGGCAATGTTAATGTTGGCGATTTGATCTTTGGTTAAATGAAACTCTCCTGCAATGACCGGCATTAATGGTGCGCAGGCAAACCAAGCGAAGAAGCAGACAAAAAATGCGAGCCAACTCATGTGGAAGGCCCGCATTGCTGCTGAAGTAAAATTAAATAGACTTATTTTTGTCGCTTTATTAGCATTTAAATTTGAAGACATAACCTTCTCCTGACTGAACTGAACGCATGTAGTGCTCTGATATGCCGCTAATGCATATCAGAGCCGATCAGAACGGACATCGTTGGCCGTCTTTCAAATTTTGCAAGTCTTCTTTGACTTGCTGGTAATAAAGCATTGTTCATGCCAACTTTTAAAAATTAATGGATTTTTTTAGTTTTGCAGTATTTTAAAGTACAGTTTTAATGGATTGCCCTGCCTAAAGAGATGGGAAACATCAGATCTGCAGCTTTTTTTCTGCTGCGCGGCCTGTTTTGATTGAAAACTGCATAGCAACGATGCAAGACGCATCAAGATGGTGCAATGAGATGAAAACACTCTTAATACAGCCCTTACTTAAAGTGACTGTATCTATGATTGTAAGTTGGCATCTAAATTGCTTGCATGCGCATAGTATATGTCAGGATAGGCCTGAGTCTTTGCATGCCAAAACTAAAAATCGCCCTAATCGATGATGATATTGAACGGGCCTCTTTTATAAAAGAATCATTAATCGAGCATGGCTTCGAGGTTACAGCCTGCCTGTTAATCGATCATTTAAACAGTACCGATCTGCAGCAGCTGCATGCAGATGTCATTTTGCTGGATATGGATCATCCGCATCGCGATATTATTGAAAGCTGCGTCAGCCAGTTTGATCTGCCTACGGTGCTGTTTACCAAAAATTCGCATAAAGACACCATTAAAAATGCCATAGAAGCGGGTGTCACTGCCTATATTGTGGATGGGATAGACCCAGAGAAACTGGAGAGCATTTTAGAAATTTCGATTGAGCAATTTAAAAAGCATAAAAAACTTCTCAAAGATCTTAACGAAACTAAATGCAAATTGGCAGACCGCAAAGATATTGAAAAAGCCAAAGTACTGCTGATGCAGATGCATAGGATTGAAGAAGAGCAAGCCTTTACCTTATTAAGAAAAAATGCGATGAGCCACCGTATGACTATGGGTGAAATGGCCAGGCGGCTGATTGATGCCCAGGCCCTGCTGCAGTCACAATTTAAGGAATAACGCATGAATACGCTGGAAAAAACCGACATTCAACTAGGATATATTCCTTTACTGGACTGTACTGCAATTCTCTGGGCACAGCATCAGGGCTATTTCAAAGCGCAAGGCCTGAATGTCACTTTAGTTAAAGAAGCGTCTTGGGCCAGCCTGCGCGACCGCTTAGCCTTTGGAATTTTAGACGCTGCGCATTGCCTGTCTGCAATGCTTCCCGCGGCTGCAACCGGCGATGACCAGTTAGGAATTCCATTGCAGACCTCTTTAGTGCTCAGCACCAATAAAGCCTTTATCAGCCTAAGTCAAAAACGGTGCCATGAACTGCAGATTTCTGAACATGATACGCCCAAAGAATCTGCACAAAAAGTTGCCGAAGCCGTCAACAGTGGCGCAAAAATACAGCTGGCGCATGTCTTTAAGCAATCCATTCATCATTATTGCCTGCGTGAGTGGCTGGCTTTAGCTGATGCAGCGCTGGCTAGAAATTATCATTTAGCTACCCTGCCGCCGCCGTATATGGTCGATGCCATTTCTGCGCAGCTGATTGACGGATTTTGTGTCGGTGAACCTTGGAATATTCAAGCGCAAATTCAAGGCTACAGCCAAGTTATTGCAGACAGTAAACAGATTATTCCTGAAGTGGCGGATAAAGTTTTAGCCACAACTCAGGAGTGGGCAAAACAGCATCCAAATACCTTAAAAGCTATTGAAACCGCTATTCAGCTTGCGCAGCAGGATTTACAAACCCTGCAATCATTGGATGAAGTGTGGCAGATGCTGGTATGCAGCGACGTTATCCGGTTTAACTGCTCGCCTTGGGTGCATGTTGATAAATTTTATAAAATACAAAAAATTATCCGTTCATTTGGTGTGCAGGATGCCGTAAAGTCCAGTGATTTTGAATGGATTATGCAGCAAATGCGCAAATGGGATGACTTGGAGCTTGGACCTGACCAGATCAAAATAATTGCAGCGCAATGTACAGGAAATATGATTTAGCGTTGCGCAAAATGAAGCTTACCAAGTGAAGGGCTGAATGCTGAATAAAGTCGGCATGATTATCTTCAGCCTTGTTCATTTTAAGGCAAATACCTTTTATTCTTCTCATCGAGCTGTAAAGCCCGTGCGCAGATGTTTTGCGTTTTAAACCTGTGCGGAATATATTTAAAGCTCAGTGGATTTGTCCGCAATGCAGCCTGCAGCAATGTTTCAGAATAATAATCCAAAAACTGAATAACATTGGGTTTATGCATGATGGCTTCCAGCCAAAGCGCTTCATCTGCATGCTTTAAATATTGAATGGCATAAGGCCGAATCTGTACGGCTAAATTGCACAAGGCTTTGCTGGGCTGTTCAATAAATTGAATCACCATAGGATTCAGTTCTACGGCAATCATCTTCATAAGATCATTTGGCGCTTTAATATTTTGGATTGCCAACCCATTTTTCTTAATGGCTTTCACACATAATTCATTGGTTTGCTGCTTCACATATTTTATGGCAAGCGGATGAGCCCGTACGGCCGCCTCACAAATTTCCAGGCTTTGATTTTTGACATATTGTAAAGCAAAACCATTTTGCCTGACGGCCGTCAAGCAGATTTCAGCATTTGGAAACAGGACATGCTTCAATGCCAAGCCTTCATTTTTGACAGCCTGCAGAATAATTTCTTCAGAGGGGTCACGGATGTATTGCAGCAAATCGCCATTTTGTTTCACAGCCAGTAAGCAAATTTCAGGAGTTTGCTTTTTGACGAATTTAATTGCCCGCGGATTCTGACGCACCGCAGCTAAACACAGTACTTCAGTCTGTTTTTCAATATATTGCAGATATAAGCCGTTTTTTCGTACCGCTTCAAAATTGCTTGTATCCGATGGGTAATAAAGCGCACGTAATTCCATTTCAATACCGCTTTTATCAATCATATTTCTCTGAATAAGATGTCTTTTAGCCAAAGAAGGCAGAGATGCAAAACTGGCATCTCTGCAAACCCATTATGCTGACGACTTCTCTTTCAGCATATTCAGCGCGACATCCACAATCATATCTTCCTGACCGCCCACCATGCGGCGTTTACCCAGCTCGACTAAAATATCGAATGCAGATAAACCATATTTCTGTGCAGCTGTTTCGGTATGGCGTAAGAAACTTGAATACACACCTGCATAGCCTAGCGCCAGCGTTTCACGGTCTACACGCACTGGCCGCTCCTGCAAAGGACGCACAATATCTTCTGCTGCATCAATCAGCTTTTTCACATCACAGCCATGGTTTAAGCCCATACGCTGTACTGCTGCAATAAACACTTCCAATGGTGCATTGCCTGCACCAGCACCCATGCCTGTTAAGCTGGCATCTACACGGTTACAGCCATGTTCCAGCGCGACAATGCTGTTGGCTACACCCAAACTCAAGTTGTGATGTGCATGCATACCGGTTTCAGTTTCTGGCTTTAATACATCTTTCATGGCTTTAAAACGATCTGCAATGTCATACATATTCATTGCGCCGCCTGAATCCACCACATAAATGCACTGTGCGCCATAGCTTTCCATCAGCTTGCCCTGCTGCGCCAAACCTTCTGGCGTATTCATGTGGCTCATCATTAAGAAACCCACAGTGTCCATGCCCAGTTCACGCGCATATTCAATATGCTGCCTAGACACATCGGCTTCTGTGCAATGTGTTGCTACACGCACCACACGTGCGCCTGCATCATAAGCCGCTTTTAAATCATGAATCGTACCAATACCCGGTAACAGTAAAGTTGCCACTTTGGCATGTTTGACTTCACTGGCAACCGCTTCAATCCACTCTAGGTCGGTATGGGCGCCAAAGCCGTAGTTAAAGCTTGAACCTTGCAGTCCATCGCCATGCGCCACTTCAATGCTGTCCACACCCGCTTCATCTAAAGCACGGGCAATTTGACGGACTTGATCTAAGGAATATTGATGGCGGATGGCATGCATGCCGTCTCGCAAGGTCACATCAGAAACATAAATTTTACGCTGCGGATCAATCATTTTATGCTCCTTCTGCCGTATTGCTATTTGAGTTTGATTTTTGATTTAGATGCGTTTCAGCAAAGCGTTCTGCCGCTGCCAATGCGGCACTGGTCATAATGTCTAAGTTGCCTGCATAAGCGGGTAGATAATGCGCCGCGCCTTCTACTTCTAAGAAGATAGAGACTTTCAGGCCAGTCAGTTTTCCTACCCCTGAAATATTCAGCGGTCGGTCAGCACCAAATTCCTCAAACTGCACTTCCTGCTTTAAGCGGTAACCTGGCACATAAGCATGTACAGCATCCGCCATGTCTTTAACTGATTGACGGATCGCCTCTTGATCCGCTCCCAATTCTGCAAGGCAATACACTGTGTCACGCATAATTAATGGCGGTTCTGCTGGGTTCATAATGATGATGGCTTTGCCTTTTTGCGCACCGCCCACTTCTTCTATCGCTTTGGAAGTAGTTTCAGTAAATTCATCAATATTGGCGCGCGTACCCGGCCCAGCAGATTTACTGGCAATCGAAGCAATAATTTCTGCATAGTGTACTTTGGCAATGCGTGAAACGGCTTTCACCATAGGAATGGTAGCTTGACCACCACAAGTCACCATATTGATATTTGGCGCATCTAAGTGTTCATCCAGATTCACCACTGGAACAACATAAGGGCCAATAGCTGCTGGCGTTAGGTCAATCACCTGAATACCATGCTGCTGTAAAACAGCATTATGGTGCGCATGCGCACCTGCCGAAGTCGCATCAAAAACAATTTTAATGTCTTTAAATGACGGCAGTTTAAGTAAACCGTCTACACTTTCTGCAGTAGTTTCAAAACCAAAACGCGCTGCACGGGCTAAACCGTCTGAGTTTGGGTCTACCCCAACCATTGCACCCATTTCTACAAATTGGCTATTGCGCATAATCTTAATCATCAGATCTGTACCGATGTTGCCAGATCCAATAATCGCGCATTTAATTTTTGACATGCTCTTTTCCTTATCCATTCGACTGCGCGAATACAGCAGTCACGGCACCAAAGCCTTCAATCTGCACCTGAAATTCATCCCCAGCATGGGCAACCACCATTGGACCTAAAGCGCCTGTCAGCACCAAATCGCCTTTTTGCAATGGACGCCCGCGCTTGACCATTTCATCTGCCAGCCAAACAGCCGAATTTAAAGGATTAGCTAAGCAAGCTTTGCCCATGCCTTCAGAGACCACCTCACCCGCACGTGTCATCTGCATTTTGCAATTGACCAAATCCACATCTGTAAGCGAAACAGGCTGTGAACTCAGCACATAGGCTGCCGATGAAGCATTGTCAGCCACAGTATCTAGCAGTGAGATTTTCCAGTTTTCAATTCGGCTATCGACCACTTCAATGGCAGCCAGCGCATAGTCTGTAGCACTGATAATGTCAGCATAGGTATGCTTGGCTTGGCTTAAATCGGCCTTAAGTACCAAAGCAATTTCTGCCTCTACTTTAGGCTGAATCAATTTGCCTGCAGGAATTGCCTCGCTATCGCCATAAGCCATATCGGCAAACAGCATGCCAAAATCTGGTGAATCTACCCCGAGCTGTTTCTGCACCGCCACAGAAGTCAAACCAATCTTACGGCCGACTAAACGGCGTCCATTCTTTAATGCACGTTCAGTATTGATGTCTTGAATGGCATAGGCATCATCTACTGAGGCCTGTTCGCCAAGTGCTGCACGAATGGGGGCTATAACTTGTCTGGATTGTTCGGCATCAAATAATGCCTGTGCAAAATGTTCCGCAGTTTTGGACATGATGATCATCCTTATTCTTTATGCGCTTTGACAAAATTTAGGCAATGTCAGGCCCTAAGCAATTCACGCTTATTGAATGAATTACAGGGTTATTGCCGTGGTTTAAATGCGTTACTGATTTGAAAAATTCCAGCCGCTGAGGACAGCTGGAACCCTAAAAATGTTTTAGTCGGTAATGCTGACGTTTTTACCGCTTTTTAATTCAGCCATGCGGTCGTTCAATTCGCCATCCACATAATAAAGTTCTGTAAAGCAGCCGATTTGATCGCGGGTATCAAAGTAGGCCCAGCGGCAGTTGCCGAATGGCCCTTCAAAGAAGCCTGCCATGGCTTTTTTGATGCCTAAATCGGTGTAATGCTGTTCAGCCTGCGCATATTCTTCAGCATCTTTTTGACGGAAGCCAATGTGATGCGGGCCTTTGCCTTTATCATCCAGCCAGTCTTTATATACACTCTGACCGCCATCATGGCGCGCCAGCTCAATTAAAGTCTCGCCGGCGAAACCATAAGCGCAGCTGAACTGAAAGTCACCCGGTTGACCGTAGTACTCTTTTTCCTTTTGCGTTTGCGATAAACCTTCAGCAACGTTCCACACTTCCACGCCATTGGTTTTACTGAAAAAATCCATAGCCTGCTGTAAGTCTTCTACGACAAAACAGATTTGATCAAAACGCTTGCTGAGCATTGCATTGACTTGTGGCATTTAAATGCTCCTTATGCCGTTTCTAAAATGCGAAAACTAATCGCTTGAGCTGGACAAGCACTGGCCAGTTCTTTAATTTCATCTTCACGGTCTAAATCCACCATATGCAGCTTGAGCTGTGCCACTTGACTGCCTTGCGGAATTTCAAAAATATCCTCAGACATTAGGCACATACCGTAACCTTGGCATTGTTTACTGTCTAAAATGACTTCAATTTTCTGTGTCATGAGATTTCATCCTTAAATCAAATACTGTGTTGTTTTTTATAAAAATACGCCAAGGTTGGGTGTGCGCAGCACCGCTTCAGTCAGTACCGCTTTACGTTTCAGCAAACGCGCGCCTTGCTCAGTGATTTTTAAAGTATCTACGCGGCGGTAAGGAATAATATCGCCCTGCTCGTCATGGCCGCGCTGGCGGTACATGATGGTTGCGCTATGTACATTCACGACATCCGCCTGCTCAGTCGGCTCTATCATCACGCTGCCAATAACACGTAAAGTCCGTGACGGCGGCACTTCCGCCCAAGCCTGACCAGACGCCATGCGGTCGATACGCACTTTGATGTGCGCCTTTGTATCTAATATGCGGTACGCATTCCCTGGGAATTCGTCTTTATAATGAAGTGAGCTGATGCGCAGCGGCACTTCGTAGACAATTTCATCGTCCAATAACGCAAACCATTCATCAAAACGGCGCTCATCCAAGAGCAACGCTTCTTGCGCTAAAAAATTATGTACAGTTTCGCGAGTTGTAAAATCCATTTATGCCACTCCTTTTTGCTGTGCATTGTCATCGGCCAAGCAGGTTTCTTTGGCTTTTTGGCCTTCACGCATTTCTTTTAACCAGCGTCGCCAAAAGCCAATTTGGCAATATTCACCATAAATGGATGGATGGAATTCACCTGGGCCTTTCCAGTCTGGATCTGCGCCTGTTTGCTTTTGGCTATAGTGCAAATTCACTTGTTCTTTACGCATCCACGGGCTTTGTGCGCCTTTGGCAATACCTTCCCACACTGCAGTGTCATCTGCTTCAAAAATACCGCCTGAACCAAAGGCATATTGGCCTGCTGCATAGGCTTTTTCTGCATAAGCTTCAGGTACAAAGCTAAATTCAAACTCGTAGTTCCACAGCTCCATTACACCCGGTGCAACTGGCTGCCACATACGAATATTGGTAAATGGAATTGGCATTTCACCCGGTGCTGGCGGATGCGGCAAACGCATATAGCTAAAGTTCGGGAAAATCGTACCAATGGTTGGCGGCACGTCTTTAATCATCTGTACTTGAACATTGTCTAGTTTTGATAGATCAAAGTTGGCTTGTAATTCTGGTGGATAACCCCAGTTTGGCAATGGAATGCCGACCATGCCTGATAAATCATGACCAATGAAGCTGTTGCCGTTGCCAAAGTCATAACCCGATGCATGGGTACTTACTTGGTTCACACTTGGAATAAAGCCCGTGCTGGCAGCTGATAAATGCGCTGTGCTGACGTGGTATGCATCGCCGCAGAAGTTTTCCGCACCGCTTTTCCAGTCGGCTTTGACTTGGAAACGCTCTGGCTCTTTCAGCAAACGTACACCGTCTGGATGAATACCAAAAATTGCATCCAATGCCCAAACGGTATCGCCCAAATATTCACGTAGAGGCGGTACATCTTCATTTAAAGACGCAAAAATAAAACCGTAAATGCTTTCAACTTTGGCTGCGCGTAAAAGTCCCCATTCTTTCGCATCAAGCTTGCCGCCGTAAGCATCTTTCATATGCGGCGCGCCCATCCAATCACCGTTGTTTTTGTAAACCCAGCCATGGTACGGACATTTAAAACTTGAGGCATTGCCGCGGTCGTTATGGCACACTTCTGTTCCGCGGTGACGGCAGTGATTGAGCAAAACATTGATTTTATTTTCGCTGTCACGAGTCACAATGACTTTATCTAAACCCAAACGGCGCAGTACATAGTCACCCGAATTTGGAATTTCAGTCTCATGCGCAATGAAAATCCAATTGCGGGTAAAGATACGCTCCATTTCTGCGCGGAACACCGCATCATCATTGAAGATATCAATCGGCAAGAAACCTTTGTTAATACTTTCTTCTACACGATCACATAAGTGATCAACATATTCTTCATCACTTCCTGCTGTCACTTGAATGTACTTGAACATGTGACTCTCCTTCCATTTTTGTTATCGCTGCCTGAGGGCTGAATCAACATCCTGCCGATTCAGCGCTTGGGTACTTTCAGTATTTAAACTTTGAATTAGCCTGCTTTTTTGGCAGGTCCATTAAATGGCGCCCAGTTCTGCTTGCGGAATTCCAGCAGATAGGCTTGTGCATTGTCTTCATGCAATGGCAGTTCACGCGGCACCCAGTCGGTATCCAGCTGATCCATATCAGCATCGTATTCAAAACGGCAGCCCAATGGGCCATCAAAATACCAGAACCAGTTTGAACCTAGACCGTGGCGGCCCGGCCCCCAAAAGCTTTCATGTCCAGCCTTTGCAAAACGCTGACCTGCCAGCATCAATTCGCTTGGGCCAGAAAGGTGGAATGAAATGTGTTCTACGCCTTTAATATGCTCAGGTGCTTGAATCAAAAACAAAGTGTGGTGATCCGTCGTACCGCCAGCACGCAGGAATGGCCCGCCGCCTAAACGATCGCTCACGCGGAAACCTAAGCGTTTTACATAGAAAGCTTCTGCTTTGGCAGCATCGGGTACAAACACCGCTGTGTGCGCCAAAGTACGCGGTTTAATTTCAATGGAATGGTCTACACCCAAAACATTCAGCGGACGTTCATGCGCTGCACCCGGCGCATTGATTTTTTCGACTGGAAGATTCAACTCGCGGCGTATGCTGATCTGAAAACCAATACAAATACCTGAATCATCCACTGTTTCCAGTGCGCCATTGTCCAATACTTTAACGTCGCGGTCAGTGCTCAGCTCAGCTTGAATGGCATCCAGTGTTGCTTGGTCGGCAACGCCATAAACCATTTTGCGTAATTGGCTCATTGAAGGCAGCTTAGCAGGCAAAGCTGCATGATCAGCTTCGGCAGCCAAGATACCCGTGCCGTCCAATGTTTCAAAAGCACGGCCAAAGGCTTGGTTCGGCACTTCGGTCAAACCGAAATCCTGCATAAATTGAACTGAAGCGGCCAAATCATTTGCACCGTAAATCAGTTGATCAATCCCGATAATATTCATTCCATTACTCCTGTATTTCTTCCTCGAAATACGCGTATTACTTTGATCTTTTTATGTTGCCGTTTTACTGCTTCATGCATCGGCTATCGGACTGTTCAGCATTGTGTCCAAATGACTGAACGCCCAATAGTAGATATACTGCTAATTGACTATTGACTTAGCCTGTGAGCAATCCATCCCAGCACATGTATTTCATTTCCAAGAACTCATCAATGCCGTAATGTGAACCTTCACGGCCAAGCCCGCTTTGCTTCACACCGCCAAAAGGCGCGACTTCATTAGAAATTAAACCTGTGTTAATCCCGATCATGCCAGCTTCCAAAGCTTCGGATGTACGCCATACACGTGCAGCATTCTGACTGTATAGATATGCAGCTAGACCAAATTCGCTGTCATTAGCTTGCGCAATCACGTCTTCATCTGTACTAAAACGGATTAAAGGCGCCACTGGGCCGAAAGTTTCGTCATGTGCAATCACCATGTCTTTGGTGACATTGGTCAACACTGTCGGTTCAAAGAAGAATCCGCCAAGTTCACTGCGACGACCGCCGCACACCACAGATGCACCATGCTCTACTGCATTGGCAATATGCGACTGCACTTTTTCAACTGCACCAGCATCAATGAGTGGACCTTGAACTACACCTTCTTCCAAGCCATTGCCGACTTTCAGTTCTTTGACTTTGGCTGCTAAGCGCTGTGCAAATTCATCATAAATGGCATCCTGCACATAGATACGGTTGGCAGAAATACACGCCTGACCTGTGTTGCGGAACTTAGAAGCAATTACACCATCTACAGCAAGATTCAAATCTGCATCATCAAAGACAATGGATGGCGCATTGCCGCCCAATTCCATCGAGCATTTTTTAATGGTCGCTGCCGACTGTTCCAGCAAGGTACGGCCCACTTCGGTTGACCCCGTAAAGGTAATTTTACGAACCAATGGATGTGAAGTTAGAATCCCGCCAATAATGCGTGTGTCATTACCGGTTAAAACGCTAAAAACGCCTTCTGGCACACCTGCACGACGTGCAAGTTCAGCCAAAGCCAAAGCCGTCATTGGGGTTTGGCTGGCAGGTTTTACCACCATGGTACAGCCTGCAGCGAGCGCTGGGCCTGCTTTACGGGTGATCATTGCCGCTGGGAAATTCCAAGGCGTAATGGCAGCGCATACGCCAATCGGCTGTTTAAGCACAACAATACGCTGTGTGTCTTTTGGCGCAGGTAATACATCACCACGGATACGCTTTGCTTCTTCTGCAAACCATTGCAGGAATGACGATGCATAATCCATTTCACCACGTGCTTCAGTTAAAGGCTTGCCTTCTTCTAAAGTGATAATGGTGGCTAAATCTTCTTTATTTTCCACCACCAACTGATACCAGCGGTTGATGATTTCATAACGCTGTTTTGCAGTCGTCTTACGCCATTTTTCAAAAGCTGTTTGTGCTGAAGCAATCGCGTGGTTGGTTTCATCTTCTTTACAGCGCGGTAATTTCACCAGCTCTAAACCCGTTGCTGGGTTATTTAAGCTGTAAGTGCCGTGGGCAGTTTCATGAATCCACTGACCATTAATAAATGCGCCCATTTTCCAAAGGCTTGGATCTTTCAGTAAATCTGCAGGATTAATCTGTGCAATGCTGTTCATTTGTCTATCCTTTCATCTTCGCCTTATTCAGGGAAACGGCCTACAAGGAATTCGCTGTCTGGGTCATTGGTGCATGGCAAACCTGATGCAATCAAACCTTGACGCAGTACTTTCATTTGACGGTCTGGGATACGTGCAATCGGTGCACGTAATGGGCCGCCGTTAAAGCCTGCTAACCAGTCCATGTATTTCCAGTGCGCACGGTTGATGTAGTTTGAACCTGGCATATAAGCACCCGTCGCTGCACCCACTGCACCGCGTGCAGGCTGCGCTTGCCAGTACAGGTTCATCGCTTCATCAAAGTTGCCTTCTTTGGCTAGATTAAAGGTTTTCACAAAATGATCACCCATCCACTGCGTATAGCTGGTTCCTGAGAATTGCATATCGGTATAACGAAGCAGCGGAATTACGTCACTTTCGATTGGACAAGTCACCACGATTTGATCATTGAAACGTTCATAGCTGTCGACTAAACCTGCAATGTGCGGGAAGCCTTGCTCAGCTTTTAAAGACACGACATTTGGACAGTCATCAATTAAACGTTGAATCAGTTCAGGTGACATGCCTTGTGGATGGACACGTTCAAAGCCCCAAAGTGGAATAGCAAATAGCATCACACCTAATTCCGTCGCATCACAAAATGCTTTGGTGTAGTCATAAATGTCTTGTTCTGAGGTTGGCCAGAAGTTTGATGGATAAGACAGCAGCACGATATCTGCACCTGCTTTTTCCGCCAATTTTACTGCACGGATATTTTCTTCTAATGTGCCAAAACCTGCATGGAAGAATAAGCCGAGTTTGTCGCCAGCTTGATCTTTTGCCCATGCGGTAAATTGCGCATTTTCTTCGGGAGTAATCGCAACTTCTGTACATAGCAATGTGTAGGTGTAGCCTAGGTCGATGACTTTTTGAATATCGTGACGAATGCCTTTTTCGTTTAAACGGCTTAAATCTTGGCTATAGCTTGGAATGGTTACTGATGAACAGCCTTTTAAATGTTCCTTCGCCCACGCGCGTGCATCTTCACGTTTGTAATTTGCCATGTTGAAACTCCTTATCCTTTTTACTTGCTAAATCAATACTTTTTAAATCTAAAAATTTGCTATTAAATCAATGGGATTTTAACGATCAATGGTGACAATGCTGTCTTGCATTTCTTGATACAGGTCTGCACTTTTGGCATTGCGCAGTAGCATTTCTGCAGTCACGATGTCCTGCAGCGCTGAACCTACGGATTTGTAGATGACGATATCTTCTGGCTTTTGGCGAACTTGCACCTGCCCTGACATCACATCTGAAAGTGAGACTGTTTTGGCAGCGACGTCACAGCCAGCTTCGATTGCAACCAGTGAATCACCTGTTTCGTGCAGGACTTCTTCTGGCATATCTGCAACAATAAGTTGCGCGGCTTGCACGGTTGCAACATCGAGTTCGCGCTGTTCTGGCAAAGTTGAGCTAACAGAAACAATGGTCATGCCCGGCTCTAGCCAAGCTGCGTCAAAGACTGGCCCACCGTCACGGCTACGTGATGCACACACCACAACATTGGCGTTTTTTACAGCTTCTTCTGGGCTTGCAACGGCTTGTATGTCTAGGCCATACAGCTCTGCAAATTCTTGCGCGATTTTTTCACGGTTAGCTTGGGTTGGGCTGTAAACGCGAACTTTGGCAATTCGGCCTGTAGCATTTAGTGCATGTAAATGGCTGCGAGCCAATGCGCTTGAACCGAGTACCGCAATATCTAATTTGTCTGAACCTGCCAATGCATTGACTGCAACAGCTGAGCTAGCCGCGGTGCGGATGTCTGTAATGCGGTTGCCGTCAATGAGTGCGGCAAGGCGCATGGTGTCTTGGTCAAACAGTGAGATGAGGTAGCTGGCTTTTTTGTTTTTTGGGCTAGCTGCAATGAGTTTGCAGCCCATGTATTGTTTAGATGGTGATACTGCACATAAGCTGCGTAGCCAAAAGCCTTCTCCGCGCGCCATAGTACGCGGCGGTACCATAGCTGCTGATATTGGTTGTTTGTAGGCTGTACTTAGTGCTTCAATTGCGCTTGGCCAAGTTGCAAGTTCTGCAACATGGTCATCGTTTATAAATAAGGTTGGGTGGTGTGCGTGGTTCACTACCGAACTCCGTTTCAGTCATTTTTTTCTAATGTACTGAAGCGAGATATGCGGAGCTAGCATGTAGGGTGTAAAGCAGTTATCTATTAAATGGATGGATATGAAGATAATTCAGAGATGGATCCGGAAATTTGAACAACTCCTATAAGTGATA
>NZ_JAPEQW010000033.1:0-30966 GCF_026168575.1 Acinetobacter entericus
TAAATGGTTTATCGCATAGACATTTTAATTGGTGAATAACAAGCCTCAGTTTAGAGCTTTTCAATTCACACACTGCACGCATACAGTGACATGAACTTTTGTGGAGATTGAATACGCTGTGCAGCCTGAAAACAGGATGCACAGCATTAAAACAGCCGGCTTCACTCTGCTAACCATTTTTTATAAGCATTGACCAGCTTTATATCGTAGCTATTCTTGGCATATGCAACACTGTTATAACCGCNGGAGATTGAATACGCTGTGCAGCCTGAAAACAGGATGCACAGCATTAAAACAGCCGGCTTCACTCTGCTAACCATTTTTTATAAGCATTGACCAGCTTTATATCGTAGCTATTCTTGGCATATGCAACACTGTTATAACCGCGCGCAAACATCTTCCAGTCTTTGTTCTTTAATGCGTTGATCAGGTCATTCACTTTAATGTATCGACGCATAGCATCAAGCTGCAAGGCTTCATCTTTATACATGGCATTGATAAACACCTGAAGTGTTGCATACCCTAATACCTTCCAGTGATAACCCATCACCAGCCCAATGCCCCAACTGGAGACTCCAGTGCAGAAGCACGATGATACTGCGCCGCGGCATTCAATCGACCGTGCTGGGCTGAATACAAACCGTAGCCGCATGCACTTCTACTGCATAGATCCAGCCGCTTAATCATCATTTGATCAGAAATTTTTGCATTCCACTTCGATCACAGCCTTAAGTGCAGCAACTTCAATGCCGAGTAAATTGGCTTGGTTTTCAATTTGTTTTATAGTTAGTTTTTTACTCACGGCCACTGCCTCCTTTACCATTGCCCCAAATAGAAACAAATGCAGATTTAATTTCTGAAATGACCTCAGGTAATGGTTTGCCTTTTAGCAGTGCAATCGATTGATATAAAATGCCGATTGCAAGAAGGCCAAAAACAGCAAACATCAGCATCACAAAACCTTGATACATCGTTGACGTTTTAAGCATGTCAAAGTGTTCAATAAAGGCGGATCCACCGCACAAGCTCACCGTGACACTGGCTACAAACTTACCAATCACCCCCATTGAAATTTAAATTTTTCCCTCTTTATCAATATCGCCGCTTAACACTAAAGCAAGCAAAGCTGCAACGACAGCTGGGATAATCTTAATGATCCAAGGGAATATATTTTCCAGACTCCCCTTGAATTATCGACTCATAATCCATAAAAATGCCTATCCTTAAAATTAAATTCTTTTAATAGCGTTTGCCAATCTTTCAATACTTTCCTTAATTTCATTAACTGTATGTGCAGCATAACCTATTAGCACGGCTGCTTTTTGAGATGAAGTCTGGCAATATCGTGACAAAGGCTGTACTGTGAGACCTACTTTTGTACATTCATCAACAAAATTTTTCTCTGTCCAAGTTCCTTTAAGCCAACATACCAAATGAATACCTGAATCAGTAGGTTCAACAGTTAATACATCGAAAAGAAAGTGTTCAATAGCTGAAATTAAGGCCTGTAGACGCTCATGACAGGCCTTACGGACTTTGCGTACATGCCGGGCATAATGTCCATCCTGTATAAATGTTGCCAGTGCGACTTGCTCAAGATAGGAACTGCACGTATCGGTATAATATTTTGCCAGACTAAACACCTCAATTAAGGCTTCAGGAACAACCATAAACCCGAGCCTAAATTCAGGAAACATCATTTTAGAGAATGTCCCTGAATATATCACACGCTGCTGTTGATCTAAGCCTTGCAGTGCTTGAATTGGGTGTGTTCCATAACGAAACTCGCTGTTATAGTCATCTTCAAAAATCCATTTTTGCTGTTGTGTTGCCCAGTCCAGCAAAGCCAAACGCCGAGCAAGGCTTAGTGTGCCACCAAGTGGGAATTGATGTGAAGGTGCCGTATAAATCAGCTTACTGTCTGCATAATGCTGAATAATGTCAGGGATTTTCATGCCTTCATTATCACTTTCAATCGGCTGTACGGTTACCCCAAAACTGCGAAATATATTTAAAGCAGCATCATAACCCGGCTCATCCAAACACACTTGATCTTGGTGCTCTAACAGCGCATACGCCGCCAAATGAATAGCCTGTTGTGTCCCATTGACGATTAAAATTTGCTGTTCAGTACAATTTAATCCTCTGGTAGATTGAACATATTGGCAAATTGCCTGACGCAAAGGCAGATAACCTCGTGGATCGTGGAACTGTCCTAATTGATAATAGGATTGTCGCCAAGCTCGCCCCAATAATTTCCCCCAAAGTTGATGCGGAAATAAATCTACACAGCCTACCCCCACATGAAATATTTTCTTTTCTTGGTTAGATAAATTCTGCTTGCGCCAATGCGGCATTAAACTTGCGATATTTGGATTAATATTGAGCGTTTGCACCGATTGATGTACAGCATGCGGTATATCATTTTGAATTTGAATCAATTGATCAGGAATAACGTCTGCTACATAAGTGCCTGAACTGGGTTTGGTAACTAAATAGCCTTCATCAAGCAGACGTTCCAACGCTGCTAATACCGAATTACGGGAAATTGACATCATTTCTGCCAAAGCCCGGCTTGAAGGCAGTTTTGTGCCAGAAGACAAATGCCCCGCTAAAATCGCATCCCTTAAAGCACAATACAAACCTTCCTTAATCTGCTGTCCTTTTGGCAAAATTAAATGTGGAAAATAAGCGGAAGAAGCTGTTTTCATAGGCAAACTGGTACTTTATAAAATATCAAAAGTGTATCTTACGACCATACCATTATTAAAAATACACTCTACCCCTTTCATTGTTGAAATATTTTAGGGGGATAAATTTATGTCTTTTCGGCACACATCTTTTCATCGTCTATCTCAGGATCTACTGCCTCCCATCATGGCAGGCTTAATCTCGGTGATTGTCAATTATGGAGGGACATTTATTTTAATCTTCCAAGCTGCACAGATGGCTGGTCTTAGTCCAGAACTTACGGCCTCATGGGTATGGTCAATATCTATCGGTGTTGGTGTCACAGGAATATTATTAAGTTGGTATACAAAAGAACCTATTATTACTGCGTGGTCTACACCTGCAGCTGCATTTCTAATAACTGCTCTGGTTACCGTACCATATGCTGAAGCGATTGGAGCCTATTTACTATCTGCTTTGGCATTTGTGATTTTGGGAATTACTGGCTATTTCGAGAAACTGATTCGCCTGATACCAATTGGGATTGCATCAGGTTTATTAGCAGGAATTTTATTGCAGTTCGGGATTGCTGCCTTTACCAATATGACCATTGACCCATTTCTGGCAATTTCATTATTTTTAATTTATCTCATCACCAAACGTTTTTCTGCAAGATATGCTATTGTTAGTGTATTGTTTTTTGGTTTTATGTTCCTGCTGCTTCAGTCACAAATTGATTTAGCGGGGTTTGAATTAAAGTTAGCGTCACCTATTTTTACAGCCCCAGCTTTTTCCATCAATTCGGCATTAAGTATTGCTTTGCCATTATTTTTAATTACATTAACTGGACAATATATGCCTGGTTTACTGATATTAAAAAATGAAGGTTTTAAAACCAATGCCAAACCTATTCTCGCTGTAACAGGTTTAGGCTCCTTCTTGATGGCGCCATTTGGTTCACATGCATTTAATCTTGCTGCGATTACAGCAGCAATCTGTACCGGTAAAGAGTCCCATGAAGACCTTTCAAAACGCTGGGTGGCAGGAATTTCCGCTGGTGTATTCTATATTTTAGTAGGAATTTTTGGAGTGACACTTGCAGCAGTATTTGCAGCTTTTCCAGCTGCATTTATCAGCTCATTAGCAGGACTTGCCTTATTAGGTACGATTGCAGGAAGCCTTACTAATGCCATGAGTGACAGTGATAGCCGTGAGGCAGCTTTAATTACCTTTCTTGCCACAGCAGCCAATATTACGCTATTTGGGATTGGCGGTGCATTTTGGGGCCTAGTATTAGGCTTAATTGCTTATCTTGTGCTTAACAAACAATTTAAAATTATTTCTTCCCTATGATTTTATCGAGAATTAAAGTTATCACTAATCAATAGCATACTGTTCGCAGTATGCTATTTTTTGTTAAGTACTAAAGATTCACTATTAAAATAAAACTGGTACTGTGCAAAAGATTAAAACTGTATCTTATTAAAGTACCATACAAAAATTATGCTTGGCGCCTCTATCTTTTCAAACAGTTAAAAGGATGTGTCAACATGCAAAATCAAGACCTTCAGGTCATTCCTGTTCAACAACAAGATTATCAGCAGTGGCTGCCTTTTTGGCTTGCCTATCAAGAATTTTATAATGTCAATTTATCCAGTGCTGTGAATCAAACCACATGGCAACGCTTTTTTGATGAAGCAGAACCAATTTACTGTGCAGTTGCCAAACAAGGGGATAAAATTTTAGGTTTTGTACATTATGTAATTCACCGTTCAACTTGGGCAACACAGAATTATTGTTACTTGGAAGATTTATATGTGTGCCCCGCAACTCGTGGGCAGTATATTGGTAAACACTTGATTGAGTATGTAAAAAAACATGCAATCGCTCAACAGTGTGAGCGTTTATATTGGCATACACAGGAAATCAATCATACTGCCCAAAAATTATATGACTGGGTTGCTGAAAAGCCAGGAGTGATTGAATATCGTATGTCTTTAGAATAAAGCGACATGAGTCCATCAATTGGCTATTGTGGACTCTTTTTTTTAAAGCTATTTTAAGTTTGTTCTAAATCGCTGAAATCAATTACCTGATAAACCCGACCATATACCCCGACACCAATTGAGTTATCACCCAATTCGACATCCAAAGCCTTTGAATGTACCTTAACCACAACATTGGCGGGGACCAACCGGCGCAATATAGGTGACAGCTCAATAATCTCGGAAGTATCGACTGTGTCCTCAATTGAAATACGCAGCCGGCTTGTAAGGAAATGATCTGGCTTTTCATCAACCGTAATATGTGCTGGATAATTCAAATAGGTTTTTATCGGATGCCACATGCGCTTTATCTGCCACTGATCAGTCCACAGCATGCGCAATACAAATTCCAAGAAGCCTAAACCGCGCTCACTGGCCAAACTTGACCAGTTTGCATAAATCACCCGCATCAGCGTATCTGAGGTAAACAGAATGAGGTCTGAAGCGCCGCAGTAAGTCAGCACTTTGTAAAAAAACCATGTGGCAATGCCGGTGATCAGAACTGCTGGGATCAGCAGCAGATACAGCATCTTCCGTGAATGTCTGAAAACGTTATCAACGACGTCCTGACGCAGAAGATTCATGAGCTGTACTTTACTGTCACGAAAGCCCTTAAATGCAAAATAGACATGCATTGAAAAGAGCAAGACCAGCAGTACATTCAAACCTAAATTCAGCATTAACTGTTCCTGAAGTTATTTATGCTCAGGGTAAGATTTTTTATGACTGCAGTCAGCGTAGTTGTTCCAATAAAAAAGACCGCCTAAGCAGTCTTCTTTTGGCTCTAGTGAATATCCTATTAATAAAAATAATAACTAACCTGAATAGCGTATGGCTAAAAAAATCTCTAGATGAGTATTCTAAAAGCAGACATTTTTACTTTGGAGAAACTGGAGATTTCTACTCGGAACTCACACTAGAACTGAACCTAACCACCATTAGGTTAAATGGAAGGATCTAATTAAAGACAAATCAGATTTATTATATAATAAATTTATGAAATTCTATTCTTACATATAAAATGAAGATAAAGCTACGCCGTATTGAAGTGTTTATGGCCGTTATAGAAAACGGCAGTTTTTCTGCTGCTGCTCATGCACTGGATGTTGCTCAATCTGCAGTCAGTATTAGCATCAAAGAGCTAGAAAAAGAATTGGGTACACAGCTTTTTATTCGAGCTAACCGCAAAGTTGAACTGACAGAAAGTGGTCGTCTCCTCAAGGAGCGGGCAGCTCCAGTGATGAGCCTGTTAATGAATGTAAAGGATGAGCTCAAGGATCTAGAAAATCTTTCTATTGGCCAATTACGCATTGCAGCCCCAGTAATGGTGACGCAATTTGCACTCTCTCAAGTGCTGCCGAAATTTATGGCGTTATATCCTAAAATTCACATTAAAGTTTATCAAGCTGGTGCCCTGGAAATTGAAGCTTTAGTGAAGAAAGAAGCTTTAGATTTAGGCTTAACCGTTTATAAAGGAATACAACCTCAGGTTGAAACGGAATATCTCTGGGATTTAAAAAATGTGGCTTGTGTCTCAACCTCATTCCATCAACAGCTTGGTAAAGCTGAAAGCATTTCCTGGGAAAAACTACTCACACAGCCCTTAGCGATCTATCCAGCTGGATATCATCAACGGGATTTGCTTGAACGCCATTCAACAGCTTTAGGCATACCGTTGAATATTGTGTTGGAGTCAGAAAACCCAGCGCTTATTTTATCTGCTGTACGTTCAGGTTTGGCCATAACTACCTTACCTTTGGCTGCGCTTGAAAATGAGTCAGGTATTATTCCACTAAAACTTCCTTACCAGAAAGGTGACTCCTTAAAGGTCGGTGCATGTTGGTCATCTGACCGACCTCTCAGCAGTGCTGCAAAAACTTTACTGGAGTTCCTGAAAAGTTATTCCTCACCTTTCTGAAATGCTTAATTAAGGCTCATTTGTCACTGCTGATTTGGCTTGAACACGGGTCAGAAATTTTTCATGATCGATAATAAAACGCTCATGAGTTCCTTCACAAATCACATCCACTTCATCTCGGCAGATTACAGCAAAGGTTAATTTTTTTCCTTCAATATGCGTCAACGTCACTTCAGCAGTGACTTTCATGCCAACTGGAGTGGCCGCATTATGGCTGAGGTTGACGTGTATGCCGACCGTCCGTTGCTGAGGCTCAAGATAAGGATGCAGCGCTTCTACACAAGTCCATTCTACAAAACCCACCATATAGGCTGTGGCAAATACCGGTGGCATATCGGCAAAGCCAGTAAACTTCGTTGAGACTTGAGGAACAATTAAAGATTCATCAACTATAATTTCTTGTGTATAGGTCAAGCCAGATGGAATATTGTTTGTCATTTTTTTCCTTAAATTATGCAGCATTCACTTTTCCAGCCCGGATAGATAAAGGCCAGGTGATTTTTTTCTTGATCGCAGGATCTTTCCATTCAGCTAATAACGCTGTTCTAAATTGACAAACTGGATTAAAACCGAGCACTTTTTCAGCCTCTTTTACTGCAGACCAGGTATTAAAATAGCCCATTAATTCATCCAGATTCCAAAATGCCTGCATGTTGACCTCAGGAACCTCTACTGCGGGAAATGGAAAAGGCAAGTTTCGGTATCCGTCTTCAACATGCTTTCTTTCGGCAGGCCAATATGAACCAATCGTCTGATAATAGAATTGCTGAATAAGCGTATCGACAGAGCCTTCTACATGCAAAACACCATAAGTAATGAGGGCTAAAATCGCATTGGGTCGGGCAATACGCTGCACTTCCTGATAAAAGCGGTCCAGATCCAGCCAGTGTGCAGCTTGTGCAACCGTAATCAGATCGACTGATTCATCTGGCAATCCGCTATCTTCAGCTAAAGCTGTTCGATAGATTACACCTTCCCATTTTTTGGCTTTTTCAATTTGAGCAGAACTTGCATCTGTTGCAACGACTTCATCAAATCTTTCTGCTAATAGCACTGAAAGCTGTCCTGTACCACAACCACAGTCCAGAACACGGTTTTTAGCAGGGCATAAATGAGCAAGCTCATCTACTAAATCAATAGGGTATGAAGGACGGTAAGCTGCATAACCTTCAGAACCTTTAGAAAAATGATCTTTGAATTCTAGGTCTTTCATTTGATGTCCATTGTTTAATTTTACATCCATATGTTAATCTAATACATATGATTTAACATATATATTTAATATATGGATTGTATGTATTTTATATAGAGAAGATGCATGAGTAGCCTAGAGATTGATTCAACAGTAACACCGTCTTATTCACATGCCAAAACACTGATTTTCTGGGCATGCAGTTTAATTTTAGTCGCTTTTAATTTACGGACCATCTTTCCTAGTTTTGGTGCGTCAATGCCAGAAATTAGACAATCACTGCATCTCAGTTCGGGATTGGCCAGTTTAATCACCACACTACCTGTACTTTGTCTTGGTTTATTTGCACCGTTTGCACCGAAACTGGCACAAAAACTGGGAATTGAAAGAACAATATTTATCATCATGTTTGTGCTTGCCGTTGGTATTCTCTTACGAGGAACAGGAGAGCTTAATGGTTTATTAACCGGTACGATTTTGGCTGGTGGCGCAATCGCGATTATTAATGTCTTACTCCCAAGCCTGATTAAACGGGACTTTTCTCAATCTATTGGGCTAATGTCAGGTTTGTATGCGATGGCTCTATTAGGCGGTGCAGCCGTTGCAGCAGGAACAACGCTCCCTTTACAGCAATTTTTTCATGGGGACTGATCAAGCGCTTTAGCGATATGGGTAGTTCCTGCGATATTGGCTTGGCTTTTCTGGTTATTTCAATACCCAAAACATAGTGTCGGCTTAAAAATCATTGCTCCCAAAATTCATGGTCTTTGGCAATGCAAATTGGCATGGCAAGTCACGCTATTTATGGCACTTCAATCTATGTACTCATTTACTGTATTTGGCTGGTTATCACCGTTCCTCAGAGATCGTGGAATTGCTGCTTTTGATGCAAGCTTTATAGTATCTATTTCTATTTTTTTACAAACTATTGCCTGTTTTCTGGCCCCCGTCATTGCCACCCGTCTTCCACATCAGTCATGGTTTAATGTCGTTGTAGTTTTATTGACTGTGATTGGCTTTTTCGGCTGTTTGATGGCACCCATGCACACGATCTGGTTATGGGCAGTGATCCTGGGGCTGGGACAAGGGGCTTTAACTTCTATTGCAATGGCCATGATTGTTTTACGTTCAGAGAATACCCATGTGGCAGCGCAATTATCCAGTATGGTGCAAAGTGTCGGTTTTGGATTTGGTGCTTTTGGACCATTGATGGTAGGACTGCTGTATCCGTCACCGGGCCATTTTATAAAGGTTGAAATCTTTTTAGCCTGTGTGGCACTCGCTTTAATTTATGTTGGTTTTAAGGCTGGGCAAGATCGTCATGTGTCTGTAGAAATGGTTTAGCATTCAGATCAATCTTAAAAGATTTTCTAAAATTACCTGATACACCTTATACTAAATACTTTAATTTATTCATTCTAAATCAATGTCTTAATCAAAAACGTTCCAGCTTTCAGCGCACTGGAACGGTTTTTTATGATTATTTACATTCCGCTCCTGTTCTTTGACAAATTCATACATTTAAGAAGTCTTATCTTTAGCCTGCTCTAACTGCTGCAGTAACTGATCACGCTGTGTTGTCTTATCCGCTATTTCCTGATCAAGTTTTTTTCATGTTCCAGTTTTTCTGACAACTGTTTAGGCACGCTATTGGTCTGACGCCGCGGGATATGCACCTTTTCTTTTTTATTCTGCGGCTCAATCTTGGGCTGTGCAGTACGATTTCCTTACCATTTAGTGAAGCTTTAAACACATCTGCACTTGCGCGGGCAAATAAAATGAGTTCTTGTCCACCAGCAAATAAAAATATAATTGGGGCAACACTTACACCGCCTTTGCGTTGCACCCTTAATTTCCGTTAGTGAAATAGATTACTCTGTCGCTTTCTCTAAAGTGCCTTTAATTTTTTGAACATACGGCGTTTGATCTGTAATTGCCGCAAGGTTGAGATTGTCCATAAAATTGCTCTATTCATCAATAGGGCAATTTTGGCAAAGTGAACGATAAGAGCTTGCCGTTAGTTCCAACTTAAAAGTTTAACCAAATTTTTAAATTGTCATATTTTTCTGTTATACAAAAAGTAATGTTTATCGGCAGTAATTTAAAATGAATATTAGTGTTAAAGAAATTAATAAACATATTGAAGAATTCAAGCAAACTGGAAAAGGTCCAAAATTACTTGTTATTGGATATATGACATACTCAAAGCTAATGAAAGATCAAAAATTTCATGAACACGTCACTAAAGACATAAAGGACTTAATGATCAGATATTATCGGGGTATAGAAATTAAAATGGTGACTAAGAAACACCATTTTGAAATTCAGTGAAACATAAAAAAGCCCTACTTTCGCAGGGCTATATACATAATCTTTCAAAATCAATGTAGAGCCATCTCTGCAATTTTTGCTAAGAATGCTGAACAGCTTAAATGCTGTTTTTTTAGCAACAGTATCGATGTGTTTTACCAGTGCTTCAGGCATGCTGATATTAATACGCACAGACTTGCTATTCACCTTAGAAGCATCAATATCAACTAATAGCCCATAACCACCTTCAAAGCGTTCATCACCCATTCATTTTTCAGGACTTAACCGTTCAGGTAATAGGTCATCTTCTCCATCAAAATATACTTCTACGGCTTCTTGCGCCATGCACTGTATATCCTGCATATCGTCAACCGCACAAAAGCTTCAAAGTCAAGAAAAGTTAAACCATAACTAGAATCTTGGTCTTTATGAACATATATTGGATACAACATATTTACCTCCACTTCCAGCCTGCTTGTTTACAAATATTACGCAAAGTCCCAA
Source organism: Acinetobacter entericus (assembly GCF_026168575.1). Taxonomy (NCBI): domain Bacteria; kingdom Pseudomonadati; phylum Pseudomonadota; class Gammaproteobacteria; order Moraxellales; family Moraxellaceae; genus Acinetobacter; species Acinetobacter entericus. The sequence goes on from NZ_JAPEQW010000033.1 coordinate 10,640, forward strand.
TCGGCATATCTTTACGCGGGTGCTGAACAACTACATGTCCTGATTTATCAGGATGCTTAAACTTCTCATGGTCACCCTTACCACCCACTTTGACAAAGAACGCCGGCTACGGATTCATTTTCATTCAGCTCAGGGTTGATCCTAAACCCTAAAACCCAATCAACTGGAACATGATAAAGCCTGCACATGACCTGAAGCAGTTCAGCATCCGATAGCATTTTACCATTTTCCATCCCTGAAATGCGGTTCTTTTGCTCCACACCAAACAATTCAATAGCAACTTCGTGCTGCAGCATGCCGCTGCGTTTACGCGCTAATGGGCCGATCATGGCACGTGTTTCTAAATTAGTATGTTTCGCCATTACATTGATCTCCCTGCAAGCCAATCAAAATCTACTTTCTTATTAAGCTAATTTGTTTCTTTAATTAAAATGCATGAAAGCCATACACAAAATCAGCCAAACTTATAAGGTGTCGTTGTTCTAGATTTTACTTGCACCATACCGATTAAAAGGTCCGAAATATCATCAAATGTTAAATCGGGGTTATCTTGCGCAATTTTAGCAATGCGCGCCCAGTATTCAATTTTCTTGGTAACACTTCGGTTTTGAGCAGAGCCATATATTTTGGCTTACGCAACCATTTCACTATCAATCTTTATAGAAGTACCCCCATGAAGGTATTCTCAAACAAATGGCTATGCGCAAATTATGCAATCAAAAATAACCTTATGAAATCATAAAAAAGAAATCAGCTCATTAATATCTTTTTCAACACTAAATATTGACAGTTATAAAAGTCGACATTATAGTTAGCCACTATACTATATGGTGAAAAATCAAATGCAGCTTGAACAAAAATACAAAGCTCTCTTAAACGAAGCCGAACAGCGGAAAATACCAGGTATCGAAGGTATCCAGCTTTGCTTTCAAACACTTTCACTTGCGTCAATGATTGATCGTGATTGCGCAATACAGCTGGCGCCTTACGGCTTATCGGAAGGAAGATTTGTGCTTCTATTTTTACTTGATGCTGCGCCTGAAGGCTTAGCACCTAAAGTATTGGCTGAACGGGCTGGCATCACCCGCGCAACAGTAACAGGGCTGTTAGATGGATTGGAACGCAATGCCTTAATTGAGCGGCATGCAGATGCCAATGACCGCCGCGCTTTAACAATCCGGCTCACTCAACAGGGCAAAGAAATGGCTAAAACGGTGTTTGAACACCATAGCCGCTGGATCGCCAGTATTTTTGGCAATCTTTCAGCGCAAGAACGCTCTCAATTGACGGTTCTGCTGGGAAAAGTGGCCAGCAATCTTATAAACGAATGTCATGAAACATCGGAGTTGAATAAGCCTCATATCGATATACAAGTTTAAAACAACAAGCCTGAGAGGAAAAACATGCATCATTATCTCGTCGAATTATATACGCCAAATGCTGTTTGGCAGTCCTTGCCTATTAAAGAACGCAAGCAATACTTGAACAATGTTGGGGCTGCAATGGGAAACTTATCCGATATAGGAGTTGAGGTCTTAACATTGACTGAAACAGTTCATAAAATTGACCAAGCCAGCGAGCATCAGTTTTTAGGTATTTGGCGTTTTCCAAATCACCAGGCCCGTGAAGCTTTGCTTGAAGGAATTCACGCCAGTGGCTGGTATAAATATTTCAACCATATCAATGCTGCTGGTGCTGAAGGAAACTTTCCTCAGCATATTGCTGCTTTAGCAAATACTTAATCTGATTGCATCCCCCTAAAAAAGCTTTGCTAATCAGACTTTTATTCGCGGGTAAATTAAATACTAAACGGCAACATATAAGAAATGCCACCGATACGGTGGCATTTTTAAAACTCAAAAATCAATTTTTAATGATAACAGCTCAACCGCCCTATTTCTTTTAATGTCTTGCAGCCTATTTCCCACCTGATCAAATTAAGAAAAAACGGTCTACTCGAAAATCAATTTCATAAAAATGGTAAGAAGTGCCTGAAGAAGAAAAAATGAAAAAGTTGATTCAACTTTTTTTCAAATTAATTTTTTCAAGATGACATTGCTTCATATATAAAAACAGCGGAAGTCCTACAGAAGCTCCCCCTATAAATGATGCGGCTATAGGAATCCATAATCTTTTCATTTTAAGGTTTTTACCTTCACTCATAACCATAAATACAATAACAATTACCGTTACAATAACATCTAGCCATGCAAAAATTGCTAATGGATTCTCAATAATTTGCTGAAAAAACAGAGTAAAATTAAATCCATATTCAGTCAACCACATTATAAATTGTGAAAATGGCAGTGCTACCCCTATTAGGGTTAGTAATGCATATATTGTTTTCATAATTATTTCTGAGCCTGTAAACTAATTTATATGAGTTCCATTATTATAATCTGAGCTGTTTTATTAGCATCGATTACTTAATTCATTAATAATACGGCGTTATGCATTTAGATTATTAATTCTTCATAAAATTAACACAATACACATTATACAAAACAGCCCTGTAAGCCCTCAATTGAGGGCTTATGATTTTCAAGATGAATGGCTAACCCATGCCGCTGTCTTTCCTATTTTGCTCTTAATATCTGTAGTGGGAATATTCCACTGCTGATTCAATGTAATAAACTGCTCCAAATCAAGCCGCTCGGTTCTAAGGAAATTCAGCATTTCTGTAGACATATCCAGTTTTCGCGCTAACCATCGCCATTTTAAAATCGGCTGAAGTAATTTTAGCGAAATAAAGTGACGCGGCGCATTGACCTGCAGATGCTGTGCAATCATCTGAATCAATTCCTGAAAGGAAACTTGCTCTGGATTGGCCACTAGAATTTCCTGCTGATGCATGCTTGGATCTTGGGCAGCATGAATTATGGCATCAACCAGCATCGTCACCGAAACTAATGGCAAAGAGTGCTGCCGTGTACCAGGAATAGCCGTCATTTTTCCTTGTTTCACTTGCCGGATTAGATGTGCAATCGGCTGATGAGATGGGATCTCTCCAGTTGTTTCATCACCAATAACGGTGGCTGGGTGGATAACTGTCCATGGGATATTATGCTGATCGGCATGTTTAACCCAAGTGAAATGCCCTTGAATTTTAGATGCTTCATATGCTCCCAATCTAGCATAGACCTGTGGCCAATCAGTCTGCTCACTGCGCTCGCGATAAATGCCGGCTGCCTGCAAGTGTGCATCCAAAGTCAGCATATAGCCTGATAGATGTACTGCCCGTTCTAATTGGCAATGCTTGCTAACACTGTCTAACAATCGTTCAAGCCCATCAACATTGACTGCCTTAGCCTGCTGCATCGTTAAGTGCCATGCAAATAAGGCGCTGGTGTTATAAAGATAATTGACTGTTTTGAGCTGCAGCCAGTCCTGCTTAGACAGCCCTAAGTTGGGCAGGGTAATATCGCCCTGAATGAAATATAACTGTTGATGCGCAATGCCCTGCTGTGTCAGCCATTGCTGAAGCTGCGGGGCTTGTTGATCAATATTGCGACATAAGGCAAACACTTGAACATTATCCCTAAGCAGGCGTGATATTAGAAATTTACCGATAAAGCCTGTTGCGCCTACTACGAGGGCGGTCTGATTTGAGGTGTGCATGAATGTATACTCTGTCGAATTGCTCATACTTAAGCTAAAGTATGGAGTACACTCTATGGTCAAGCATTTTTTGAAAAATTAATCCTAAAGGAGCTTTACACATGTTGATTGGTGAATTGTCACAACAGATGAATATGAGCCGGGATACCATCCGTTTTTATGAAAAAATGCAGCTGATTCATCCTCTGATTCGTAATAACGGCTATAAGGATTATCCTGAACAAACGCTGCAGCAGCTGCAGCTAATACAGGTTGCGAAAAATCTGGGATTTACTCTTGCTGAGATCAGGCAGATCATCCATTTGGTGAATGAAAGTGAAATTCCTGCCGAACAGTTTCAGGAAATTTTGCAGGATAAGCTCAATACAGTTCGGGAGAAAATTGGGCAATTGCAGCAGATGCAGACGATGCTGGAAAACCTGATGAAGAGAGAGCCTTGCCCATTCAAAAAAGGCTGTGATGTGATTTACGATTCACTTTGATGATTGATGAAAAAATCATTAATAAAAATGGAACTTATACAAAATAATTTACAAACTCCACGGCGCTCTATTTTTGCGAAATACAAATACTGTGGTTGGCTGCTAATAGCGTCTAACCGCCTTTATTCCTAATCATATTTACATTCTTATTCATTAAGTGTCTTATTAAATACTTAAAAAAGAAATTTTGAATATAGCTCAGTTCCTGCTGATGGCTCCTGTAAAAATCATCAGGACTGTCAAATAGCCCAAAGTCTTGATTAATCCCTTTATCTTGAATAAAAGTATCATTTAAATTCCAGGCTACAGGCGGGTTGGCAAAGTTGTCGGTAAATACTCCAAAACCACAAAATGTCTTTGTAACGTTTTTATTGATTGCTTTGAGTTCTTGAAGATACTGCTGATCAAGTATAACGCCTTCCAAAATATACCAATGTCCGTTCACATAAACTTCTACCCAGCTATGTAGAATATTTTGAGGTGAGAGTTTATACCAAATACCGTCAATAGCCCCTTTTTGCAACTCTTTATCTATTGTAAAGCCATGCAGTCGAGTCGGTATTTGGCTTGCTCTCAGCAGCGCCATCAATAAGGTTGCTTTTGTATTACATTGCCCATAACCGTCTTTTAGAATATCAGAAGCGGGAATTTTATCCCCCGTGTTATAGCCAAACTTTATTTCATCCCGAACAAAGTTATAAATACTTTTTACTTTTTCTACATCCCCTAATTCATGCCATTTCCTGTTCGCTAATAGCTGCTGTATTGAAGGATGTTCATAGTTCAAGAGTGGTGTTTCTTTCAGCAATTTTTCCATTATGGTCTCATCAAGTTTTCACTATCCTTATTGAAAACTATGGAGTTACTCCAAGGTAAAGGATTTTTTATAATTTTCTCAGCTCATTAGGAAACTTTTGATATTTATAATTTGATTGATTGGTATGATACTGTCTCACTCACCTGCTCATCAGAACTACTCTATTTTTCACTCAAAACTTTAAACTAAAATCTGGATAAGCCACTCATGCTAAAAGTCATTGCACAAGATTTTATTAAACTGGAACATCTTGAAGCAGTTATGCCTTTATATAAGGAACTCGTAGGAAAAACAAAAAAGGAGCCTAGATGTCTTTCTTACAATCTTTTTATTGATCAGAAAGATCCTGGACATTTTGTATTTATAGAAGAGTGGCCAGACCGGGCTGCATTAGATACACATTGTAAAACTGAGCATTTCAAGAGATTAGTTCCAATGATTGACCAATATCAAAGAGCACCTGGAACATACTTACTCATGAATGAATTTTCACAATCTGATAGGTAAACAGACTGGAAAAGTTTAAACGGCGATGATCAAGCATGTGCTTGCTAGACGGGAGCAAGAAGACTTGTCCGAAGAAGAAGAAATGATAAAAGTGGATGAATTTTTAAGGGTGTTTGGTAAGGAATGTTACTGCACTAAATAAAGCTTTATTGCATGTCAGCTATTTACAGTAGTCAAGATTACATTGACCGACATTGAAACAAAGTTGAGCTGGGAAATTAAAATTTAAGGAGTAAATTGAACTCTTAGCTAAAGTCTTTTATGGATGGAAATTAAAATGGCTAATCAACAACAGCAAAACCAACCCAATCAGCAACCTGGCCAGCAGCAGCAACAGCCTAATCAACAAACAGATAAGCAGAATCAGCAACAGCAGCCGCAACAACCGCAACAACCGCAACAACCGCAACAACCAAACCAACAGGATTAAATACGCTTTGTTTTACTCTTTAAAAATAACCGAAAGGCCCAATTAGTGAGCCTTTCGCATCAGGTGCCTTAAATCCCTTCTTAAATAGAATAAAATTTACGTAATAACATTGATGAAAATTCCGGCCATTAACTTAAATTAGCCAAAATTTTAGTTAATACATGATTATACGGAATCCCCTTACTTGAAGGCTTTCAATTCATACACTGCACAATACAGTGTCATTCACTTTTATCGAAATCGAATGCTCTGTTCAGCCTGATAGCAAAATCATGATCATCACACAACATCAACCATTTTCTAAAAGCATTAGCCCAGCTTGATGGTATCGCTATTTTACAGCAAAAAATGAGAAGCAATTTATACTTTAGTACTAATTTGTAGATTAAATTGCTGTTTTTTTTAAAAATGATACTTTAAGCAATAGATATCAAAAAATTACTGATTATCATGACCTCTTTTAAATACTTTTATTTATATTGGGGATTTCATTATGCGTAAAAAAAATTATTTATACTTCCTTTTTTTAATGCTCATCACTGCAAACAATGTATCTGCATCTGAAGACCAACTTTCCACTTTGATTTTAAAAGTTAATGCAAAATCAAGCAGCAATGCTGAAATCGATTTAATGGAAAACAAGCTAATCGAACGCGCCAGCTGGAAAATAAAATGTCAATACAAAGTATTTGAAGATATGAAAGCCTGTATTATGAGTAAAGGCCCTATTTCTATTTTACATGTTAACAATCAATACATTGTAAATATTGGCGAAAAGCAATTAAAAAACAATCCTGTTTTTATTCATATAGATAACAAAGAAATTCTCCAAGAAAGAGAGGGTTTATTTAGAAATAGTTCTGAGCTGATTAAACAATTCAAACGTGGAAATTATGCATTTACACGATTCTATAATAATAAAAAACAGTTAATTGAAAATAAAGTTTCACTGAATGGCTTCACTGATGCATTTAATGACATGGAAGTTCAATTTTCAAAACTAGGCAATGATAAAAATTACAGTTTCTAATTATGAAATCATTTCAGTTCTAATGCGTTAATTTCATTAGAACTGAAATACAATAACGGAAAAACTCATTAATATTCAGCTTTTTTTACTCAAGTTGATTTGTTAAAAGCGCCTGTCTCAATGCTGTAGGCAAGTTAAACGAGTGCATCTAATTGATTTTGATTAAACGGTACAGTAACCACATTCTTTACAGCCAATTCAAATGGCTTTAAATCATAGGACATGTAAGCCTTAGCTTGTGATTCTGTGCAGATATCGACTTTCTTGACTTTAATTCCGTTAGGATAAACTATGGTTCCGAAACAAATAGCCATCCCCCCTACACCATCGCCATATGTAGAAAGGCGCTTTCCTTTTTAAGCCGCCTATGCGGCAGTGAACAGTAATTTAATACTTAAAATTAAAGTAATAACAATAATTTAATGTTAAAACAGTAATACTGGCTATTTTCAACATTATCTTAACTGATTGATTTTATTTATCTATTAATGAATAAAAATATATTGGGTAAAATCGCATTGCACCACTGAATAAATACAACTCAATTCTCAAATAAAAGTTAGCAAGAGCAGACGTGAAAATACTTTATGTCTCTACCTCAAAACACATCTGTCTAGACATTAAACCATTTGGACAGCGCTTTAATATGCTGAATATTTAGTTGCCGCTTAAAATCACTGAAATCGCAGGCTGAGTTTCGACTTCAGGTAAATCGAACTGATTCATGAAAAAAGCTAAAGCAGCTCGACTATCCCCTTTAAGCATAGGCAGATGTCTATTTTTATAACATTCAATGCCCAAGCAAGGGAGACGGTTGCACCATATTTTCACAACTCAAAGCAAATCTGATTACGCCCGTTATTTTTAGCAGAATAAAGCCGCTTATCCGCCATTTCCAAAGCATTCATTAAATCTTCTTCATTGGCCATACATGCAACACCAAAACTTGCTGTCACTTTGATATTATTCATAAACAGTTGCTTTTCAATCTTACTGCGCAACCGCTCCACCAAATAATAAGATGATGCTTCGTCTGTACTTTGAAAAAGTATAATAAATTCCTCGCCGCCAAATCGGGCGACTATGTCTTTTTGACGGATGCTTTCCCTTAACAGCGCAGCGACCCTGCATAAAATTTGATCCCCAGCCGTATGCCCCCATGTGTCATTAATGCTTTTAAAAAAATCAATATCACACATCACCACATAAATATGGCCAGCACATGGGTCGATAAACAATGCTTTAGATTTTTCGAAAAAACCGATTCTGTTATAAAGCCCAGTTAATGGATCTCTGATTCGCTCTTCGTTCAGTACTGTAAAGAATTCCTTAATGGTGGATGCAGAAACAATGATGGTAAACCATAAGCTTAAAACAATATTGATCGCCAGCATCAGCATCCACCATGAGGAAGCTGAAAGCATAATGCGGTCTACATTTTGCAGAAAAAAAACAACAGCCAATGTTCTTAATAATGCATATGAAAAAAGCAGAAAATAACTGAAGCTCAGCAGCTTCAGCAAGCCGGAAGATTTTTTATATAATGCATAGACTGCAGGAAGCGCCAGCGCCTCAAGGCATAGAATAATCAGATTGATCGTGATCATCCTGAACCATAATTGCTCATCGACATAGGCAAAATAAAACAGAAACATAAGCCCCAATGCCACAACAGCTGCGGACAGAATGGGTTTAGGCTGAGAATTTGCTTTTACAGTCATGCCGTGTGCAACTGACCATGCACCGCCAAGATACAAAATCCCAATCCAAGGTGCGGTTGCTGTTAACTGCTCATTCGTCATTAAGCTCTGCAGCCCCAATGCCAAATAAGGCAAAATGCAGCCGATCCCCATCCACAACAGATATTTTGGCGCTTTAAAAACCAAATGAGCAGCAATAAAGACACCGCCTATCAATATTAAGCAGACTGGGACAACAAGCAAAAAATACTGGGTATCTGGTAAATTCACGGATTGCATTACAACTATTGCTGTGCATATCACATACTAAATCTTTTCTTTAAATCCATTCAATAAATATTTATTTATAAAAAAGAAAAATCAGCAATCCAAATGAAGGCCTCTCCCCCATATTTATAGCCTTAAACAAAATAGTGCTTGGTCCGTATCTGACACGGCCTCCATACTCAGAAATCCAAAATGTGTATTAAAAAATATTTTTTGATGTGCTTTCTGCACGATTAATTTTCTACTGTTGACTGATCGAAAAAACCGTTATGTAGATGAAATCATTTCCGATTGAAAAGTTTGGTTTTAAATTGGAGTAAAAGCAAAATATTCACAAATTATGTGATTTAATTAACGCGTTATTCAACTGCATACATTTGAATGATGAATTTTCATATGCAATATCTCTAAAACCTGAACTGAGAGAGCTGGTCACTTGAAACAGATTGCTTTACTGCTGAAATTAGATCTGCAAAGACTCATATTAATTTTGATCATTCTTTGCGTTTCTTGCCTTTTCATTGTTTCCGTTTTTATTCTTAATCATGTGATTAAAGCTCAACTCATGGAAAACTCTCTCTCGATAAATGAAAAGTATGCTTCTAAAGTTGCATTAAGCACCGATCAATATTTTAGCAACATGCTTCAAGAGCTGAAGTACAGTTCAAACATCATCAGTAAAGACTTCTCTAATCAGGCGCTGATTCAGCAAGAATTGCACCGTTTAAAATACCAATCCAATAACTTTAACTCTGTCAGCGTAATAGATAGCACCGCGCATATTCGGCATCTTGAACCTCAGCTCCTGAAATATGATTCCAAAACCATATATAAAACCGTAGGTATTGTGGAATCTTTAAAGTCGAAAAAGACCTACATTTCCACTCCGTACAAATCCATCGCAAATAACCTGATTGTGCTTATGTCACAGCCAATTTACGGCCCCGATCAGCAATACTTAGGCATGATTACCGGATCTCTGTATTTGCATAAAAAAAATCTCATCAGCCAAATCTTATCAACAACATATTCTTATAAAAACAGCTACATGTATGTCATTGATAACAACAATAAGATTATTTTTCACCCCAATATCAAACGTATTGGTGAAACCATTGAAGTCAATACAGGCTTGGCTTATATGAGCAAGCACAAAAGTGGCCATATTCAACTGGTAAATAGCGAAGGTGTTAATAATTTGGCAGGTTTTGCGCATATTCCAAGCGTCAATTGGCTGGTGGTTTCCCAGCAGCCAACTGAGGAATTATTTGAACAAGCCAATACCATTATTATTAAAGTCGCTTTTGGCATTTTTATTTTCTATATGATCCTGTTTTTTATTATCTGGAAAATTACCCAATATATTTCCTCACCTTTGCATGGTCTCGCACAAATGGCTGGCATGCTTAGCAAGCCTGAGACGGAGCAAGAGATTCAAAACATTAATCCTTGGTATTTTGAAGTCATGCGCTTTCGTACCGCCTTGCTGTTCAGCTCTAAAAAATTCAAAGACAAGATTTCCGAATTGAATTTACATGTGAATACAGATCCATTAACGGGGCTGCATAACCGCCGGGGAATGCAGCTATTTTTAGAAGAATTGCAGAATACAGGGACTGAATTTGCAATTTTACTGATAGATATCGATTTCTTTAAAGCTGTGAATGATAATTTTGGGCATGACCAAGGCGATCACATGTTAAAAGTTCTTGCCGAGCAAATGAAGAAAAACTTTAGAGAGAATGATATCTGCTGCCGGATGGGCGGTGAAGAATTTGCAGTGCTCATGGCGGCTACAGATAAAGCGGTCGTGTTTAAAGCGGCTGAGCGCCTTCGCAAGAACATTGAGGAAATAACTGCAGCTATGCCTACACCTATTACCATTTCAATTGGCATCTCATATTGGCCGCATGATTCTAATGATATTAAAGAAGCTTTTAAACAGGCAGATAACCGACTTTACCAAGCTAAAAATGAAGGCCGAAACCGTGTCTGCTAATCATGCAAGACCGTATTTAAGTCAGCATTTCCAATTTATATACAGTTCGAATTTGGCTGCGCCAATACTCTGTTTGCCCCATATTTATATTTGAAAGATTTACGTTTTATATAGAAATAGAATCATAAAGTTTAAGCTAAACTTTTATGCCATTCTCCGCAAATAACAAAAACCGCTTTAATTTAAAGCGGTTTTTGTTATCCGGGATTTATACCAGCCTGAAGATTCACGACCTAGCAGTATTCAACAGCCTGATCATTAAAATGGCACACGATGATATTGGCGGTATTCCGGTTTCCAGAAATTCGCCTCAATTTTCTGCTGCAAATCGGTCAAATCCATCATTGGCGCCACACCATCCTGCATCGCCGCTTGCGCAACTTTCACCGCAATTACTTTAGAAATCTGCTGAATTTGACTTAAATCCGGCAACAAATCTGCATTCGGATCCTGCAGTTTAGGTGAACAGTCTGCCAAGGCATTGCTCGAAGCCATCAGCATATTGTCTGTCACTCGTTTAGCGCCAGACGCAATAACACCTAACCCAATGCCTGGGAAAATATATGAGTTATTGCATTGCGAAATATTATAAATACGCTCTCGATATATCACTGGCGCAAATGGACTGCCTGTCGCAATAAGCGCCTTGCCCTTCGTCCATTCAATGATATCCGCAGGCACAGCCTCCACCCGCGAAGTCGGATTAGACAGCGGCAGCACAATTGGACTATCGCAATGATCAGCCATAGTTTCAATTACTTCTTTTGTAAACAATCCAGGCTGGCCAGATACCCCAATGAGCACAGTAGGTTTGGCATTTTTCACGACATCCAGCAGCGAGATGATTTCATCGGCATTGCCCCACTTTGCAACTTCCTCAGGCTTTTGCGCCAATTTACGCTGAAAATCCAATAAATTAGGCTGATTTTCAGTAATCAAGCCAAAGCGGTCAACCATAAATACACGTTTGCGCGCTTCAGCATCGCTTAAACCTTCAGCAGTCATCTGTGCAATAATTTGCTCAGCAATACCGCAGCCTGCAGATCCAGCACCTAAAAATGCAATGACCTGATCCTTTAATTGCTTTTTAGCAGCGCGTGAAGCAGCGATCAGACTGCCAACCGATACTGCAGCCGTGCCTTGAATATCATCATTGAAGCAGCAAATTTTGTCGCGGTACTTTTCGAGCAAAGGCATTGCATTCTTCTGTGCAAAATCCTCAAACTGAATTAACGCTTCCGGCCATCTGCGCTGAATCGCCTCAATGACCATATCAACAAAATTATAATATTCTTCACCTGAAATGCGTGGCTGTCTGCAGCCCATATAAATCGGATCATTCAGCAATTGCTGATTGTTCGTGCCAACGTCCAAGGTAATTGGCAAAGTATATGCTGGACTAATGCCGCCGCAAGCAGTGTAGAGGGACAGCTTGCCAATTGGAATCCCCATCCCGCCAATCCCTTGATCGCCCAACCCTAAAATACGCTCTCCATCTGTAATGACAATGACCTTCACATTGCGCCGGTTGACATTGTGCAAAATATCATCAATTTGATCTCGGTCTGGATAAGAAATAAAGATCCCGCGGTGACGGCGGTAAATATCTGAAAAGCGCTGACATGCCTCACCAACGGTTGGGGTATAGATAATCGGCATCATCTCAGTCAGATGATTTTCAATTAAATGATAAAACAGCGTTTCATTAGTATCTTGAATGTTTCGAAGATAAATATGCTTGTTAATCGCATCATTAAATGCGCAATACTGCTGATATGAGCGCTGGCTCTGCTCTTCAATGGTTTCGGCCACATGCGGAATAAGACCATGTAAATTAAAATTCTTACGCTCATCTGCTGTGAAAGCTGAACCTTTGTTCAAAAGCGGCAATTCAAGCAATGTATTTCCTGCATACGGGATATACAGCGGGCGTTTAGATTTCAAGCTATCTGCTGGCATTGTACTAACTCTATTCCTATTCTAAATAATATAGGTGAAGGGACTATTTTGATTTCTGTTTTAATAGCTTAGACCTATTTATTGAAAAATGGATATTTATAAAATTAATAGTGATATATTTAACATTTTCCAGTCTTATAGTGTGAATTTCAAGTTGTTTCATTTTTCTATTTATGCAACCGGAAAACACAGGAACCTAAAAAACACCTTCTATTTAGATATTTTTAGTATCAATTTCAGTATACTTAAATGATTGTTGAAAAATCTGATTATGCAAATAATTGCGCTTGCTGTTCAGATTGAGTCTAATACCAGCGGCATATATTCTGCCGCCAGCAGCTGCAACAGTGCTGTTAGCTTTTCATCTCAATGTATTGAGCCTTAGAATGTCTAAAAATCTTGCAACACTAATTGGCTTTAGTGCAATTTTGCAATGGTCCGCGATTGTTGGCCTGCTCAAGCGTATCAGCTCCAGCATTGGCCCCGATTATGCTGTTGCTTTTATGTATAGTTTTAGCGCCATTATTTTGCTGCTTTTATTCCGCATTCCTAATTTAAAAGCTATTCCCAAAAAATATTTCATATCTGCCACAATTTTATTCGTTGTTTATGAATTATGTTTTTCTTATGCCATTGCCTTAGCGCAAAGCCCTCAGCAAGCCATTGAAATCAGTTTAGTTAATTATTTGTGGCCCAGTATGACTATCGCTGCGCTCATTCTCTTTAAAGAATTAAAATTTAATCTCTTTGTTGTTTTAGGATTAGCTGTCAGTTTGAGCGGTATTGTTTTAATTCAAACAGGCAATGGCGCTTTCAGCTGGTCATCGGTATTCGATAACATTATGGCGAATCCAGTCAGCTATGTTTTAGCATTTCTAGGTGCGGCTTTATGGTCCTTATACTGTGTAATAACTAAAAAATACAGCAATGGCCATAACCCGATTGCCCTATTCTTTATTGTCATTACTGCTGTTCTTTGGTCAAAAATGTATTTTCTGCACAGCATGCCAGCACTTCCATCCTTAGAATTCGATACCCTATTTTGCATGCTAGCTGTATCAATCGTCACAGCGTTGGGGTATGCAGCATGGAATATCGGCATCATTAAGGGCAACATCACACTGTTAGTAACGCTGTCTTATTTCAGCCCATTAATATCTTCTGTGTTTTCGATGCTGATCCTGCAGACGCATTTAGCAGCCGCTTTCTGGCATGGCGCTATTTTGGTAACCCTAGGCTCATTTATCTGCTGGATATCAACAAATTGGGCATATTTAAAAGAAATATTGCGGACTGATAAACAACCTTTTTGATTGCCTCTTTAATATCTGCCTATTTATTCTTTTAATCAATTTCCTGATTCAAGCTCTTACTTGATGAATTTAAGACAAAATTCAAGCAATATTCATTTTTAATTTCACTGGTTTAAACAATGCATAGCGCTTTTACTTAAGCGCAATTTATTCAATATTTAGAAGCTTTGTCCCGCCTGTATGTCTCATTCAGGCCTAAATTTGGATATACTCTTTGCAAACTTCTAACATTTAGGCTGCTGTTCTATGCAATTAATCTGGTTTCGGCAAGACTTGCGCATAGCCGATCACTCCGCGCTTTGGCATGCCGCTCAAACCGGTCCTTGCGCAGCCATTGTATTTATTTCTCCAGAGCAATCCATGCTGCATGATGATGCGCCTGTTAAATGCCAATTTTATTTGCGGCAACTGGACTGCTTAAAGCATCAGCTGCAAACCTTGAATATACCGCTGATTATTCTGCATGCACCGCTTTGGAAAGATATCCCGCAACAGTTAAAAGAGCTGTGTATCCATTTAAGAGTTCAATGCCTGCATGCCAATTGCGAAACGGGAGTTAATGAACAGTTGCGAGACCGGCAGGTTCATCAAGCACTCGCATCGGTCGCTATTCCATTTAAACAATATACTGACCGTACAATTTTCACTCTCGGTTCGATCTTAAATAAATCCAATCAGCCTTATCAAGTTTTCAGCGCTTTCAAAAAAAGCTGTTATGAACAGCTGAGCATAAGCCTGCCGTCCATGTTTCCCGCAGTGCAAAAGCAGCAAACCATAAACTTAGATCTTCCTAAAAATTTAAGGCAGGCCGACCTTGCCGAATTTTATTTGGACGATCCCTTGCAAGCGCTTTGGCCTGTGTCCGAACAATATTCCTTAAACCTTCTGAATCAATTTATACAAGAAGATTTAGCACTTTATAAAGAACAGCGGGATTTTCCGCATCAAAATGGCACCAGCAAAATATCAGCTTATTTAAATATCGGCATGGTTTCGATCCGGCAATGCCTGCAGGCTCTTTTCAGACAGCAGCACGGAAACTTTTATCTGGACAATATTGGACAGCAAACTTGGCTAGATGAATTGCTGTGGCGCGAATTTTATCAGCATATCCTGTTTCACTTTCCAAATGTCTCCAAACATTTTCCCTTTAAAAAAGACACGCAAAAACTGCGGTGGCGCTATGACCATGATGATCTGATGGCATGGCAGCAAGGTTTAACCGGTATTCCTATTGTTGATGCCGGAATGCGTCAATTGCTTCAGACCGGCTGGATGCATAATCGAGTCCGCATGATTACAGCAATGTTTCTAAGTAAGAACTTATTGATTGACTGGCGCTTAGGTGAAAAGTGGTTCATGCAGCATTTAATCGATGGCGACTTGGCCGCAAATAATGGCGGCTGGCAGTGGTGTGCATCAACTGGAACCGATGCAGTGCCTTATTTCCGTATTTTCAATCCTATAAGCCAATCTCAAAAATTTGATCCTCATGGAGACTACATTCGTTCATGGCTGCCCGAATTGGCGCATTTGGATACAAAACGAATTCATGATCCTTTTACATACGCCCCTGATGATCATACCCTCCATTACCCAAGGCCAATTGTAGATTTAAAATATTCACGCTTACGCGCAATAGAAGCCTTTAAATCCATTTAAGTAAGCTAAATTATTTTTGGGCAGCACCATAGATCAATATTTCACGGTGTCTTGCCTAAAATCAATTGTGGCTATTTCACTGCAAAATAATGTTTTTTGGTAATAACTTTTAAGCTTAATTCCTTTGCAGTATCTAATCATCGGATCTTTATTATCCCTGCTGATTTCATCTGCACACTTTTCTTCATTCAGCAAATGTGCATAGGTCGAATAGCCAATTGCCAAAGTCTCAGGGTTCATTCCGCATTTTTTAAACTCATCAATGTTCTTATTTACATCTTGAATGCTGATATTCATATTTCATACATTTTGGCAAAGTACATCTTGTTATATCTGTTCAGCATTACATTTTAATGGCAGCATCTAAATGCTCTCGTTAGAGGGCTTTTGTATCCATGATGCACTTAGAATCATTCGCTGGTTGCAACAGATCTAAAATTGGTACGCCAAAGCATACAAGGTAAAATAAATCCAATATTCAACAGTTTTTCTGCAAAGGCAAAATTAATGAACAATGCGCCCAATTTTCATCACAATTAGCAAACAGGCTAAAAACAAACCAAAAATCTACAGGCATCTTTGTGTGCTTTTCATCATCTGCCTTCAAATCAGTCTAAGTATATTCCTGATCTAAAGATCGTTAAATTTTCGTTCATAAAGTAATGCATTAAACAGTTTGAATAGCCTTGAGAGTCAATAATCATGAATTCAACTAAAGCTCCCCCAAGACTAAACTGCATTTAAAATGCGGCAACACCCGCAAATCTTGGATCAGCCGCAAGACGCTTGAGATATTTTATGCGTAACAGGGTCAATCATGACTGTCACACGATTATCAAGATAGTCCATGGTGACTGGCTGATTTGGCGCAACAATGCGGACAATTTCAGAATGTGTGAGCTGTTTGATTTGAGCAGCTGTTAAACCAGACTGACCAACTAATTTTTGTGCTTCTTCCGGCAAACAGCGGGTTTGCTGATTCGCTCGAAAAAAAGCCCATTCTTCAACAGCTGTTCCATTTTTCAAATGGCAATATCCGACTTGACCATTTTCATCATTTTTAATTTCAACTTTTCCACCCTGCTTTACGCAGTATTCACTGGCAGGATTAGCAATCCCAACTTTCGGCAAATTTGCAGTGTTTGTATTTGTGGCAGAGCATGCTGATAAAGTAAGAACAGCCATAGAAAGTAGAACTATTTTTTTCATTGCTTATCCTAAAGTTTTAAGGTGATATCACATTCATTTTGGATTAATCCATTAAAAATCGCAAACACAGCTTAAAGCGGAATAACGCTTAAATAGTGCTGCATAAATCCAGAATTGCACTTTATCTTATTTGTGGCTTAAACCGCTGTATAATTAAAATATTTTTATATTAATAAATATAATAAAAAAGCCCTAGAATGGGCCTTTTTATTCATAATATTTAATTCATTATTTTGCTGAAGCTTCACTGGCAGCAGAGCCTTCTTGCTCTAATGGCGCAGCATCAATCATATCTGGACTTACTTCAATAGAGGTCACAGCTACCGTCTCACTTACTGCGGCTGGCTCCGCAGGTGACTGTTCTTCCTGCTTTTTACTGCACGCAGCCAAACTCAATGATACTGCGGCTGCTAAAACAATGAGGCTTGCTTTTAAATTTTTCATAGAAATGCCTTTGATAAGGTTTTAAAATTTACATAATTGTAGACAATTTTTTTAATTTCGGGGAGTACTTATTGTATATGTTTTTAATTTTTTTTAAAAATTTATAAACTTCCAACAATCATTAATATTTTAATTATAAAAATACAAGTCATGAAAAATCAGCAATCAAATGTTTAATTATCAAAAAAATAATACTCTAAAAGCATAAACCATCAACACTAGGCTGTTATAAATTAAATTTCAACATAAAATAACTGATTAATATGAATAAAAAATATTTCTCATTATTTAAAATAAATAATTATAATAAGCAATCAATTTCAACCATGCCCAATAAAGCACTTAAACTATAAGTCACTAATAAATAAAAATTTAAAAAAAAAGGAGCCGTATTAAAAAATACGGCTCCTTTTTCTGGCTACTATCGCTAAGGCTTCTTTAGTTTTATTACAATAAGTTATTAAGCTGGATTGATTAAATAAAAATAAGTAATCAAAAAAGCTAAAAGTGAAATTGCAAGTACTAAGTATGTACCGACAGTATTAAAACTTTTAATAAATTTTAAAATATCCATAATCACATACCGCTAAATTACCTGCGAATTATAAAACAATTTTTTTCTATTCTTACTCAACATCACACTTTAAAAGAGAATTATACATAACTATCACAAAACCCATACGAACAGTATGCTTTTTAAGCAATCTAAATATAATTAGTTTAAAGTTATCGGACTGCTGATTTCATCAAATTAAGGTATTAACTCAAAAAAAAACATATATTTCTAATAATATATGCCTTATAAAATCATAAAAAAAACACTCATCAATCTTAATTTCATAAAAATTTTCTTAAAGAAGCCTCAATCGTATGAAGCTTCTTTAAAGTATTCTTGATTATTGCGCGGCGACAACTTTAACAATAATCGTTTGAGTCTCTTCTAGCTCTTCAGCCAAATACAATCTTTTTAATTCTTTACTTTTAACTTTAAATTTATGATTTTGGTAGGTGATTTCTGCTGGAATTTGATCAAAATATTGACTGTCTGCATTCAACTCTTCTTGAAACAGCGGTGTTCCCAGCTGATAGTCCAAGCTTTTCAATACGACATATTTTACAGTTGTTTTCATTGTGGCCACCTATATTCAAAATGCACTTTATTTTTAGTTTTACCACTGTTCAGCGCTGGATAAAACCTTTATTTTTCTTTTTCGAATAGCAAATATACAACTGGCAATGGCCAAAGAATAAAGCTTATGATTCTTGATTTTCATATTACTCCATTCTAAAAATTCTCATGAATTCATGACTTTTCACCTAGAAATCTTTTAAAATTCTCTTTCCATATTTACAGTCTACCATTCATGCAGTTTGGGGAAACAATGATTCTAAAACAATGCTGCGATGCGCTTGAACAGAATTTACTGACGATTGCCTTTATTGAAAGTGCCAGTTCTGGATATCTAGCAAGCCAATTTTCTATCTATAAAAATAGCGGTGCTGATATTCTGCTTGGCGGTTTAGTCAGTTATGACCCAAGCATCAAAATTTCGATCTTGCATATTATGCCGTCATTCATTGATGCCTATACAGCAGAGTCTGCTGAAGTCACCCAAGCCATGGCTGAGCATGGTAAAAATTTATTTACGCAAGCTGACTTTATTGTTGCCTGCACCGGCTTACTTAAGCCAGGCGGCAGTGCAACAGCCGAAAAGCCTGAGGGAACTTTCTACATTTCAATTTTATTTAAAAATCAATTTTATAATTTTAAATACTTTTTAGATGGAAGCCCTATTGAACGCTTAGACCAGCTGACAGAGCTGACAGCCAAGGAAGTTTTACATTTGGTTGGCATAGCAGATACGTTGGCATAACTCATCGTATGGTTTTCCATAATAATTTTTAACATGCCGCACAGCAATAATCCGCTATATTTAACTTAAAGCAGTAAATTTGGATGTGTCATGGATAGACTAAATGTTATTTCCAATACGATTTTGCTCTGCTGTATTTCTTTTTCAGCCCATGCAACAGTAGGTGGCCCTCAATTCATTGAAGTGCTTGGCTTAGATCAAAAAGCCCAAAAAATATATGTTATGCGCCACTTTGAAGATGGCCGCGGCCGCCTGCCTCAGCTTTATTATTACCAATTAAATGCTCAGCAACCTAAACAATTAATCTCCGTTAGATCCCTTTACATCAATCCAAAAACCAACCGCATAGACTATGATCAAGACAGCACACTGTTTGACAAAGAAATTGCCAAAATTAAAACTCGGCTAGTCAAGCTTGTGCCAATTCACAACAGCAATGTTTCCATTCAATTAATCACCTCAATCAACGGCACAGCCAAAGCATGGTTTGACCCGCAAGAAACTATTGATAAATGGAGCTACCAGTATTTAGTTAAAAGTCAAAAATACAGCAGTACCGTACAAACGGCAGTGAGCTACAAGGAAGGGCTGAAAATTTCAAAAACCTATAAAGTGCCCAACCAGCCTTATATCTTTGTTACTGTACAATACCTAGGCATTCCCTTTGAACGCGGCTACAACATTGAAGACCCTGTTCTATTAGGGAAATAAAAAATTAAAAAAGCCTCCGAAGAAGCTATTTTAATTATTCATGGGCAGTTAGGTCAAACTAGGCTGCTGAACGCTCTGCAATCGGCACCACTTTACGCAGTTCTGGGCCAGTATAATCCGCACTTGGACGGATAATGCGGTTGTCTGCACGCTGTTCCATCACATGCGCTGCCCAGCCGGTTACCCGGCTCATCACGAAGATGGGCGTGAACAGTTTGGTTGCAATATCCATGAAATGGTAAGCCGATGCATGGAAGAAATCTGCATTGCAGAATAATTTCTTCTCGCGCCACATCACTTCTTCA
>NZ_JAPEQW010000034.1:0-24420 GCF_026168575.1 Acinetobacter entericus
AACGGGTGAAGGCGCGAAAGCATCATTGTCCGCTTTTGATTACATTATCCGTTCAGGTCAATAATTTTAAATCAATATCGGCAAAAGCCAGTCTTTATGACTGGCTTTTTTATGCTGCCAATTTTATTTTAAAAGTCTTCCTATCACGTGCTTATGTCAAATCAAACGCAGAAAAAAACACCTGTCCGCTGCCCCCATTGTTTTAGACCTGCTGATCAAGAGTAATTTATAAACCCTAAGTTTGTTTCAGCTCCTTTTAAACGCCTGTTTCAGCTAGGCATTCTCCTTGCACCTAAATCAAGTTGACTTGATTTGCAAAGATAAATGCAGATTATTTCAGCACAGCCGATATTTGTAAGATTTTTTTAAATCATGTCTGCATTTTAATATGGAAAAACATGATTTTAGAAACAATAGGGCCATTCCAAATTCACTGTGACTAATCAGTGTGACGTTCAAACCTTGTCTATCTGCATTTCATCAAATATGATAAATAGTCGGTCATTAAAAGATGACTGAAAATAAAAACAACAAACGTTGTCAGGAAAACAAGGAGAAGAAAATGCACTATCAGTATCACTGTGCCTGCTGCAATAAAGTTGTTGCTTCTACTGACAAAGAATGTGCCAATTGCGGCTCTCACACGATAAAAAGCCCATACGGATTCTGGATTTTTTGTATTTTGACCTGCCTTATTGCAGCAGCCGTATTTAAAACAGTCCATGTGTACCTGCAAGACCATCAGGAAGTACCGGTACAGCAATCACTGTTTGAGGTTCTGCAGCAAGACAATAAAACTGCCGATAAATAGCAGCTATTTAGTTTTAAGGTTCAGGACCAAAGCCCGAAACTATTTTCAGGCTTTGGTTCATTCATAGCATCTGCAGCTGCTACGACTCAACACAGCGTATTAAAGACGAAAATCATTACATGCCATCAGTATTCTTTTTCATTTAACTGCACCCAAGTACTCAAAGTCGTTTAAAATAGCCCGCTAAGCCACAGGGTATAAATATGGTTCAATTGATTAAAAAGGGCGGCTTGCGTGAACGCGCTAACCGCAGCCGAAGCTATAAAGGCTCGGAAAATACTGAAACAACCTTAAAACCAAACCGTTACCGTACTGATGAAAAAAAAGAGGAACCCGCAGCTTCCTCTCCTCACCTGAATCCATCTGAATCTAAAGCATCTGACACAAATCAAGCATAAAACATTTTGATGGCGTCATACCAAAGCCAAACAGCAAAGACTAAAAACAGTCCGCCCGAGATAATATCGATATAACTGCCTGCTCGCTGATACAGCACTTTAATTTTTGGCATTGAGACAATCATCATCAGCAGGCTGAATACCAGAAACGTCTGTATCGGAATAATAAAGGCCAATTGAGTTTTTAAATCCGAACCCGCAGATGAACTCAAAGCCAAAGAAAACACACTGCTGAAATAAATCAGTGTTTTAGGATTAGATAAATTGGTCAATAAGCCCTGTAAAAAGTAATTCTGAGGCTTTTCAAGTTCCTCTGAACTGTCCAAAGCCACTTCTTGCTTGAGCAATTCTAAACCGCCGTTCAGCATGCCCCAGCCCATTTTCGCCAGAAACAATCCGCCAACCATCATCAAAACTTGCTGAATCCATGGAAATTGCTCCACCAATACAGTAAAGCCCATTAAAGTGAGGACAACCCAAACCACAATTCCCGCAGAAATGCCTGCAATAATTTTTAATGTATTGAGTCGGGTATTCGAAGCCGCGCTTTTTGCAATAAGCAATACATCTGGCCCTGGGCTAAGCTGCGCCACAAAATGCAGCAGGCAAATGGTCAAAAGAAGTGACATAAAGGCAGAGAAGAAATAATAAAAATCACATTATATCGATTGTTCAAATCAAATGTGCAGGCAGATAGAATTTTGGGAATAAAAAAGCCAAATCGTTTGATCCGGCTTTTCATCACTTCAATTTAATCACTTTAAAAAATCATTTTGGTTGAATATCTTTCATTTCAATTTTCTTCGCTTCTGGCGTCACTTCACGAGCTTCACCATCAATCACGCTGGAATCTCGGCTGCCGCCCTGCTGATTCTGCATGTCCTGCATTTGGCGCATCATATCTGCAAATGGGTTTTGGCCCTGAGCGCCGCCCATGCCATTCATATCTCCCATCATGCCGCCCATCATTTTTTCCATCATCGCTTGCTGACGCTTCATCATCACATTCATCATAGCGGCTTTTAATGCATTTTGCACGGGCGGAATTAAAATCAGGACTGCCAGCAGATCAGAAATCAAACCTGGAACCATCAATAGAAAACCAGCAATAATCTTAGGCAAATTACCTGAAAGCGCTGGATCTGCACTCATTTGACCAGCTTGCATTTGCTGCATTTGAGGCATTAAGCCTGATGCATGCTTGCGCACGATATTCAGTCCGATGAAAAAAGCAGCAATAAACCAGAAGAATACATACCACATGCTGCCAACGAGGTCGCCCACGCCGATCCATACAAAGACTTCAAGAATTAAGCCCGCAAGGACAATTAGAAATAATTTCATGAAAACTAATCAAATCTCTATTAAATAAATAAGGTGCATCAATCAAGCGCTTAATCCGTATCAAGCTTTTTTGATCCGCTTATGTAACAATATGGGCGTTATTCAATTTTTAAAGGGTCAGCATGTCATTAATTATCGGTATTGACCCGGGTTCCCGCCTAACAGGATATGGCATTATTGAACATGAAGGCTCTAAACTGCGTTTTGTAGATGCCGGCACCATCCGCACTGAAACGGCTGAAATGCCGGAGCGCTTAAAGCGGATTTTTGCGGGTGTAGACCGTATTGTGAAATTTCATGGGCCGACTGAAGCCGCAGTTGAACAAGTCTTTATGGCGCAAAACCCTGACTCTGCATTGAAATTAGGGCAAGCGCGCGGAGCAGCCATTGCAGCATTAACTAATTTAGATTTACAAGTTGCAGAATATACGGCACGTCAGATCAAGCAATCCGTTGTCGGTTATGGCGCAGCCGATAAAGAACAAGTGCAGATGATGGTCATGAAGCTGCTGAATTTAGAGATTAAACCGCAGCAAGATGCCGCCGACGCCTTAGCTGCTGCCATCTGCCATGCGCATGCCTCTGGCAGCATGAGTAAAATGGCGGTACTGAATGCCCTTGGCGGTATGGCGCGCGGACGCAGCCGTTACAGCAGCAGACGGCGTTAGGTTTAATTCAGCCGAAACCGCCTTGATGTTCATTTAAGCTTCCGATTTTAGAGCCTGCCTTATTAAAGATATAGGGTAAAATCAGCGCGCATCATTTCTTCAACAGATACTGCTGTTTCTTGGCATTGTATTGATAGCGATGCACAGTATTAACCTGCACTGCTTTCTGCTTTCTGCTTTCTGCTTTCTGCTTTCTGCTTTCTGCTTTCCACCATGATCTTTTAATTCTGTCCCGCTATATTGAATTTCTATATCGTATAAACCGTCATGTTCGCTTTTGTCTGATCCACCGTTTAGCAACTTATACTGTGCCGTCTTATGGTAAGTTTCATCCTCAAGTCATGCCGTTTAGTCACGAATCATTTTAAAGTCAGCAAAACCTGCATTATCCAGCTTTAATTCTGTTTGCTCAATAGAAGCCACATTGGCATGTACAGGCCAAGCCAGACTCAGCTAAAGCATGTGATTCACTTTCAGTTCAGATCCAAGAATGACCGCCTCAACGTCACCGCTGGATAAATTCTTTACATAGCCTTTCAGCCCCAAATCCAAGGCTTGCTGTTCAAACCAGCGCCTCTTGAACTTTGCCCTGAATCCGCAGTTTTAAAGCTTGTATAAACGGCCTGCCTTTCATCAATGCTATAAATTAACAGCATGATATACTGCTTGCGCCATATCCTGCGCCTGCAGGCCACGCATGCCCCGCTGCGCCAAATAGTCACCTGCCAAAGCATGCAGATTGACAATTTCGTGCAAATGGATCGTGTCATGAAATTGCGCTTTTAAACTGGAAATCATGCCTGCCAGCACATCGCCCATACCGCCTGTCCCCATGCCGGCATTGCCTGCGGTGCAAATCCACAGCTCATCTTCCAAAATCAGGCTGCCTGCACCTTTCAGCACCCATTGACCTGCATATTTTTCCTGCAGCCAATGAATGGCCTGCATACGGTCTGCTTCAACTTCCTGCGTTGAGATGCCTAACAGCTTTGCAGCTTCTCCTGAGTGCGGTGTGGCATAACTGTACGCTTTCAGCTTTTCTGGAAATTCGGCAAGGAACCACAAAGCATCTGCGTCTAAAACCGCTTCCACAGTTGACTGCTGAATCAAAGGGAACCACGTTTTAAATTGCCGCTCTGCCCATGCATCACGGCCCAAGCCCATACCGAAACTGACGGCATCTGCATGCTCCAGCAAAGCCTGAATATCCGCGGCAGATAAGGCATTAATATCGCGCAGCATAATATTTGGCGCACGGGATAAAATTGCAGTATGGTGTTTTGCATCGCATACACAGGTCACTTTGCCAGCGCCTGCGTGAAATGCGGCTTCTGCTGCCATAATAACAGCGCCCCCCATAGTGGCATGGCCGCCAGCAATTAAAACATGGCCATAGCTGCCCTTATGCCCAAAGGCCTGCCGCTGCGGCAATGAAATTTTATTTGGAGAAATTCGCGCAATCGGCTGCAATTTTTCATCCGCCGGAATGACATCAATAACCTGCACTTTCCCGCAGAATTCTTTGCCCTGCCCCGTGAACAAGCCAACTTTTAAACCTAATGCGGTAAACGTATAATCCGCTTTTACTGCACAAGGCAAAGGCTGGCCGCTATCGGCCTGCAAACCGCTTGGAATATCAACAGCAATCTTCAAACCCTGCCGCCCATTAATCTTTTGGATGATGCTCTGCCAGCCTGTATTTAATTCCCGATTCAGTCCAATGCCAAATAAAGCATCTATATAGGCATCATATTCAGAAATAAAGTTAAAATCTGAATAAATGGTTAACCCAGCCTGCTGCGCTTCTGCTGAGGCTAGATGCAAATCTTTAGACGCCCCCAATTCGGCCTCGTAAATATCAACATTGAAGCCCGCTTGAGTTAAATATTTTGCCGTGAGATAGCCATCGCCAGCATTATTGCCCTGACCGCAGCAAACCGCTATGCGCTGAATGCCTTGCTCATGAAACATTGGAATTAACCGCTGCGCAATAGTCCATGCAACTTGCTTCATTAAGCCATAAGAACTGTTTTGCTGACTAAACCAGCGCTGTTCCCATGCTTGAATACTTTGGCTATGATAAACTTGCGGCTGCATTCTTCTTCCTTCCAAATGGTTTATGGCAACTTCTGCTCAGTCAAAAATTCAACTTAATCAAGATGATTCCGAGTCACTCAAGACTTGGATTAAAGCCCAAGCTTTAGCTTTGGGTTTTTCTGATTGTGTCATTGCCAAACCGGATGCTCAAGAAGAATTACCGCGTTTTAAGGAATATTTGAAACGCGGCTATCATGGCGATATGAAATTCTTAGAAGAAAACCTAGAAAAACGCGCTGACCCAACGTTGCTCATCCCTGGGACAAAAAGCATCATTTGCGTACGCATGGACTACCTTGTAGAAACACCTAAGCCCCGGTATGTGCCGCATCAGCCTAATGCGGCGATAATTGCCCGCTATGCGCGCGGCCGTGATTATCATAAAGTCATGCGTGGACGCCTGAAAACATTAGCTTCCATCATTCGCGAAAAAGTGGGCAATTTTGAGGCGCGCCCGTTTGCCGATTCTGCGCCGGTGTTTGAAAAATCTCTGGCTGAAAATGCAGGCATGGGCTGGACAGGCAAACACACCTTGCTCATTCATAAAAAATCGGGCTCATTCTTTGTGCTCGGTGAGTTATTCACCTCTTTAGATCTGCCTTTTGACAGCCCTGCCACCAAGCATTGCGGTTCCTGCACCGCCTGCATCGATATTTGCCCCACACAGGCTATTGTTGAGCCGTACATGCTGGATGCCCGCAAATGCATAGCTTATTTAACCATTGAATACAAAGGCATCATTCCTGAAGAATTGCGCAGAGGCATTGGCAACCGGGTATTTGGCTGTGATGACTGCCAGCTCATTTGCCCTTGGAACAGCTTTGCCAAAAAAACAGCCATTGAAGATTTTAATCCGCGCCATGGTTTAGACCATTTGAACTTACTGGACTTATGGCAATGGGATGAAGAGACCTTCTTATCCTGCACAGAAGGCAGCCCTATCCGCAGAACAGGCTATCAAAGCTTTATGCGCAACATTGCCATTGGCCTAGGCAATGCAGATTATTCAGATGAAATTTTGTGTGCATTGCAGCAAAAGCGTGTCCTGCATGATGAGATTGTGCAAGTCCATATTGATTGGGCAATTGCGGAACAACAGGCTAAAGCCCTATAGTTTTTACGGTTCTTGCAGACATCTTGCTTTATCCAGTTTAAAGTCAAGTTTGCAAAATTTTAAAACCGAACTTGCCAGTTATCTGCAAAGTTAAAATTAATAAAAAAAACTTTGCAGTGATTTTTCAGAAAAATAGCTAACTTTGCAGCCAAATATACAATCTTATATTTCCATATTTATGCATCTTTAATCGATAGATACTATCAAAGTTGACATATATTGCCTTTGGAAATGGCATGCTTTCTGTATGATAAACAGCACAAGATAACAATGATGATGGACAGCAATCATGAACTTACGTAATGACTGGGCTCGTGAAGAGATTCAGGCTTTATATGAGCAGCCTTTTTTAGATCTAGTGTTTGAAGCGCAGCGCGTACACCGTGAACATTTCACGGCTAATGCCATTCAGGTCAGCACATTGCTGTCTATCAAAACCGGGAAATGTCCGGAAGACTGCAAGTACTGCTCACAGTCAGCGCGCTACGATTCAAATCTAGAAGCAGAAAAGCGCATTGCTGTGGATAAGGTTATTTCAGAAGCCAAAGAAGCGATAGCTTCTGGCTCTTCACGCTTTTGTATGGGCGCTGCGTGGCGCAACCCGCATGAACGCGATATGCCTTATGTTTTAGAAATGGTTAGAGAAGTCAAAGCCCTAGGATTGGAAACATGCATGACTTTAGGCATGCTGAACCAGTCACAGGCAGAACGTTTAAAAGATGCAGGCCTAGATTACTATAACCACAATTTAGACACTTCGCGTGAATATTATTCACACATCATCAGCACCCGCACATTTGATGACCGCTTGAATACACTCGAATATGTCCGCGGTGCTGGGATGAAAGTCTGCAGCGGCGGTATTGTCGGCCTGGGTGAAAACCGCAATGACCGTATTGGGCTATTGCAGGAATTAGCAACACTGCCGATTCACCCGGAATCTGTTCCGATTAATATGCTGGTGCCTATTGACGGCACACCGCTGGCTGACGTAGAAAAGCTGGATGTCACTGAGTGGATCAGAACCATTGCTGTAGCGCGCATTATTATGCCTCAAAGCTACATCCGCCTTTCTGCTGGACGTGAATCCTTGTCCGATTCAGATCAGGCCCTAGCATTTATGGCAGGCGCCAACTCTTTATTCTCCGGCGAAAAACTGCTGACTACGCCAAATACCGGCGCAGGCAAAGATAAACAGCTGTTTGACAAGCTTGGATTAGTTGCAGAAAAAGCTAAACCCAATGCCGCATCACTTTCTGTAGATGCTATGGCAGTCTAATTAGAAAATTGATAAATAAAGCCTCGAATAATGGGGCTTTATTTATGTCTGTTCATTGACAGTCTGACCCCATATTAGGGCTTTGCAAAATTATGCGCTGTAATTAAAATGCCGTAATTGGCATTTAGATAATCGCCTTCCTTGATGATGTCTTGCCCATTGGCATGCATCACGCACAGTTCCTTTTGCAGCGCATCATAGTGAAATGAATCAAAACAGTCTTGATGGCAGCAAAGCCAAGCCAATGTATCTTGAAGCTGATCATCGACAACATAGGTATCAGCCAAAAAGTCTTTAGACATATAAATATTTAAAATTTGTATCAGATATTGGTATTTTAAACACTTTCTATATAAGCGGAAAGTTCAAATAAAAAAGTGAGCTTTCGCTCACTTTTTTTATTTTGACACACCGCACTTGCGGCATTCCTTGTGTGCACCAATTTCTTCCATTTGCTCATATTCATAAATATGCATGCAGAAAAATTTTCTAAATAATTGAAGCATGTTGTTAAAACTCCTGTTTAATTTTTAAGTTTGCTTCTTCAATATTTCTTCCTGAAATACAATGACACCTTTAAACGATCTCATACATATTTATTAACATATTTTTCTTTTTAGTCAAATAACTTTCATCTGAATTAAGCCGAATTTTAATGTATACATATCGACATTTTTTTAATGTAAATGATATTTTATTGACAAATTTGTTGCACAAATACTTCTTAAAAATTATCATAGTTCTGCAATGTTGAACTTAAAATCTTAGAAAGATTATTTAAAACAATTATTTTAAAACATTGCAGATAACAAAAGTTTTAGCATAAAACCAAATACATATTGAGCAAGACATGACAACCTATTTAATTAGTCTAGAGCAGCGTACTAAACGTGAACTTTCAAGCCTTGAAAAAAAGATCATTCAACTTAGCTCACACTCCCCATTAATCCCGCTTAAAGGCATTTGGATGATTCAAACGGATTTAACAGCAGAACAAGTGCGCGACGAACTGTTAATTCATATCCATGCGAAAGATGCGCTGCTTGTGATCCGTATCGATGCCGATAATTGGGCATCATGGAATGTGCATAAAAATACTGAAGTTTGGCTGAATCAAGAAGCGGTGTAGCTCCTTATAAAATACCAACGAACTCATTATTTTTTGAATGCTCTTAGCTATCAACAATAAATATATAAAATAAGGCGCAATTAAATTGCGCCTTATCAGCTATAAACCGAAAACACCCTAATCTATTTTTAAGGAGCAGTATTCGTTCTTAATTTATCGCGCAACTGTCCAACTGTGTTTCCAATAGCATCGTATACATTTCTATGAGTAGAATTTTGATTTGTATTCTCTGTACCTCGTGTATCATTCTGCGTTAAAGTTTCAGTAGCTTGGCGAACTTGCCCTGGCACCCTTGTACCCTTATACGCATTCCTATTGTTTTGGATCTGGCGCAGATCACTCGAGTCTGCACTTCCTTCTCCACCGAGTTCAAAGCCAGATTTGCTGTCTTTTTTGGTCGTCGATGTCACTTGAACCGCAGAAGTGTCAGTTTTATTAATTGAATTATCTTCAACCGCTTTGCCTTTACTATTCACCGATTTAAATTTGACATTTTCCATGCTTAAAGTCGGTTGCGATGAAGCTGTATCACCGGAAGACGCTGGCTGGGCAGCCACAGGGGCTCCCAGAAGCGCTTTGTCATTCGAAGATTCTATAGCAGGTATTTTCACTTCAGTTTGCTTGGCAATAATCACCGGTGCACCATCATGGATAATGGCTTTACCGTCCGCATTTCTAGCCAGTTCTGGACGGGAAACCAACTGAGAAGCAGACGCAAGACTGACGGGACTCGCTGCGTCCGCATTTAATGTCGCTGCTGTATTGGCTGCGGGTGCACTGACCTCAAAACGATTAGCCGTAATTTCAGAACCGGTATACTTGGTTGAGTTATTTTTCGCAATATCGAAACTGGCAGAAACTCCGCCTGATTTATGGGTAGTATCAGTTGCTGATGTACCATCAGCTCTCTCCACTTTACGAGTCACATTTTCGTTTGGATTTGTTGTTGATCTGCTTTTTTGTGCGTTTTCAAAACCTACCCCGACACCAAAACCGGTTGAATTGCTGGTGCTGGTGCTCTCAGCTGCAGTAAATGCTGTACTGTTCGCTTGAACAGATACATGATTACCCGTTAATGCCGTGCCTTCAAAATTTGCCTCGTTTGCTCTGACCGTAATATTTCCGGCTGCTTTTAAACCGCCTACAACTGCCGTAGATGATTTGGCATTACTTTTGTTTTGACCATATTCAGCGCCCAGCTCTATATCTGGCACACCTTTTAAATCCACACCCACTTTTGCATTGACATCGACCTTACGGCTAGCAGAACTAGACTCATGTGTATCATGCACCGCGTTATAAGTCAGTTTAGATGCATCCAAATTGATGCCGCCGCCAGTCGAATTAAACTGCGTGCCGTTCAGCTGTGTTTCACCGCTGGAAATTGAGGTGATATTCCCGCTTGATGTAAATGAGGAACTTCTTGCCTGCGTATCTTTACTGTCAACTTTGGAAGACTCCATACTGTATTGCGCAGAAACACCTACAGCGACTTTCGTACTCTTCGTTCCATTTGAAGCAGACTCTCTTGCACCGCTGGATTGCGTGCCCGTGCCAGTAGAAGCTGTTGCCCCTAAACTTGCTTGTGCTGATACATTTGCACTCGCACCAGCTTCCGCATACACGCCCAGTCGGGCCTCATGAGATTGACTATTACTATGGAAAGTCTGGCTATCATGTACAGCTTCATCTTTAATCGTTGCAGCACTTTGATAAATGCTGCCGGCATTGACTTGTGTCGCCTGGTCCAAAATTTCATTTTCAGCGATGCGGACAAAACTGCCTGTTGCTTTAAAGTTATTCCCTTTATTGGTCACGGTATCATAGGACTGCTCATTGTTTTCAATGGCTGTTCTTAAACCCGCACCCACTTCTGCAGATACGCCTGCCGATGCAGATGCACCTGCGCTGAGCGGATTGATGTTGGTTGCATCTGCCGAAGCGCCGGCTTGCGCGCTGGCTTGAGCAGAGACACTTCCACTGAGATAAACCCCTGCCAATTTGCTTGAACTGGTACTGGTTTCACTATGTGTATCCTGTACAGCCAGGTTTTTAATATTTTTTGCTTCAATTCTTAAAGCTGCCGGAGCCCCAACAGGTTTACCATCTTTATCCCATTGACCTGCCTGCACATCAGCACCTTGGAAAGTTGCTGTATCTGTCACTTTTATGAGCATATCTGAACCAGATTTCAGACTTGAATTGGAATGCGTCAAGCTATTCATGGTTTCATTTTGATGCTCTGTCTTCGCACCAAATGTTACTGTGCCGTTGGCTTCCGCGCTGGCGCCTGCATTAACGCCCAAGGATGCCCCATTGACACCCACCTTGCCGCCAGCTTGTGCTCCTGCTTGAGCGCTAGCATCCCCTTCTGCAAAAATACCGACAGAGGTACGCTTTACATCACGCGAAGCATAGCTGGTATTTTTTCCAGCTTCGACCAGCAAATTCTTGGCAGCAATAGCCAATTTACCGTCCACATCAACATTCGAGCCTCTAACATTCACGGTATTGTCAGACATAATGGCCAAATTACCTGCTGATACAATATTAGATGCAACACTGGTACTAGAACCGCTTTTTTCTACAGTTTTAGTTGTCTCTGAAATTTTCAGTGCAGCCTCACCTTTGGCAGAAGCAGAAGCTCCGGCTTGCGCTGTCATCGACAATTTTGTTTTTTCTGCTTTGGCGCTGGCATTGGCTTTAACATCTGGCTCATCCTCAGTTGAAGCACCATACATATTTTGCGTTGCATTACCGTCAAATTTTCCTTTTTTATCTTTCTGGATGCCATCTGCTGCTGCCCCATAAATTGGATTGTCGTTGCTTGCACTGCCTTTAGTGGACTTCAAATAGGTCGAGGTCGTCGTGGTTTTCTCATGACGTTCTTCATCTTTGCCATCCAGAATATCTACGCCAGCTTTTCCTCGAATTAAGCTGGTGCTGGCTTTGTCACGTATGCCGATATTTGAACCTTCAATAATCGCCTTGCCTTCCGAGTCGACAATTAAACTGCCCACACTCAAATTGCTGGCTTTATTGGTGCCTTTAAAATCTGTTGTTTCGACAGTTTCTTTACCCCAAACACCACCACCAACACCTAAGCCGGAACGTGATGTTGAAGTTTTGGTTTCAGTCGTATCCTGATCTGCAAGTAACTTAAAGTCACCGCCAGTTTTCACATACATTAAACCGCCCGCTGTGACATCACTGCCCTTAATGGTCGTATCTTTACCGCTGTCCATGATGACATTGCCGCCCGCTTCTAACACCGAGCCCATATGGGTGACAGAACTGGTAGAGCTGCGGCCGTTTTTAATGCTTTTTGAAGAAGCTTCAGCATCCTGAATAGATAAAATATTAATGTTGTTGCCAGCTTTCAGCGCTAAAGTTTCACCCGCCTTCAGCTTGGCACCGACATTATTAATATCTTTTGCAGCATCCATAACCAATGCACCCTCACTGACAATGCCGGCTACTGCACCTATTGATGTTTTACGGTCTGAATCGGTTCCAGAAGTATGCACTTCGGTAATATTGTTGATTGAGCCTTCTTTAGAGGTCAGGAAGACATTACCGCCTTTAATCTGCGCACCAATATTGTTGATATCCTTCTTCGCATCCGCAACCACCGTGCCGCCGCGAATGGCCGCATTTTTATTGTCTAGAGACTCAACGTCCAAATAGGTCAGATTTTTACCTTCAATTACGGCGCCAGAAGTGCTGATACTGTCTACAGTCGCCTTGCTGAGATAAACTTGCGGCACCAATACTTTTTGACCAGCGACTTCAGTTGCCACCATCCAGACAATGTCTTGTTTTAAGTTGCTGATTTGGTCTGACGTTAATGCTTTGCCGTATTTTAGACCTAAGCCAGATGACTGGTCTGATGCCTGATCAAACAGTTTTTGCATTTGGTCGGCCATAGAACTGTTGGCATAAAGTACGGCTGTGCCTAATGAGGAAATCAGCTGCTGCTGTACCAGATTCATTTCATAGCCATTATCGCCTAAGCGCTTCATGAGCTGATCTGGATTAATACCCAATTTTTCCTGCAAATAATCCGAACCAATCACATTCGAATTTTCCCCATATAACGGGTTCGATTCGACTAAATATTTCGAATTCGGATTTTTTGAGGTAATGTATTGACCATAATCGGAAACTGGTAATGATAAATTGACAGCAGGTGCTTGAGAAACTGGATTAACAGCCTGTATACGTACATCGTCTGTATACTTGGTTGTATCTACTTGTTTTTTAGGTGCTTCCGCATCCGCTTCGTCTTGCGGTGCATCAGCATTTTCTTTTTTATCTGTTGCTGCCTTGTCAATTTGGCAAGTTAGCCCCAAGTTGCTGCATAATTGTTTGTCATTATTTAAAGCCAAATGCTTGAGATTGCTTTCAGATTCATTGGTCAGATTTTTTGCTTTTATAAAAACTGTGTTACCCGTAACACTGGCTTTAGACTGCGCTGTATTACTTTGCCCGTTGTTATCAACTAATGCTTTAAAGCCATCACTTTTAACTTTACTGCGAATCGCATCAATCACATTTTTTACATTATAAGTCACTGTGTAATTATCACCTGATCTATCCTTCACAGTCGTGTACTTATCCATATTGGTATCACGATAAGAATAGAAAATTCCTGATAAACCTTTTATTGCATCAATATAATTATTTGAACGATTATACTTACCGTCACTGTCAATATCATCTAATTGATAGTCGACATTCTTTGTTGAGTCTAATCCAACAACCGCTCCAGCCCTGTTGCTATGATCGGTTAATAATAAATATTTTAACTCGAATAGTTTGTCACGGTATAAATCAATGGATTGGTTGGTGAAATTGCCAGGCCCCTGTATATTCACCGTTCCAGTGCCATTACCCGCACCCGCGGCATAAATTTTAGCGCCTATATTTTTTGAATCATCTACATAGTTAATCGTAATATTACCGTTATTTGCACCGATTTTGGCTTGGCCTATATCTCCATTTAGGTAGTTTTTGATTGTGTCATAGTTAGTTTCAGTACCGGCCTTCACATCTGTGCTCTTTTTCCAGGTTTCCGTGACTACACTTGCTTGTACACCATCGTCACCACCGCCTTTAATCGCAACTTGAGTGGTATAAATAACTGTATTGCTCGCACTATCATAAAAAGATTCATCACCCCAGTCATTATCACTGGTTAAGTACATCTGCGGTGTGTTCCAAGTTTCAGTAATATTAATTTTATTGCCATAGTAGGTCCGTTCATTCACAAACTTTCCACTCAGTTCTAAATTAATATCGCCTTCGTTAACTAAAACATTATAATTATTTTCAAAATCATGACCGTAAACCTCTATCCCTTTTCCTGCCTGCAAATTGCCACCAGAAACCTGAGACTGATTACTGTTCATTTTATTGGATACATTGGTTTTCTTGCTGATTTTATTACCCAGCACCAGATATGCAGCCGCATACACATCACCAAAGTTGGTGATTGTATTTGCATCACTGCGTTGAGTATTAATCAACAAATTATCTAAAGAAATAATGCCTGACTTTGCAGCATTGGTTAAAGCTGCCGCATCAATAAACAAAGTACCGGCAGAATGAATCAGCTTGTTATTTACCAGCTTGGTTTCAGCTGCAATTTTAGATATACCCGAGGTTTTGATCTCATTCTGATTGGTTAAGCTCTTTGCTTTCAAATCGGAATTATACAGATTCACTTTTCCAGTACTGCTGTTGATAAAATCTGCATTGGCATTTACAGCTGCGCTATTCATCGCATTCAGCGTACCTGTATGCTGATAATTATTCGAAAAATTCAATGTCGCAGCATCAATACTGAGCGTACCACCGCTATTATCTAATTTTGCAAAGCTGACTGATGTTGCGAGCGGTGCTACACCATTGCTTTGCACATAAATTTCACCGGCATTTTTTGAAACCAAACCTGTCTGGTTAAAGCTTGTGTTATTGCCCAAATATAAATATGCACCTGAACTGTTTGTCAGGTCTGCTGCCGAAATTTCAGAGCGGTTGTCTGAAGCTTTTAAATTCACATAAACATCACCTGAGTTGTTCAAAGTACTCAAGTTTTTCGCATTTAGTGAGTCATAGATGTAAATACCGGTATTCGATGATGATTTACCCGTATTGGTCAACGCTGTCTGCAAAGAAGTCTTGCCTTCAATTCCTGCTGCATCCGCAGAAATCTGTCCAGCATTGACAATTTTATCTGTCTTTAACAGCAGATTATTGGTACTGATAATTCCTTTACTGCTATTCAGCAGCTGCTGTGCAGTTAAATTCACAGCACCAGTATTT
Source organism: Acinetobacter entericus (assembly GCF_026168575.1). Lineage (NCBI taxonomy): Bacteria > Pseudomonadati > Pseudomonadota > Gammaproteobacteria > Moraxellales > Moraxellaceae > Acinetobacter > Acinetobacter entericus. The sequence goes on from NZ_JAPEQW010000034.1 coordinate 15,168, forward strand.
TGATTATTTACCGTGTAAATATAGCCAGTATTATCAATTTTATCTGATGCGGTTAAATTTGCTTGATTCGCTGCATAGATTTCTCCGCTATTGACGATAGCGCTGTCTGCTTTTTTGTCCGCATTAATTTTTACCGTGCTGCCAATAATATTTGCTCTGTTATTCACATCAGACGCGCTGATATTAACAGCTGAAGCATTTAATTTGCCTGCATTGTCCAGCATCTGTGTATTAATATTCAGCTGATTTCCAGCCGAAAGTGAACCATTGTTCACTGTATTGATTTGCGCAGCATCTAATATCAGACTGCCCATAGCAGAAATAACCCCTTGGTTATTAAAATCTGCGCCGTTTATATGCAGGTTTAGGTTGCTGTTTCCAGCAAGAATTGAATTCTGAGTGTTGGTCAGAGCTGCTGTGTTTAGCTCTAAATCCTGATTGGAAATGAGTTTGCCACTATTGTTTAGGCTATCCAGCGTGCCCAGTTCAAATTTGTCTGAAATCAGACTGCCTTGGTTATTTAATTTTTTCAGTTGTGCTTTGGTCAGCTGCTGAGTATTTACCGCACCTGTATTGTTTAAAGTATCTGCGGTAATGTTTAAATCACCTACCGTGGTGACCGAAGCACCAGCAGCGATATTGAGGTTTTTCTGAGCTGAAATCGTCTGATTTTGCGCATAGGTTTTGCCTTGCAAATCAATATCTGCATTTTTAGACTGTAATGCAATCAAAACATTGCTTTCCAGCTGCGCAGCAGTACCTGCTGTCAGATTATTGGCTGCAATTGCAGTCATTGAATTTTCTGCACCGGCATAGCCATCCAGCTGAATTGCATCTGCTGAAAGCTCAATGCTATCCGAACTAAACAGCTGTGCTTGACTGTCTACAGTCAGCTGTTGCACTGCATTTGCATTCAGTTTATGTCCTGCCTGTACTGCGCCAGTTAAACTCATGGCATTTGCTTGCAATGCTAAATTATTTTGCGCATATATAGCGCCAGCCTGCTGAAGAGAATTCACAGCTGTTAGCGTTAAATTGCCAGCTTCCCATAAACCTTTTAAATTCAAGTCTTTTGCATTTACCGTATTTAAATTCAGAACAGAAACAAGGGTTTTGTTAGCGCTGTTCAACGTCCCACCAATGTTAAAATTGGCTGCTGAACTATACATTTGGCCCCAAACATCGGCATTAGAAGCATTGAGCGCAGTATTGTTTAGACTAACAATCAGGCCATTTTCATCTAGAGTGAACTGCTGTGCTTGAATATTGGTATTTGTAGCTGAGGTCTGTGCACTCAGCGCTAGATGATTTGCTTTCAGATCTAAAGCATTACCGGCTTTCAGTTTGCCACCAGCCAATTCCATATTGCCGCTGGCAGAACTTAAAACGACATTATTTTGCACTTCAGCATCTGTATTTTTAAGTTTTAAATCTTGAGCCGTCTGAATAGTTATGTTTTGTGCAGACTTCAGCTGTGAATCCTGCGCGGTGAATGCATTGGATTTCACTTGCAGGTCAGCAGCATCTAGCACTGTATTTTGCAAAGCAATATCTGAATTGGCATTTACTTTTAGCGTATCTTTCGCCTGAATTTTGGCATTATTGGCATTGAACGCCTGACTTTGGATATCTAGGGCACTGCCGGCATACAGCGTACCGCCCGCCACATCCACATTTAATTTTTGCGTGTTAGCTGCACCAATTGAAATATTATTTGCCGTTAATCCGCCTTGAATATTCAATTTTTGTTGCTGGGATGAAGCATTTTGAATATTAATTGTCTGCTTGGCATTAATTTTATTATTCAGCTGAATATCGCCCGCTGCACTCAAGGTGAAGTCTGCGGCGCTGGCAGCTGCATCACCTGCCATACGTACACCTATCCCCAGTTCCGTGGAAATCAGGCTAATACGATTAGCATAAAGACCACCCAGCAAGGTGGAATCAATTGCATACTGTGCAGCTGCACCTGTCCCTGCAATTACAGAGGCTTTCCCTGTTGTGTAGTCATATGCATTGGCGCCTGTCACCGCTTCCAGCTGCTGTGCATTGACTTGTCCATCAATACTTAGGTTTCTGGACAGCAAACGAAGCAAGCCCGCGCTGTTGGCATTCAAACCATTGCCAGCAATAGAAATATTGCCTTGTATAATGTTAAAACCAGTAATGTTTCCGTCAGCGCTAAATTTTGGTGTACCTGTCGTTAATGTCGCCCTGTCTGTATTAATAAAACCGCAGCCGGAACAGGTAATGCCGTATGGGTTGGCAAGAATAACGTCGGCTTTTGCCCCCGCAACTTCAATGTGACCATTTAATGCAGAACGGTTGGCACCTGTGACTTCGTTTAAAATCACCTTTGCACTGGTATTTAAATTGGCATTGGTCATGATTTTGCCAGCCAGTTCCGTCATAACGGACAACTGAGATGCTGATTGCGCTGCGTTATTTAAAACCTGGCCGGTTTTATCTACGTTATAGCTGACATAACGGTTGTGAGAAATCCCTGCAGCATTTGCTGTTGCGATATCAATAATTTGCACGCCATTGTTTGCATTGTGAACCTGAGTATTGGTATCACCGACTATGACTTCTGCCAAACTTGACTGTACAAACAACATAGCGGCTAGCGGTGTTAATACCGCAAGAAAATGTGAAACTTGTCCAAAGCCTGTTTCAGCACCAGATTTGCTGCCCGATGTCTTTTTGCCTTTTGAACTTACATTTTCAGCCACAACATCAAATGCTTTTTTTGTTTTATTCCAAATTGTTTTATAAATATGGTTCATTTCAACATCCCCTTAAAATGTTACTGTGGTTGAAAAGAAAAAGTCCGTATCTGGTTTTTCCATAAAATTCGGCTTTAGAACTGGCTGGGTCACAATCAGCTCCAGCGCAACATTTTTGAAATTAAACGCAGTACCTGCACTTACACCTGCCAGTTCCCCAACTTGGCTGGAATTTTCTTTGTTATCCACTTTTCCGTAGTCAAAACCAATATAGTGCCGCGCAATCAACGGGCCATTGCTTAAGCTATATACCTTGTTCAAATTAAGATCATTTTTAAACGAATAGCCGCTGTCGCCGCTGAGCGAGCTTTGGTTAAAGCCGCGTACACTGTACAAGCTGCCAATAGAGTACTGCTCTGAACCATATAAAGTATCCAGTGCATACTGACCTGCAAAATTGGAAGAAAAACTGAAGTTTTGTCCTAAAGCCTGAAATGGCTTGAAATAGCTTAAACCGTAAGTCAATTTTTCAAATTGCGCTTTTGGCATCTCAGCTGGCAAATCTGCTGCATCTTCTAGCGCATTAAACAGTTTTAAACCACGGCTGTAGCCAGCATTGGCATTGACAACGCCAGCCAACAGCATGTCGCTGTAGCTCAGTCCGATATCCAGTACCGACAACTTTCGGCTACTGACATCCAATTTGACGTCTTCTAAAAATGCAGCCGTATCTTTATGGGTCAGACCAATATTTGCTCGCAGCTGATTGTTGAATCCTCGATAAAGCAGGCTGTCCACACGTCCTGTATAAGTATTAGTCTCACCGCTTGAATGCAGCTGGTTAAACTGGGTCTGTAATGTTGAATCATATTCAGACCGTGAGGCATTCAGACTTAAGGTTTGATAACCTAATGGCACTGCATAAAAAACACTGCCGGAAAATGAATCTTGACGATTAGCTTTAAATGGCAATGAACGGTTATAAGAAAAATTCAGTAAATCATTTAAGCCAAAAATATTGTCAATGCCGACACCCAATGCTGCCTGATTGCGTCCGGTTGAATCCTGCCCTTTGTTGTCATAACTGAAATAGCCGTTCCAGCGTTTTGCAGGTTCATTGTCAAAAACCGCAATGCTTTCGCCGGTTCTTTCTCCCGGATAAATATTCATGGTGGCATGGTTGGATTGAAGTTTATTAATTTGATCCAGCGCCTGTTCCAAATCTCTTAAATTTAACGGTTTACCTTCAGCACCAATAATGGCTGTTTTTAATGACATTGTGCCTTTAGCACGTTCAGTCAGCTGCAACTGGCTTAATTTTCCTTCCTCAACACGCAGTTTAAGCGTACCTGTTTTCAAGTCCTGTTCCGGCAAATAAAAACGCGCTGCCGCATAACCTTTGCTTAAATACAACGCGGTTAATTTGCCCATAATGTCTTCAATACGCTGAGCATCTATACAGCTGTTTTCATATGATTGTGTGACTTTGTGTATTTCACGCTGCGCAATAACAGCAACGCCCTCTACATGAATTGCGGTAATATTTAAACATGGCCCTTTTTCTATGTTTTTAGGCGCGGGCGGTACAATTTCAATACGTGAAGGTGCTTTTGAAGATTGAAGAAGCTGCTCTTGCTCATAGCGCAAGCGGTCTTGTAAATTTTGCTGTATCCTCTCATTTTCTTGTGCTGCTAAATCTATTTCAGATATAGCTGCATGAATACCCTGAGAAGCAGCAACAAGCACGCTCAACATCACCCGCTTTGAATAAAAGTCCATATATTTCCCCAATTGAATAAATGACAGCAAAATTCTTCTTTAACTGCGCCATCACACTAGCGATGAGAAAATAGCGTTTAATTTTCTTTTTTTATATAACTGAAAATAGGGATATTACATTGATATCAATCATTATTTATCCAGTCAAAATTCAAATATTACGAATGAAGTCAATATATTAATTCAAATAAAGTTGATTCTTCTCTATTCTTCAAATTTGCGAATTTCATCGGATTTTTATAGCTACATAAGAAAACTACCCATTTTCATTCAGCCTTTTATGGTTCATAAAAGAAAATACCCTAAATTTATAATTTAATTTTTATAGTGCTAAGCATTTCGCTGGATAATTCGTTAAAATAATTAATATATTAACCAATATTAAAGAAGTTTGTGAATTTCAATAACATGTTCCTGTCACTTCGCTACCATAATTTCCGCAATTACTTTATTGGCCATGCACTTTCTACCTTAGGAACATGGATCCAGCAAGTCAGTTTGGCATGGATTATTTATGAATTAACCAACTCGACTGCGCTGCTCGGTATCATTGGCTTTTGCTCACTCATTCCTCAGTTGTTTGTCAGCCCTTTTGCAGGCGCTTGGATTGATAAAATCGACAAACGCAAGACTTTGATCTTCATTCAAATTTTGCTGTTCTCCCAAGCCATCTTATTGGGTATTGCCTATCATTTTCACTGGCTCACTCCGTCTATGCTGATTGGACTTTCCTTACTGCTAGGCATACTGAGCGCTATTGATACCCCGCTGCGTCAATCCTTACTGAGTCTGATCATTGAAGAAAAAACTGCACTGCCCAATGCACTCGCCTTAAATGCAATGGTTTTTAATGCTTCACGTTTTGTTGGCCCGCCTATTGCTGGACTCTTGCTGGCCACAATTGGCGCCGAATTATGTTTTTATTTAAATGGCCTGTCTTACTTAATCTTGGCTATTGCCGTTTTGTGCATGAAACAGGTTAAATCTTCTATAGCGCAAGGAAACATGAAAAATGTGCTGAAAGAAGGCTTTGAATATGTGTATCAGCACAGTGTTTTTAAATATTTAATGCTGACCGTATTTGTACTGAATATGACAGCTTCCAGCTATGTGGCGCTGCTGCCTGTCTATGCAAAAGATATTTTGCTAGGTGATGAAAAAACGCTGGGAATACTTTGGGGCGCAGCGGGTATTGGTTCACTGCTCTCCTCCATGCTATTGGCTGGTCAAAAAAACTTTAATCGCGTACATGCACAAATTTTACTGAATATTTTATTTTGCGGTGCAGGCCTGCTGCTATTGGCCCTGTCATCTAGTTATATGCTCCTGATGCTCGCCATGTTCCTATTGGGCTTTGGCATTTCTACATCCAATATTTCCACCAATATTATTTTACAGCAAGATGCGCCGGAATCTTTGCGCGGCCGTGTAGTATCCATTTACACATCCACCCGCTTTGGCTTTGATGCGCTGGGCGGACTCTGTGCAGGCTTGCTGGCCAGCCTCATTGCGCCGCAAAATGTAATGCTGATCTTTGCGCTTATTTTACTCGCTTATGCACTGTTCAATTGGCTGCAGATTTATCCGCGCATAAAAAAAGCGCCTCATTAATCAGGCGCTTTTCTTTTACAGTCCGAACTAGTCTTGCTTTAAGCTTTGCACCTCTTTCAGCAGCTCCATGAGCTGCTTCATTTTTTCTTCGCCTAAGCGGTCCTGAATTTTTTGATAGCGGCTTTCCATGCGTCCGCGCATTTGACTGAAAATCTTCTCGCCGTCTTCACTTAAAGAGATAAATGAAAAGCGCTGATCGGTATCTGAACGGCGGCGGACAATTAAGCCGGTTTCCAGCATACGGTTAATAATTCCCGTAAGGCTTGGCTTTAAAATACACGCTTTGTCCGCCAGTGTTGTACTGTCCAGTTCCTGATATTGCGCCAGTGTCCGGATAATTCGCCACTGCTGTTCGGTTAGACCCATTTCGTTTAATTCAGGACGAAAATGGGTCATGAGTGCTTCTCGGGCTTCCAGCAAAGCCAGCGTCAAAGATGGACGGATATTTTTCATATAGGCGATGGCATAAATATTAATATATTAACTATTCTACCAACATTATGAAAAATTAAAATGATAATGGGTATTCGATGATGACTCGTAATTCATCAATATCATTATAGCGGTAGCCATCTACAGCACGGTGTGTCGCTTGGCGCAGTTTAATATCCATGCCTTTGGCAAAGCCTGCAGGCACTTTATAGGCCAGCTGAATATCACGTTCCCAATGGGTTGTGTCTATATTTGTGTCATAAACATGGCGCTTTGTGTAGTAAGGATTATTGCTGCGGCTATTATCAATATCCCAGCCATAAATATAACGCGCCATTAAGCTTAGGCCTGGCAGACCATAGGGAGCAAAATCAGCTTCATATTTAATTTGCCAAGATTTTTCATTGGCTTCAGAGAATGTAGCAAACTGAGCTGCATTTAAAATAGATGAGTTTCCGCCAATAGTAGAAAAGCCCACCCAGTCAAAAGGCTCATTGCCAAACACCTGCTGATACCCTGCAGAAAGCGTATGATTTTGATATTGATAGCCCAGCAACGCTGATGCGATATGCGCATCAATATCTCCGCCTATTTTTTTACCTGTATCATTATTGCTATAACCCGCAAAGGCTGCTTTGATTTTCTGATCAGGATCGTGCAGCGTTTTTTGATAAGTTGCACCTAAAAAATACTGATTCCAAACATCTTCAAGCTCAGAAGCATAAACCGTTACAGACCCTGCCGGCAGTTTATATGTGCCGCCTAAATAGCTGATGCTGTCAGCCTTGATGCCTGCCGCATAGTCCGTGGTGAAATAATTCAAATCATGCGTTGAATCCAATGGATTCATGCTGTAAAAATAACCGGCATTCACCACCAAGTTATTCAGCGTTTTATCTTGCAACGACACACCTGTAGATACTGTTGGCAGCAAGCGCACTGTACTGGTTGCAATTACAGGTACATTTGGAAACTGATTACCATAAGTCAGTACTGTGTCTTTATATTTAACTTTGACTGCACCGCCAACTTCACCATAAGCATCTCTGGTTTCGCCAGTTTTAGGGTCAAAGGTAATTAAATTGGTACCCGTCTTATATTCGTCACTATAGAGCTTAATACCCGCCATACCGTAGGCGTCAAAACCAATTTGCACTGCGCCATCGGTAAATCCAGAGCTGTACTGACCAATAATGCCATGCGCCCACTCACTGCGATAACCTTCTCGTTCGGAAACAGGCAGCTGTGAATTTGCGCCAGATGGATTAGAACCGCCATTTCTAAAATCACGATAAAAGTAAAAATTACGATTCATTAAATCAAATTTACCATCTTCAAAAATATTATTGGCAAGAATTTCTGGTGATAAAGGCATGAGCATCCCTATCACCAGTGAAACTTTCACTGGTGTATTCATTAAATTGTCCTTAATTTAAATATTGAATGAGGCTGTTATTTATCGCTGACAAATACAGCTTTGGCAGGAATCAGGAAGATCATAATCAGTGCGGCAACAACCATCACTGCAGCAATACTGAGTAAAGCGCCTGCATTGGTTCCCGTATTTTCACGCATAAAACCAATCAGCCATGGGGCAAATAGTCCGCTCATGGTTGCTAAGGTACTCACCATTGCAATCCCAGCTGGTGCGGTTTTGTCTTTAAGATAAGCTGCTGGCAATGACCAAGCGACCACTACACCGCCACTGAAGCCAAAGCCTGCCAAACCTAAAATAATGAGACGTGTAACCAATCCGCCTTCCCAGAATGCAGCGAGCGCCATCATGGCAGCACCAAATAGCATGCTGATGGCATAGTGCCAACGGCGTTCACGGCGCTTATCCGAACTGCGTCCAACGGTAATCATGCCGACCGCTGCCAATGAAAATGGAATCACCGCGTAAAAAGAAATCTGCGCAATATCGGTCACGCCCATTTCTTTAATCATGGTTGGCATCCAGAAGTTAAAACCATATGAGCCGCAATAAGTTGCAAATGCCAGTGAAGCCAGCAAATACACACGGTAGTCTTTTAAGCAGCTGAGCACTGCTGCACCGCTATGGCTTGAAGCATCTTCTTCAACAGCACCTTTGCGGTCTTCTTGCATAATTTGTTTATGCAGCGCGCGTTCTGAATTATTCAGCCATTTTGATGATTGCGGCTTATCCGTTAAATACAGCAAGCATAGGAAACCAATTAAAATAATGGGCATAGCTTCAAGTGCAAACATCCATTGCCAACCGCCCAAACCATGTACGCCATTCATATGGGTCATGATTAAGCCTGAAATTGGTCCGCCAATAATCGGTGCCGCCAAAGTTGCCAAAATTAAGATGGATGTCACACGGCCGCGCATGTAGCTTGGGAACCAAAAGCTGAGGTATAAAATCACCCCTGGAAAAAAGCCTGCTTCAAAAATACCCAGCAATAAACGCAAAAAATACAGCTGAGATGCAGTGCTGACAAACATGGTGGCTGCAGAAGCTAAGCCCCATAAAATCATAATTCGCGCTAAAGTTTTACGCGCACCGATTTTGCCCATCAGGATGTTGCTTGGAATTTCAAAAAAAGCATAGCCAATAAAGAAAATACCTGCAGCCATGGCGTACTGCGAATCTGTGAAGCCAATAGCTTCCTGCATTTGCAATTTTGCATAGCCAATAGATTTCTTTCATAAGTCATTTTTCACTCAGCTCCAAGTTATAA
>NZ_JAPEQW010000035.1:0-22813 GCF_026168575.1 Acinetobacter entericus
AACGTTCAAGCAGAGTTTTTAATTGAGCAGAAGTATTTTGATCCAACATTGCTAACGCCTCCAAAGGAGTCAATATTTATTTGATAAGTGAATAATAGGAGATTTTAATAAATAGGTAAAACAGTTTGTTTTTATAAAAATGATCGAATTATCAAATCAAAATAATAAAACAACCTGAATAACAACGATTTATATATGGGTATCAAAGAATATTTTTCAATATACCTGAACCAAAACATAAAAATTAATCTTTTAATTCACGCTTATTTCAACGGAAATAATGAATAGAGTCCAACGAGTCACTGAATACGCTGTTCAATCCGTACTGTCCTATTTTTAATCTGCCGAGCCAATGCGTATAAAATTAAACTCAGCAAAGCAGCCAGCGCAATAACAAACATCAGTACCCATCTTAAAGCGCTGTTTAGCAGTTCAGCCTGCGCCACCTGTTTACTGACGCTCTGCGCCATAGGCGTTATGGTTTTTTGAAACAGCTGATGCTGCATCGTCCACAGCTGCTCAGGCTTAAAGCCATATTCTAAAAACTGCGGATCATTTTTTTCTGCCTGAATTAAAGCTTGCACTTGAGGTATTGCCGCAGCGCGGTCAGCAGGATGATGCAGCAGCGCCGCTTGCGCCAATAAATAGCTTCTCACTGGAGCAGGCAAATCTGAATCGGTCAAATAATGGGATATTTCACTGTCCTGTATATTTTTGTCATATTGAACCAGCTGCTGATATTCTTGGTTCTGACCGCTGTTCCAGTCGTACTGAACATAGGTTAAAGCGCCCCAAATCAGCATAAATGCAATCAGCCAGCCCACAAATTTAAGGACAAAAGACTGAAAGCGCACATAGAAAAACCGAATTTTCCTAAGCAGATGCACAGCAATAAATGCCCCGACAAAAGCAGCAAACAGCTTTAAAAACAGCCAGCCGAACCATGACAGCAAATTAATAAAATAATCGGATTGATGGCCCAAAGACGCAAAATCTCCAGCAATGCTGCTGGGCAGATGCAGCTGCTCGACCTGCGTGGTCAAGCCAAAGAAACTGTAGACAAATTCCTGCTGCATAAACAGCCCAATCACTGAAGCAATGAGCGCTGCAGCAGATGCGGCGGTCAGCAGCATCAAATTGCGCTGACGTTTTTTTAAAATCTGAAGACCATTTTGCAGCTGCTGCGGATTGAGCGCATAGTCATCTAAGGGAGGCAAATAAGTTCTCCTGAACTGTTTTTAAACGGCCTCCCTAAGCACATGCATAAGATGACTTAGTTCGGCTTTGACCCGCTTGAGCTGGACTCAAGAACCAAATGATTCAAATTATCCTGAAGGGTACGCAAACGGCTGGCCGCTTCGTCACGCTTCTGCATGCCTTCTTTCTGGATTTGGATGACATCATTTACTGTTTTAATGAGGGTATTCTGTACATGTTCAAGTGTTTCAATATCAATCACTGAACGCTGATTGGCTTTGGCCGTATCTACCGAGTTCTGATGCAGCAGATCGGCATTGCGTTTCAGCAGCTCATTGGTGGCATCATCAATACTATTCGCCAGCTGTACGCTATTTTTTTGCTCTTGCAGTGAAATCGCCAAGCTGATTTGGTTTTTCCACGCCGGCAGCGTAATGTTCTTAATCGCGTAGAATTTATCAACCAGCATTAAATTATTGGATTGAATAATCCGGATCATCGGCAAAGTCTGCATAGCAGACTGCTGCAGCACCTGCAAATCACTCACCCGCTTTTCCAAATTATTTGCCAAATGATTCAGGTCATATATCTTTTGTGTGGTGGACTGATCCTGCTCTTGCGCCGTCAAAACCGCAATTTCCTGCTGAATCTCTTGCTCTTTCAGCTTGCCCGCAGCCACATAAACCCCCAGCTGCTTATATTCTTCCTGAACACCGCCAAACATTTTATCCAGCGTATTCACCCGCGCTTTCAAGCCATTCTGCGAGGTTTCAATTTCTTTTACCAAAGCATCAATTTGCTCTTTGGTGGTATTAAAGTGCTGATCAAAACTGTTTTTAGCGCCTTTAAATTTGCTTAAGAGGCTGCCCAAAAAGCCTGAGTTTTTTGATTTATTTAAAATGCTGCTGGTATTCAGCTGCTGCGCCACCTGCACGACCTGATTCAACTTTTGCCCTGTGGCATCCAAATCTTTGTTTTGAACTAAATTCAGCAGCTCATCGGTATAGCTGGAGGTTTTAGTGGCAATGTTTTTTCCATATTCCGCTACTGCATTATGATTTATTTCCGCCAGCTCTTTATGCGCCGCCATAACATCCTGAAAATCAGCGGGCTGCAAACCAATACTTTGCAAGTCCAGCTGCTGGAATTTTTGCTCAGCCTCGGCAATGCCGGTATTTGGTGTTTCCTTCAGTTCAATGTCAGCCTGTAATTGGGTATTTTCTGGATGTGTCATAGCGCACCTTGTACGGATTATGTTTTAGAGGGCTTCTCTAATGATTTTTTTAACGTTTTAATAAGTTTATCACGGCTATTATCAAGCCTTTCCAATGAACTTGTCGAGCCGCTTTGCTGGCTTTGTTGCACATGATGCTGCCATGCCGGTATCAGCACCTGCTGCGCCTCTTTATATCTGTCCAGCAATGAAAAGGATAATTGCTGCGACAGATGCATTTGCATCATGGCAATATCGTTGCTGGCCTGCAATGTTTTTAATGTTTGGATTTTCTTAGAGAGTCTTTCAGCAAAGCTGTCCAATGGCAATGGCTGCTGTGCAAAGCTGGGATATTCCTGCAAAAACTCCTCTGCAGCCTGAATATATTTTGCCATTTGCTCGCGCAGCCCCTGCAGCTGATTAAACCGTGACTGCGCTTTTTGGATCTCAATCTGCAGGCGCTGACTAAGATGATTGGCTTCATCTAAATTGCGGTCTATATTTTTATAATATTCCACTTGATTAGAACCGAATTCTAGATCCAAGCCCAGCCATTTCTGCAGCCGATTAAATTTACGCTTTTTTAAATATTTTTTTGAATCCGATAACAACTGAATCAGATTTTCTATCACTTGGCTCAGCCGCTGCGTTAATTGCGGGTCGATGCCCTTCAGCAGCGCTGACTGCGCTTGAATCAACTGATCCGCATAATGATTCAAGCGGTAAGGATCATTCAGCATGGGCAGCAATTCATTGCGCTTAATCGTCAGCGCATCTTCCGGATGTACTGGAATGTCAGCAATAGCCACCAAAACCTCAGTTGAACTCATAAACAATTAAACTCAATAAAATCATTTTTATACTACGTCTTTCGGTCAGCTTTTCATGTATTTTTTTGCAATGCAAATTTAAAAGCCCCTATCAAAACACTGTTAAAAGCCTCAAAAAATTTCTAAATCAGGAAGGGCGAATACTCATTTTGCTGCACACTGCAACTCACGATACTGCTTTATTGTGTTTTTTCAAATTTTATATGCAGCTCCGATACGCTAAACCTCATACCTACTAACTAGATTTATTTTCGATAAAAATATAAAAAAAGATCGTTTTAATATTTAAAAATTCAAGCGTCAGCTTCTAGCAGCCTGCGCGCCGCTTACTCTATACTCAGACAACAATAACATTAAAAAGAATCATCATGATAACCAATTATTTAAAAAATGAACCTGCTGCTCACACATCAGCAACTCAGCGAATGCAAGACATTCGTCAGCGCTTTAAAAATGCAGAGCATCAGCATGAATTTTATATTGTACATGCTTTCAACACAGTCAATTTCGATCAAAGCTTTGCAAGCTTTCAGCGCCTTGATCAATTATTCACTGCTTTTAACAAACAAGTTGGAACATTAGATATCCAGCATGATTCTGAACCAAGTCAACTCAATAGCCTTATGCTGATTGCCAGCCATTTAGGGCAATTTTTAGCAGAACGCACAGCCACAGCAGAACAGTGGTTTTCACGCAGTGAAATCAAAAAAAATTTACCGCAAAGTGCAGTCTCTTTGCCTGATTCATTCTTATATGACTATTCCCTTGTATTGAATAATAAAATTGTTTTCCCTTTGCTGATTGTGCACCAGTACTTTCAGCAAGCAGACATTCCTTTAACCTTCAGTCAAAAAATCGAAATTGAAATCCTAAATCAGCTGATTGCAGGCGGAGAAGAAAAAAATAAAATTGCTGAAGAAATGCATGCCTTGCAAAATATGTATCAAAAGAATTACACCCTAAATTGTGGCAGCTCCTTTCTAAAATTGGTTGAAATTTCTAATTTGGACTATTCCCTGCAGAGTCTAGACCGCATAGATGAATTAATGCGTGAACTGCGTCAGAACTATATTGCCTCTGCCGAAAAATTTCTTTCAGAACAAAGCAACTTTTACTTTATCTTGTACTTAAGCGGTTATTTAGGCCGTGTCATTGCTCAACATGCAGGCACTTCACTAAGATGGTTAAATCCGCAGCAAGTCAGCCAAATGATTGGCAGTGAAATTGCCCCGCAATTGCAAACTTGCCGTGTTGCGCAAATTCATAATCAAGTGTTTTTTACGACGGGCCATATCGCTGATTTTCTATTTTCACCCGTGATTCAAACCAGCTCATTGCAATATGCCAACAAAATTATTCAAGATATTTTGAAAATTCGCACTCCCCTTTATTTAGCCCATCAACCTGAAAATACAGCTTATAAGGCCTCAGTTTTTCACGATGCTTTACATCAAGCGGGTTTCTTATTAGGTTATGTTTTTCAATTTATTCATGGTGTCATGCCTAGGCACGATCCAAATGCCAGTATGGATCCGACCAGCTTCCCGCCAGGGAATACCTTTATTAAACATATGGATGGGCCCGACGCTGGCTTAAAACAGCTCGAACTTAACCTGCAAGATTATCCTTATAATATATTGGCTTATGAAATGTATGCTTGTTTGCCTCACCTGAGAACCGATGCGATTTCGTTGCATATACGCCAGTATGGAGAACATGCAATCAATTTACACGCAGTTGTTCCTTATTTTCCTGTTTTCGACTACCGCGGTTTTCAAATTCTTCAACCTTATTTAAGTGCTTGCGATAGTATGACTGAACAGAAAATGCCTTTGATTTTAGAAAATATGCAGGCTTTTTTTGATGGCATTAATACCTTTGAAATGCCACTTCCAACTGAACGAAAAGTTTGGGCAGCACATTACAAACCGGCAGCACATCCTTACCCGCAAAATTTTAGTCAAAACTAAAATATAAAAACTCCAGATTTAACCCAATCTGGAGTTTTTAATTCATGATTAACCTATTACGGCGCAGTGCTTATCACTTGCTGTAATTATAAATAATTGCCTTCACGCTCTGGCTGATACAGCACTTTTTCGATTTTAACTTTCATAATATGGCCATCCGGCTGCGGCCATTCAATTTCTTGACCCTCAGATAAGCCTAGAATCGCGGCACCTACAGGCGCCAGCACATTAACTTGGCCTTTCTCTCCGATGAATTCATGCGGATAAACCAGCGTAATTTCTGTCGGCTCAATAGCAGGCGCAATCGTAATTAAAACTTTCGCATTCATGCTGACAACATTGGCTGGCACATCTTGAGGCGCCACTACCTCTGCACGCGCCATTTCTTCTTCCAAATGCTCCATGGTCGGCGTCAACTTAGATTGATGTTCCAGCATGGTTTCTAATCGATGCAGGTCTTGCTCAGAAAGAATGATGTTCGGTTTTGTCATCTGCATTTTCCTTTGAATCTTATCTACCCGTCAAAATAGCAGCAGTCTAATTATAAAGTTATAAGTACTTTCATTCTGTTATAGCAGAATTTAATGAAAAACAGCTAGTAAATACTTTTACTGCGGCCATAAAAAAAGCCCCCTTGAGGGGCTTTTCTCAAGTCAAACTTATTTCGCGTAAACCGGGAATTTCGCGCAAACCGCTTCAACTTTAGCTTTCACAGTATTGATCACTGCTTCATCGCCTTTCGCATCCAAAATGTCTGCGATCCAGCCAGCCAAGTCACGCACTTCAGTTTCGCCGAAACCGCGTGTGGTTACTGCAGGCGTACCGATACGGATGCCTGAAGTCACAAATGGAGAACGCGGATCGTTTGGAACAGAGTTCTTGTTCACAGTGATGTGAGCTGCACCTAACCAAGCGTCGGCTTCTTTACCAGTGATGTCACCTTGCTTGATTAAAGACAACAAGAACAGGTGGTTTTCTGTACCGCCAGAAACAACGTCATAGCCGCGCGCAATTAATACTTCAGCCATTGCTTTAGCATTTACGACAACTTGCTTTTGGTATTCTTTATATTCAGGCGCCATCGCTTCTTTAAAGCAGATTGCTTTAGCCGCTACAGCGTGAACCAAAGGACCGCCTTGGTTGCCTGGGAATACAGCTGACTGTAATTTTTTCTCAATTTCTTCGTTTGCTTTCGCAAGGATTAAACCTGAACGCGGGCCGCGAAGTGTTTTATGCGTAGTCGTAGTCGTTACGTCAGCAATTTGTACTGGGCTTGGGTATACGCCAGCAGCAACAAGGCCAGCAACGTGAGCCATATCTACAAACAGGTAAGCGCCAACTTTATCCGCGATGTCACGGAAACGCTGCCAATCAACGATTTGGCTGTACGCAGAGAAACCAGCAACGATCATGCGCGGCTTGTGTTCTTCTGCTAAACGTTCAACTTCTTCGTAATCGATTTCGCCAGTTTCTGGGTTCAAACCGTATTGAATTGCGTTGTAAGTTTTACCAGAAAAACTGACTTTAGCACCGTGAGTCAAGTGACCGCCATGTGCCAAGCTCATGCCTAGTACTGTGTCGCCTGGGTTAAGAAGCGCTAAGTAAACAGCAGAGTTCGCTTGCGAACCTGCATGCGGCTGAACGTTTGCATAGTCAGCGCCGAAAAGTTCTTTAGCACGGTCAATCGCTAATTGTTCAATTACGTCTACATATTCGCAGCCGCCGTAATAGCGTTTGCCTGGGTAGCCTTCCGCATATTTGTTAGTGAGTTTTGACCCTTGAGCTTCCATTACTGCTGGTGAGCAGTAGTTTTCTGAAGCGATGAGTTCGATGTGCGCTTCTTGGCGGGCATCTTCTTGAGAAATTGCTTTCGCGATTTCTGGATCAAATTCAGCAATAGAGATGTTGGCAAACATTAGCGAGGTCCTATTAAATTAGGGCTTTTAAGCCGTGCTAAGATTGGCGCGTATTGTAGCATGAAGTTTATAAATTTTGAGAAGGATGTTTGCTCAGTTTTAAATAAAAAAATGCCCATCTTCGTCAGAAAGATGAGCATTTTATTTAAATCAAGTTATTGAATTGGCATGAAAGATTTTACATCCAGTACAATTTCATCCCAATTGTCTGTATAAACTGTTCCATGATTCCATTTTGGGTCAATTGAATTATCACTATCAGTGACATAATTAATGTTGGTTCCTTTTGCTTTTGCAGCCTGTACGAGAATATCTGTAACTTGCTTTGGCACAGTATCATCATTAGAACCCTGATAAATGAAAATTGGGGTATTCAATTTTATCAATAAAGGCTGTGAATCATTTTCTAAGAATTTTTTAACTTCTGGAATAGCCGTCATAAAGTTTGGCTGAGTACGTGGATAATTATCTAAAGTCCCATATTGATCTTTATATGCCATCATTTTGCCACCTAGCTTCTGACCCAACACATCATAACAAATGCTTTCCGCCTCAGCCGCATCCAGATCAGTCGGTGATACAAAGACTTCACTATATTTCAAAGCTGGATATGGATTTCTTAATCCTGCAGTAATCAGTGCCGTAAAGGTATCTAAAGGCGCAAGAATGCTAATTTTAGTGTTTAAGTCAGATTCAGCTGCGGCTTTTTGCTCACCGCCATTTAAAATTAAACTTAAATACGACGCAGGCGCTACAGCAACTGTGCCTTTATAAGTTAACTGAGCGCGAGAAGCATATTGCGCTGCTCCCAGTGCCGCCTGTCCGCCTTGTGAATGCCCAACAACAGCCCATCTTTTTTCAGTCGTATTACCCAAGTTTTTACTGGCAGCTACAACGGCATCGGTAATGGAATAGGCTTCACTTTTTAAATTTAAGAAAGGATGCAGCTCTTTACCGCTTGGTTCTCCTAAACCTTCATAATCTGGCGCAACTACGGCATAGCCGGCTGCTAATAATTTAGCAATAAAATATTCATTGCCCTTCAAACCTTGCTGACTTGGCGCACAAGCATCCGCTACACCTGTTGTACCATGCGCCCACGCTACAATAGGCCAGCCTCCAGCTGGTTTTGCTCCTTTCGGCGTAAATACAAGCGCAGTAGCTTGAGTTTCAGCTCCATTCACACCCAGCATTTTATATGTCATCAATGTACGAGAAGCGCTTGCATTATCTAATACTGTATTTGTATTTGCGTTGGCATCAACATAAACCTGTGTTTTCACAACAGGATTTGCAATATTATTTTTTGGTATTCCATCATCCACAACATATGTCGAATCTCCCCCATCGCCGCTGCCGCAGGCCGTGAGCAAGAATGCGCTGCTGATTAACACCGTTAAGACATGTTTTTTCATTTTACGTTCCTTCGCCATTTGCTTGTTATTAATTTTGATTTAACAGTATGTATTACCCGTAATTTCAACTGAACACAATAGCTTTTAAGATCGATGGTATCGCAATCCTAAATTTTCTTATATCACATTGTTTTTAATATTTTTATTTAAAACATAATGACAAAATTAATTCAACCCTCTGGCCGCGGCACAATTCTGCTAAATACGCGAACGTATAATGTAAAGCCGCAGATCGCTCATCAACAAAAATAAATTGCTTATAAGCCTCTGCCCATTGGCTGATGCCCACAGTGAATCCGCAGCAATCAATCAGGGTTAAAAAATTGAATACAAGCGGATCAAAGATTTTCATTCAACGGAAGTATCAAAAAAACTAAACGCTCATAAATGCGCAATCTTTAATACGCGGATGACATCAAGCCCTGCCAATTCTTTAACTACGGTTTGTCAATAACTTAGGCAAATGATAAATTGAACGCTTTAATACACTCTCCTGATGGAATAGGTTATGCAAGCCATAATTCTCGATACCGAAACTCATACTTTAAATGGCCAGCCGATTGAAATTGCATATGCGCCTATTCAAATTTCAGACCACAAAATTACTTTAGATAAGTCGCAGCTTTTTGATCAGCTCTATAGCGTTGATGAACCTATCTCATTTGCAGCCATGGCGGTGCATCATATTCTAGAATCTGATCTAGAAAATAAGCCCCATTACACAACCTTCAAGCTGCCTGAAGATACGCTGTATATCATTGGCCACAATATTGATTATGACATCCGCGCTTTAGAAAAATGCGGGGTAGATTCAACCCGCATTAAAGCCATCTGCACGCTTGCTTTAGCGCGCTTAGTCTGGCCGAATGCCGAAGCGCACAATATATCCGCGCTTATTTACATGATCAGCAAAGGCAGCGAAAAAGCGCGTGAAATGATCCGTAAAGCGCACCGTGCCGACATGGACATCATTTTGACAGCAAATATTTTAATGCATATCGTCCATCACTTAAAAATCAACAGCATTGAAGAACTGTATGCAGCGTCTGAAGATGCCCGCATTCCGCGCAGCATTAATTTCGGCAAACACCGCGGCACAGCCATTGCTGATTTGCCGGCAGATTATGTGCAATGGCTGATGCGTCAGGAAGATTTGGATCCTTACCTGCGCAAAGCGCTGGAAAATTCCGCAATCACAACACTTTAATGATTTAAAATCCTCAACGGCATTGTCATAAAAGCTTCATGCAAGTGTAATTTTCACACAATATGATGTGCCTTAATTTATTGGGGAATAAATTAAGGCATGGATACATTTTATAAAACTGAATTGGGTTTCCGTACACTCAAGCTTCGCGATCTGCCGCTGAATGCCAGACAGCGAAGGCTGCTGGTGCTGATTGGCACAGATGATTTTTCGGCTTTGAATACAGCCATGAAGTATCGCATTGCAGAGCCTGACCTGCTGCAGCAATTGATTGATTTGGGTTTAATTTTTAAAGAAAAAAATCATGCCGAACCGCTGCAGAAACGGGAAGAAGCAGCCGTTGAGCCGCAGCCCCAAATTTTAACGCAGCCTTCCGAAATTCATACAGCTTTAAGTGTTCCATCCTCTACTACAGCAACTGAAGATTATTCTTTTCAGCTGGAAAAGGCTCAAGCTGCAACTGGGCCAGCACAGCCCATCACTGCTGCAGATGTGCCAATCGAATCTTTAAGCCCTTTGGCGTTTGATGAATTGAAGCAATTTATGATGCAGCATCTGCAGCAGTATTGCGGCTTAATGGCCAAACAGCTGATACTGAATATTCAAGCGGCGGAGCAAGTTTCTCAGCTGAAAATGTGCCAAATTCAATGGATTACTCTGCTGCAGGAATCAAGGATTGTTCCAAAATTGCTGAGTCATGCTTTGCAGCAAGTAAATCTGAGCATGCGCAAGCTTCAATCCGCTTAATTTTTGCCGCTGCAAAACGTTCCGAATTAAGAGTTATTTCATGGGTTCTCATCCAAAAAATGACTTAACAGCTCATTAATTTTGTACAGATAAAATCTTATCTTTATGAATTTTATTGCTTTTTATGAGTGAAATTTTAAACTCCCATTTTACATTTTTTTTACTACGACTTTGTTTTAATGGTTTTTTTGAGCCATTCAGCGCATATATAGGCTAGAAAATATTTCTGGGGGAGCATTTGGAGTTATGGCGTATTATTTACAGTTTGACACTTTTGATAATCCTATGCAGCTTAGCAAAGTAGGCAATTGGATTATTACATTTTTAAGCCCTCAAGATGACTTAGCCCATATTCAGCTGGCCATTACGCATGTGCTGCCGCGCCAAGTATGTGAGCATCTACAGCCGCGCCGCCTAATTATGCACAACAGCCCGGCCGACAATTTTTGGAAAATTGAAAATATTGAATGCTTTGACAGCAGCATAAATCAAGAGCTTATTTTTTTGCCTGAATCCCCGCAGGCACAGGCAGTTATACAAACCATTTTAAAAGAATTTGAGCGATATGATGTCTGTGTCAATATTAAGCAAGACGTGAACCTATAGGCAGCCAACCACTATCGAATGCCGGCCTAAAAGATCCTTCAGACATTGAGGCAATAAAAACTGGATTGACAGCAGGTGGGAAAATAAAAAGCTCACCCGTTGAAGTGAGTTTTTTAACATCATATCTGATTGAATTAAGCTTCAATCACTTTATAAATGCTGGATGAATTTTGGCTTTCGAATAACAGCTCAATACTCGGTAAAATCACTTCCCCATCTACCACAATATGTTCAATTCTTTTAATCATATCCTGCGTTTCAGATGCCGAATTCAGCAAGGCTTGGGCATCGACAATTTGGCTATACTGATTCTTCACTTTAATATCAATCATATTGGTCATAGTCATTACTCTATTTCTTTGAATTAGCATTTTTATAGCACATGCCCTGATATTCACCTTCGCAAAAAATGTTAGATTTCTTGGCATTGTAACTTAATAAAAATTTAATTAAATATAAATCAATAAGATAACAAATTACTCTGTAAATTGTATGACAATAACTCACCTTTTATTGCAGTTTATCTATAAATACCCCCTAGAAAACAGGCATTAAAAAAGCCCGCATTGCTGCGGGCTCTATGTTGGAAGGCTAGTGCTGATTTTTTGTCTTAACCGAAGTTTGCGACTCAATTAGCTGTCATTGATCCGTCCAACTCAATAGTAGCGTCTTTTGTTTTACGACCTACTGTAGTATCAATATAGCACTGTATTTTATGCTGGCAAGGGGCTTTTACACTTCAGCACAATCACTCAAAATAAATACAATTGAAATTCTGCAATATAAGGCGGACAATGGATTCGCATTTATATTGCTTCGCGCCAATCATCTTAATCAACTGATTTTTAAATGTAAATAATCTAATCAAAAGGTTCAAACCCTTATCCAGGGAAAATTCCTCTCTCTTTACGCGCTTTTAAAATGCGTTCGCACGCCAAAATATAAGCCGCGGTGCGCAACGTGCAGCCATTGTCATGTGCGCACGCCCAAACATCTTCAACGGCCTGCACCATCAGCTTGTCTAAACGATCATTAATTTCCGCCTCACTCCAGAAATAGCTCGCCATATCCTGCACCCATTCGAAATAACTGACCGTCACACCGCCAGCATTACAGATCACATCAGGGACAATCATGATGCCTCGTTCATTCAGAATGTCGTCGGCCTCAGGATAAGTCGGCCCATTTGCGCCTTCCAAAATCATTTTGGCTTTTAGACGGTGCGCGCGCTCTACTGTAATCTGCCCTTCTAAAGCAGCTGGGATAATAATATCTGTTTCCACATCCCAAAATGCTTCATTGTCAATTCGCTCTGCGCCTTCAAAACCGTCAACACCTTGATGCTGCTCTATATAGGCATGCAATGCATTCAGCTCAATGCCGCTTGCGTTAAAAATAGTTCCTGTATGGTCTTGAATGCATACAATCTTGGCATTGGATAAATAGAATAAATTGGCCGCCTCACTGCCCACATTGCCAAAGCCTTGAATGCTGACCTTGGCATTTTCAATATTCAGGCTGAGTTTTTCAGCAACTTGGCAGCCAGTAATATAAACGCCCCGTCCTGTTGCTTTTACGCGGCCTAAAGAACCGCCTAAATGCACGGGCTTGCCGGTTACCACACCAGTGACTGTATAGCCCTGTCCAGATGAATAGGTATCCATCATCCAGCCCATAACATTGGGGTTGGTGCCGACATCCGGTGCAGGAATGTCTTTTTGCGGGCCAATAATGTGCGCGATTTCACTGGTAAAACGGCGCGTTAAACGTTCGAGTTCACGTGCAGACAATTTGCGCGGATCTACACGCACACCGCCCTTTGCGCCCCCAAAAGGCAAATTTAATACGGCTGTTTTGATAGTCATCCAAGCCGCCAGCGCCATGACTTCATTTAACTCAACATCCGGATGGTAGCGGATACCGCCTTTGCCCGGCCCGCGTGAAAGGTTGTGCTGCACACGGTAGCCTTCAAAATGCTGAATTGAACCGTCATCCATAATGATCGGAACATCCACAATCAGCGCGCGTTTAGGGCGCTTTAACGTATCGACATAGTCCGCCAAGTCTTCGCTAAGATACGGCGCAACGCGGTCGACTTGCGCCAAAAAAGTTTGCCATGCACCGTTGCCGCCATTGGCATAAGAGAGATTAGACATTTCAGGTCCTCTGATTATTGATTTTTCTTTGGATAAAACATGTATTGATAGGCAATGAATGCCGCCAGCCGCGCGGTAATATTGTCCTGATCAAAGTGAGGATTACATTCAGCAATATCCAGCAGTTTGATCTTTCCGCTGTCGTGTATATGTTTCATTAAATGTTCAAAAATACGCAGATCAATGCCTTTGACTGCAGGTGCACTGACACCCGGCGCAATGGATGCTGCAAATACATCTAAATCAACCGTGACATACAGCACATCTACAGCATCAATAAAATGATCTAATTTGTTTTTCAAAACCGCTAAATGGCTCATTTCTATTTCATCATCAAAAATATAATGGCAGCCCAAGCGGTCAGCAGTCTGAAACAGTTTTTGTGTATTCGAGTGTTTAGCTACGCCAATACATAGATAATGAAAGGCTTTGCCATGCTGCTCAGACAGTTTCGCGGCCTGTAAAAATGGTGTTCCTGAAGTTGCTTGATCAGCTTCACGCAAATCGAAATGCGCATCAAAATTGATGATGCCAATGTTGAGATCCGGCTGACTTTTTTGAATGTATTGAAAAATACCGCTAAAACTGCCAAAAGCAATTTCATGGCCGCCGCCCAATACAATCGGCTGCATACCCTGCTGCAAGGCCGATTCCACTTGGCCCGCCAATTCAGCTTGCGCCTTTTCCAGCCCGCCGTCCACGCAGACCACTGTACCCATATCCTGAATGAGGATCGGCGCATGTATAGGCAGATTCGCCAGCTGCTGACGGATTAGATCCGGCGCATCCGCCGCGCCAGTCCGGCCTCGGTTTCGGCGTACGCCTTCGTCAGAGCTAAAGCCCAGTATCGCAAAATCGGCAGTATCAGACTGATTGACCACATGAAAGATGCGCATATGTTCTGCGCCATCGCCATCATGCCTGCCCTGCCATTGAAATGACTGATCCATAATTCATCCTGTTATTCTTCAAACTCAATTTTTTGAAGAAAAAATTTAAAACTGAATTAATTTGCCTTTTTGAATGACTTGCTTCTTTAAATCACCGCCAAGCCAGTAAGTGATTTCTGAAGGATGTTCAATATCCCACACCACGAAGTCTGCAATTTTTCCGACATCTAAGCTGCCATGCGTATCCTGCAGCCCCAAAGCCTGTGCAGCATGAATCGTCACGCCCGCCAAAACCTGTTCAGGAGTTAAGCGGAACAAGGTACTGCCCATATTCATCATTAAACGAAGGGATAAAACTGGTGACGTTCCGGGATTTAAATCGGTCGATAGGGCAATTTTCACCCCATGTGCAACTAAGCTTTCTATAGGCGGATACTGTGTTTCCCGCAGTAAATAAAACGCACCCGGTAAAAGCACGGCAACTGTATCTGATGCCGCCATGGCTTTTACATCGTCCTCAGTCATATATTCGAGATGATCTGCCGATAAAGCTTGATACTTGGCCGCCAGACTTGAACCGCCTAATGCAGACAGCTGTTCAGCGTGCAATTTAATAGGCAAATTCAGCGACTGCGCCGTTTGGAAAACCCGCTCCACTTGGCTGGGAGAGAAAGCCAAATGCTCACAAAAGGCATCTACCGCATCAACTAAGTTTTCTGCATGCAGCTGCGGCAGCATTTCTGTACAGATATAATCAATATACTCATCACTGGCATCTTTAAATTCAGGCGGCAAAGCATGGGCAGCCAAGCAGGTGCTGCGCACCGTCATTGGCAAAGCATTACCTAACTGCCGAATCACTTGCAGCATTTTGCGTTCATTAACTAAATCCAGCCCATAACCCGATTTAATCTCAATCGTGGTTACACCGTCTTTGAGTAAGTTTAAAATTCGCTGCTGAGCTGAATGGAATAATTCTGCATGACTGGCTTCACGGGTTGCACGAACGGTACTGGCAATACCGCCGCCATTTTTAGCAATTTCGGCATATCTCACACCTTGCAGGCGCTGCTCAAACTCAACACTGCGGTTGCCGCCAAATACACTATGTGTATGACAGTCAATCAAGCCCGGCGTCACCCAAGCCCCATGCAGATCGATTTGTTCAGTCAACACTACAGCTGGACGCTCAGCTTGCGGACCAATCCAGCGAATCCGTTCACCGTCCGTCAGCATCGCAGCATGTTCAATTATGCTGTATTGACCATGCTGCATAGTCGCAATATGACAATTCAACCAAAGCTTCATCGTTGTATTTCCTGTTCCGCCTTAGCGCATGCCTTGGCGGAAACATTTAAGTATTAGGAGTTAGATTCAAATTGTTGTGCTGTATTGCTGTTCGCATGATTCAAGTTCATCTTTGGGCGTACTTTCACAATGTACGCAATCCATAAAATTACCAGCCATGCAGCACCGACATAGATCGCAGGGCGAGAATCTGGGAAATACGCGATGATGCCCAAAATAAACAGCATGAATGCCACAGCGAATGCAGGTGCATACGGCCAGCCCACGACTGGGAAATCCAAAGCTTTAATTTCAGCGGCAGACAATTTACGGCGCATGCCAATTTGTGACAGCAAAATCATCAGCCACACCCAAACTGTGGCAAAAGTCGCAATCGAGGCAATGATGATGAAAATATTTTTGGGAATCAGATAATTCAGCACTACACCAATCAAAAGCACACCTGCCATCACCACAACGGTCATCCAAGGCACACCATTTTTAGACAATTTAGTGAATACTTTTGGCGCTTGGCCATCTTGCGCCATGCCGTAAAGCATGCGTCCTGCGCCAAAGACATCACTGTTAATGGCAGAGACAGCGGCTGAAATCACCACGATATTTAAAATAGTGGCTGCTGAACCAATGCCCAGATTTTCAAAAATCTGCACAAACGGGCTGCCTTGTGTACCAATCTGATTCCAAGGGAAAATCGCCATGAGTACAAAAATGGTCAAGACATAGAACAGTAGTATACGTACAGGCACTGCATTGATGGCTTTAGGAATCGACTTTTTCGGTTCTGCGGTTTCACCAGCAGTAATACCAATAATTTCAATACCGCCAAAAGCAAACACCACTACAGACAAACATGCAATCAATCCGCCAATACCATTTGGCATAAAGCCGTCATGAATCCATAGGTTTTGCAAGCCCGCAGCAGCGGTGCTGTGATCTGCATGGAAGCCATAAAGCATGAGGCCAAAACCGCCGACAATCATGGCAATAATAGCGGTTACTTTAATAATCGATAGCCAAAATTCCAGCTCACCAAAGACTTTGACATGGATTAAATTGATGCCGCCGAGGAACATAATCAGCGATAAAATCCAGATCCAGCGCGGCACATCGGGATACCAAAAGCCCATGTAAATACCAAAAGCAGTGACATCCGCCAGCGCCACAATGATCATTTCAAAGACGTAGGTCCACCCTGTCGTAAAGCCTGCAAATGGACTGATGTACTGGCTGGCATAATGGCTGAATGAGCCGGAAACTGGGTTATGTACAGACATTTCGCCTAAGGCGCGCATCACGATATAAATCGCAATACCCGCAACAATATAGGCGATTAAAACGGATGGCCCTGCCATTTGAATGGCTGTTGCCGAACCGTAAAACAGGCCAGTGCCAATGGCTGAACCTAAAGCTAAAAACCGGATATGGCGGGTATTGAGTCCCCGCTGCAAGGTGGAACTTTGTGATGCTTCTTGTGACATTTTGATCTCCAATCCATGAGGAAATTTTTATTTGATCGGGCCGCATCATGCGGCCCTATTCTCAATCACAAACTTATTTTAGGCTTGGCAGCAAACCATCAAGGATCAACACGTTTAAGCAGCCGCTGGCCAATAATTCACTCGCCTGTTCAATATCCGGCGCGAAGAAACGGTCTTCACTGTAATAAGGAACATGATCACGCAGCGCTTTACGCGCACGCTCCAATTTCACAGAGCTTTTTAAGCCTTTACGGAAATCCAGGCCTTGGCATGCACCCAGCCATTCAATCGCTAAAATGCCGCGTACATTGTCCGCCATATACCATAAGCGCTTGCCGGCATTTGGCGCCATCGACACATGGTCTTCCTGATTTGCCGATGTCGGCAGACTGTCCACGCTTGCAGGATGCGCCAATGCTTTGTTATCGCTTGCCAGTGCAGCCGCAGTCACCTGTGCAATCATAAAGCCCGAATTGACGCCGCCATTTTCCACCAAGAACGGCGGAAGCTGCGACATGTGGCGGTCCATCATCATCGAGATACGGCGTTCAGACAATGAGCCAACTTCCGCAATCGCCAAGGCAAGATTATCCGCGGCCATAGCGACAGGTTCTGCATGGAAATTGCCGCCCGAAATTACATCGCCTTCTTTGGCAAAGACCAATGGGTTGTCTGAAACCGCATTGGCTTCAATTTCAAGGACTTCAGCAGCCTGACGGATTTGGGTTAAGCATGCGCCCATCACTTGCGGCTGACAGCGCAGTGAATATGGATCCTGCACTTTTTCACAGTCTTCATGTGAATGACCGATTTCACTTTCTTCAGTTAATAAGTCACGGTATGCCGCTGCCACATCAATTTGACCGCGCTGGCCGCGCACTTCATGCACGCGCGCATCAAATGGAGACCGTGAACCGAGCATTGCTTCAACACTTAAGCTGCCGCAAACGGTCGCTGCAGCAAATAAATCTTCTGCTTCAAATAACCCGCGCAATGCATATGCGGTGGATACTTGCGTACCATTCAACAGTGCTAGGCCTTCTTTGGCAGCCAAAGCAATCGGCTCTAAGCCTGCAATTTTCAGCGCCTCAACGGCTGGCAGCCATTCACCTTTATAGCGCGCTTTGCTTTCACCCAGCAGCACCAACGACATATGCGCAAGCGGCGCTAAATCGCCTGAGGCACCGACTGAACCTTTCAATGGAATATGCGGATAAACTTCAGCATTAATTAACGCCAACAGCGCTTCAATCACTTTTAAGCGGATGCCGGAAAAGCCGCGCGCCAAGCTGTTAGCTTTGAGCAGCATAATCAAGCGAACCATCGAGTCGTCTAAAGCTTCGCCCACGCCAGCAGCGTGAGACAGCACCAGCGAGCGCTGCAATTGTTCTAAATCTTCTTGCGCAATTTTAGTTGAGGCCAATAAACCAAAACCTGTATTGATGCCGTATGCCGTCCGGCCCTCACGGATAATCTGTTCTACACAATCTACACTGGCCTGAATCGCAGGAATCGCCTGCTCATCCAGTTTTACTTTGATTGGCTTTAAAAAGGCTTCGCGTAAATCTGCGAGATTCAGTTTGCCTGGTTGAATTAAAAGTTCCATGTATACAGCCCTATATCCTATTCTTTTATATGCTGCTGATTCATCATGAATGAGAGATGAAGATGAATCAGCAGCATTCCTTGCTTAGCTCAGCCTTAACCGGTAATCATCGGTAAATTTAAGCCTTGTTCCTTCGCGCAATCAATTGCAATATCATAACCCGCATCTGCATGGCGCATTACACCTGTCGCAGGGTCATTGGTCAATACTCGGGCAATACGCTCTGCAGCTTCATCTGTACCGTCACAGACAATGACCACGCCCGAGTGCTGTGAAAAACCCATGCCGACACCGCCGCCATGATGCAAAGAGACCCAGGTTGCGCCGCCCGCAGTATTCAGCAAAGCATTCAGCAGTGGCCAATCCGATACCGCATCTGAACCATCCTGCATCGATTCTGTTTCACGGTTTGGACTGGACACAGAGCCGGAATCCAAATGGTCACGGCCAATCACAACCGGCGCAGACAGTTCACCCGAGCGCACCATTTCGTTGAATGCCAAGCCCAATTTTGCACGCAGGCCTAAGCCTACCCAGCAAATACGCGCTGGCAAGCCTTGGAATGCAATGCGTTCACGCGCCATATCCAGCCAGTGATGCAAATGCTCATCATCAGGGATCAGTTCTTTCACTTTTGCATCAGTTTTGTAAATATCTTCAGGGTCACCCGAAAGCGCTGCCCAGCGGAATGGTCCAATGCCGCGGCAGAATAATGGGCGGATATATGCAGGTACAAAGCCTAGGAAGTCAAATGCGTTTTCTACGCCTTCTTCTTTGGCCATTTGACGGATATTGTTGCCATAGTCAAAAGTCGGCACACCCATTTTCTGGAAGTCCAGCATTGCCTGTACATGCTGCGCCATCGACTGCTTGGCAGCTTTTACCACAGCGTCGGGTTCTGTTTGCGCGCGCTCACGGTATTCTTCCCAAGTCCATCCAACTGGTAAATAGCCATTCAACGGATCATGCGCACTCGTTTGGTCTGTCACCATATCTGGACGGATACCGCGGCGAACCAGCTCAGGTAAAATCTCTGCCGCATTGCCATGCAATGCAATAGAAATGGCTTTGCCCTCTTTGGTATAGCGGTCAATACGCACGAGTGCATCATCCAAATCAGCTGCTTGCTCATCGACATAGCGGGTACGTAAGCGGAAATCGATGCTTGCCTGCTGGCATTCAATATTTAAAGAGCAGGCACCGGCTAAAGTTGCGGCCAATGGCTGTGCGCCCCCCATGCCGCCTAAGCCCGCAGTCAATACCCAGCGGCCTGTTAAATCGCCGTTATAGTGCTGACGGCCTGCTTCCACAAAAGTTTCATATGTGCCTTGCACGATGCCTTGACTGCCAATGTAAATCCATGAACCTGCTGTCATTTGGCCATACATAGCCAAACCTTTGGCATCCATTTCATTGAAATGCTTCCAGTTTGCCCAATGCGGCACAAGGTTGGAGTTCGCAATCAATACTCGCGGCGCATCTTTATGCGTTTTGAATACGCCTACTGGCTTGCCTGATTGCACCAATAGCGTTTCGTAGTCTTCTAAATCTTTCAGTGTTTCAACAATTTTGTCATAGCATTCCCAGTTGCGCGCTGCACGGCCAATACCGCCATACACCACTAACTCTTTCGGATTTTCTGCAACATCAGGATCTAAATTATTCATCAGCATGCGTAAAGGCGCTTCAGTCAGCCAGCTTTTTGCATTGAGGGTTGTACCGCGCGGCGCGCGGATTTCTACATCGCGAAATTTAGTCATGGTCACAGTCGGACTCCTTCCTTTGAACTTACTGTAATTGTATTCTTTGCATCCAATCAGCATTGATATAAACATGTGCTTACTTGTATATACATGTACATATAATATGCATGACTTTTAATCTTTGAAAAGACCCTTTTCTTCAAAAAGATGAAATTAGTAAATAAGCAAATGTTTTAATTGGTTTTAAAGTTTTTTAACTTTAGTTGTAGTATGAATATTTATGCGATTTATTGGCATTTTATCGTGAGCTGGAACGTGCAAACAGCTCAATCAAACAGCAATCCTTGGCTGAATTTTGCGGCAACTGCAGCGTCAGCGCTTCATCCTGATTGGATATTTTCAGGCAATCAAAAGCATTTAATGTATAACTTTGCGCTGCGACAGAAACTTGCATCATGTCTGCCATATTAAAAATAAGCATGTCCTGCGCCGCAGACAGGATAGTTTGACTATGGCTTCCTGTCAGCCACTGCATGCGCGGGAAAACTTTATCCGCACGATAAATCAGGTTTAAGTCACGGATTGGGCCATTCAGCAGCCGGCAATACACAGGCTGCTCTCCATCAAAAGCACATAAATTTCGAGAGCAAATATCAACATGCGGCTGATCTGCAATACTGAGCTGCATCCCCATACCGCTCAGTGTGGAAATAATGCGCTTTTTCCCGGAAAAAAAAGAAAATTCGCCGTCATTTTCCACATCCGCCATAGACACACGCCAGTCAAAATCCCCCGTTTCAGCTGACGGCTTTCGAGCAATCTCAAGGGTAAATCCTAAACCATTTTTCCACGGCATTTTTTGAAAATCATGCAATTTGAGCAGCTGAATCATTGCACAAACTTCCCTTCCAAATAATAGCGGCTGCCCGGATAAGTCAACCGCGCGCTGGAAATCAGGTGCTTATTTGACCATGTTCGGCGGCGGATGAGCAGGCAGGGTTCCTGTTTGGTAATTTTCAGCCATTTGCATTCTTGCGTATTCGCCAATACCGCTTCTACGATATGTTCACCTTCGGTGACCGGCGCCTGTGCCATTAAATAAGCATTGGGGGTAATCTTGCTGAAATCCTGCTTTAAATAATCAGGAATGAGCGCAGCATTAACCAGACGGTCTTCAATTTGCACCGGCACTTCATTTTCATAATGAATAATAATGGAATGAAAAAGAGGCTCGCCTTCTTTCGTTTGCATAAATAAAGCTTGCTGCACATCCGCTTTAATTTTATCTAACTTTATCACTTCTGCGCGGTGACTGTGATTGCGCGCCAGAATTTCATCTGCAATATTATTAATTTGAAATAATGCGGAATGGCCTTGCCCTTCTGCAACAAATGAACCCACCCCTTGTACGCGCACCAGCATTTTATCCGCGGTCAATTCGCGCAGCGCGCGGTTCACCGTCATCCGGCTGCAGCCTAAGAGTTTGACCAATTCACTTTCAGAAGGAATCTTGTCATTCACTTTCCATTCGCCGCTGTAAATTTTGCTCTGAATAAACTGTTTCACCTGCGCATATAAAGGCGAAGGCGCTTCTAATCCTAGGGGTGTTTTATTTTCTTCTGTTGAAGTGCTGATGGGCATTTTTTATCTCTGCAAAGAACCGCTTTAAAAATTGGATACCGATCTTCTAATGCCTGCACACAATGCGGCAAACTGGCAAGATCAATATCTGAATTTGATTATACTCAATTCACCAAACTTGTATATACAAGTTGTATTTTTTAGCGGCTGTCAGAGATGAGCTGTATGGTCATCGAATTTTAGAAAGATAAGCTAATGTAAATTAAATAAAAAAATCAAAGAAAACTGTCCATTTTGAAGATTCCAACCAGCACTGCGGCTCCGATCCTATGCCACGCTTCATCAAAGGATGATGTGTCATTCTGACCATTATGCCTTCGAAGCGCGCTAAGGAACCATTGAATCAGATGGAAATTGCGTCACTGAAAATTCGTAAAGGAAAACAGTATCGAGGTGCAGCCGCAAAGATGATTTATGGGGCTGCTCAAATGCTATCGCACGGTTCATACGGTCAGCGCTCCTGATGTTCAGTTAAGCGCCGAATGGACTGCAACTAAATCCCAGCTAATCCAGATTTTTTTTAAATAGTGAGCTTAATCTAATGCATCCAATAAGAAACGCTGCAGAAATGTTCCTGCAGCGTTTCTATCTATGTGTAATCCTTAATCAAGGTTCAGCATAAATCTTTTCAGCACTCTTTAATGCATTAAACATGATGCTGAACTACAGCTTAAAGTAGTCCATTAAGCAGCTTCACGTTCTTCAATTGACACCACTTTACGCAGTTCAGGACCGGTATAATCCGCACTTGGGCGGATAATGCGGTTGTCTGCACGCTGCTCCATCACATGCGCTGCCCAGCCGGTTACCCGGCTCATTACGAAGATGGGCGTGAACAGTTTGGTCGCAATATCCATGAAATGATAAGCCGATGCATGGAAAAAGTCTGCATTGCAGAATAATTTCTTCTCGCGCCACATCACTTCTTCA
>NZ_JAPEQW010000036.1:0-22689 GCF_026168575.1 Acinetobacter entericus
ATAAATACGCTTTTAGTTGTTCAAACAAGTGGAACCACCTCTGTATACTTCCTTTAAACTACTAAATTTTCGGCCTCTATAATTCTGAATATAACTTTCCACAAAGTTGTAAAAGGGTTGTTTGCGTATGCGCTGAAAATTATATTTTTTGAAGGAATTAGAGACCCCTTGTTCTAAAAAGTCCCTTAAAATAGGGGGGAGATTTTTCTGATTCATGCAATCTGCATGTGATGAATAAGCAGTTCGAATGGCTTTAAGCTCAGTTTGAATATTTTCTAAAGCATTAGCTTGTAGTGAAGCTCTAAATTTACGAATAGCTTGAAGTACTTCGTGATAATGTTTGGGGCGATATTCGAAATCAAGCTTTGCAACTTGATCATTCCCATCCTGATCTGGAAAAAATGCCTTAACAGGTTTGTTACAAAGTCTTTTTATTTTATCTTCTTCCAACTCTTGGAAATAACCTTCATCAATCAAGGTATATATTGCCTTCCTTAAATCTTCTTCATTAGATGCCATGAGGATAGATTTATGGAAACTCAAAAATGGAGACGAGCGGATTTTGTCAAAAATAAATTTTTCTAGTGCATTCACTATCAGTATTTGTTCTTGTAGTTGAGAACTTGGCATAAATACTCCTTAAGTAACCCCTTAACTTCTGTACAGACTTAGCCATTTTTATGTACAGACTTAATAATTAATACATTTCTTATCAGCATCTTACAAGATGATTCAGGAAATAATGAATTCATGTAAAAAGGTATTAAATTTGATTGCTTCAGTAGTTGAAATTAAGCGACACTAAGTCTTTGAAATAAATATATCTTTACTTGTCTAAAAATATTGAATTTAATTTTTTAGGAAGACATTGGATGCGTTTGGATAAAATAACATGCATCAGTACTTTAGAGAGGGCTTCAATGAATTAGGTGAGTAATTTTTGTTGAATAGCAATAAGCTGGCGGGTCAAACCTATGCAGGTTGATAGACGTTATTTTTGCTATAAATAAAAATTGAGGTTCTTAAAATATTGAATTGTGTAACAAATCCTCCAATGCAGCTATATGATGCCCAGAATGAATGCTGGCAAAGCATTATTATGCCTTATGAAAAATATATGTTTTATATCGCTCCGATACCCATGCGCTTTTATTTATGTTCAGCCGGAGCTATCAGGAAGTCTACCGATGGGAATACTTAACTTCTTATTCTGATTTAACAAAGCAGTCTTGCTTTCAACTGGAAATAGCCAGTGTGCTTAAAGGATACATGAAATTCTGGGCTTTAGCACGTATTGAACAGGCTTCTGCTTTAAAAGAAAAAAGTCAGCAATGGCTATATCTTGCTGGCAGCGGGCTGTGATGGAACCCTTGCGACTACGGCGCAATTCATCTCCATCCGTGTGGTGTGTAATAACACCTTGGCGATTGCCCTAAATGGACAGGACAGTAGTGCCGGTGTAGTTAAAGTCCCGCAACACCCACTTTGATACCCAAAAGATTAAACAGCAGCTGGGCGTATCTCTGCGTGCATGGGATGAACACATGTATGAAATGAAACAGCTGAGTCAGCGTAAAGTGACCCAGACCGAAGCTGTGGCTTATTTTGATGCCGAGTTCAACAAAATACACGCCTCAGTCCAACGGAACAGGATGAAGGCATTATTCAGTTCTCTACCCTAATGTGGTCAATAAGTCGCCAAGAAAAGACAAGGCTGAACTAAATGGATACACGATGTTTAAAGTCCTTATCATGTTTAACGGGCAGGGTCACGGAGCTAAATTCAGCCAATCCAAAGACACAGCATATATATTTTGTTGTGATCAATTACAGAGTTTGACGATCATTAATGTCGTGCGATGAGTCAGGATCACCGCTTGGATTCCGCTTGGTTTGGTGCGGGGGCAGACTTAAAGCAATGTGGACTAGAACAAGCTTTATATTTCATTGTCTACCGTACAAGCTAGCGCTCAAATTAGCGTACATGCGGATTAATCCCTATTTCAAAACCCTTCTATTCATTTAACTGCATTCAAAGCTGTGTCTTTGGACACAGCTTTTTTATGTCTGTCTTACTTTGTGGGCATGAAACATGAATCTTTAAAGTGTGCGTTCTAGTCAGTGATTCAACATAAGGATTTTGTGAAGAATATTCAATAAGGTTTGCATGGTAGTGTGAGACTGTGAATTAAAAAATGATAATGAGGAAATCAATAAAAAGAATATGTATTGAGCATTGAGTCTAGGGCTTAAAAACTTCGAAAATTCTTTCTGAAAGTTATCGCATCTCAGCAAAAGACTGGGCTTGAGATTTAATTTAATCACTAGAATTTACAATATAAAAATGGTTAAAAATAAACTTTTGAAGAGGAATAATAAAAAAACGTATATCAATAAGTTATATTTTTTAAAAATGTTATTTATTTGGTGTTTTCTTGTGTTTTTTGTGATTTTTTTGTAGTATTGTTTTTAATCATTGTAAAAAATTTATAATTATCGCGTGCTTGCAAGGGTCAGAAATGATAAACCTCTTAAAAAAAAGTGCTGTTCTACGAACAACATTAGTTGCTTTGATTGGTTTATTTATTGGGTTGTATAGTGCTTTAGTTTTTGCTCAGCCTAAAGCCGGAAGTAGCATCACCAATATTGCGAGTGGTGATTTTTATGATGAGCAGGGCAACCTACAAACAATTAACTCCAATCCTGTTATCCTGACAGTTCAGCCCATTTACTCATTGAGTCTACAAAGCAATCAGCAAAATATTGGTACAATTGGCAGTAAACTCAATTTCCCTCATGTACTCACCAATACAGGAAATATCGCAGATAACTATAAGGTTGTTCTGACACAACTCACAAATGATCAATTTGATCTGGAAAATATCGCAGTTTATGTAGATCGGGATCAAAATGGTGAACCTGATGACAATAATAATTTACTCAATAATGCAATCTTGCACTTAGAGGCAGATGAGTCAGTTGCTTTGGTGGTGGTCGGCAGTATTCCTAAAAATGTTGTCGCAGGTAATGTGGCAAACTTTAGTTTAACTTCAACCAGTCAACTTGATCCAGGTAATGTGTCTGCCACTGTCTCAGATGTTGCAAAAGTGGTTGATGATGCGGTCATTCAGGTCACAAAATCTCAAAATATCAGTACAGGTAAAACAGGCACAGAAGTTACCTATACATTTACCTATAGCAATACAGGGACTGCATCAGGTCAGTTGCTGGTTCATGATACCTTGCCAAGTAATGTTGCATATCAGGCAGGAACTGCGATTTGGAGTAATGGCACGGCTACACTGACAGATATAGATAATGACAATGAAGCAGGAAGTACTGCTGAATCAGTCATGAACTATAAATATGTAAATGGTGAGGTGGAGTTTAAACTGACAGGGATTGCCGCATTAAGCAAGGGCGCGGTGAGCTTTAAGGTGAAAGTCAATCAGAATGCAGCGGAAAAGATCAATAACACTGCGAACTATAAACAGTATAAAAACAATACAACTACTTTATTGAAAGACACCAACACCAACACCGTTATCTTTAATGTAGAGCAAACCTTAGGGGTGATACTGAATAACTCTTCTGCTGGAAATGCTGATGGAGGCACGAATGACTTGCTCACCAAAGCAAACACATTTACTGGGGCAGCCAAAGAAGTTCAGTTTGAAAATTATGTCTGGAATACGGGGCAGGCAACAGATAGCTATAATCTTACAATTGATAAAAGTATAAATGTGCCAAGTTGTGCGATAACACGTTTATATCACTCTGATGGAAAAACTTTGCTCACCGATAGTAATGCTGACGGTGTGGTAGATACAGGTTCGATGGCAGCAGGCGCATCGAAAAAAATTGTGCTTGGTGTTTATTTCCCTGCAAATTGTGTTACAGCGACTAATGAAATACTAGATTTTGATGTTAAGGCAACTTCAGTTACAGATACAGCAATTACCAATAGTACTCGTAATCGATTAAACAATACCAATACCGCAGGTTCTAGTGACTTGTACAATAATGATAGTTCAGGAACTGGTATAGGTGCTGTTACATCACCTGGTGGACAGGCATGGGTAAATAAATCAGCAGTTAGGGGTGGAACAGCCGTATTTCCTTTGGTTGTAGAGAATAAGAGTACGGTAACGAATAGCTATAATTTATATGCTTCGGCTGCTGAAATTGATGTCAATAATATCAGTACCAGTTTTCCTGCCCAGTGGATAGTGAAATTCTATGATACGAGTGATGATTGCCAAAGCCTAGGAAATGTAATCAGCAGTACTGGCAATGTAGCAGCGGGTGCAACCAAAAAATATTGTGCTGTTGTCACTGTTCCCACTAATACAGACTTGGCTAATCTTCCTATTTGGTTTGCGATAAAATCCCCAATGAATGCACAGGCGGATAGTATTAAGGACCAAGTTGATATTATCCAGAGACAAATGACACTGGCAAATGATCGGCAGGGTCGGGTCAATATTGGTGGCACAGTTGTCTATCTACATACCTTAAAGAATACAGGAACTGTGGTTGAGGGGAATGCAGTAGGCCAGATCACGTTTAGTGTTATTCCGCAAAACCCAAATGATACCTTTACTTATACTTTGTATCATGATGCCAATAATAATGGCGTGATTGATGCGACTGATCCAATGATTAATGATTTATCCATCATTACAGGTGGTTTAGCGCCGCAAGCTTCAATTCAACTTCTCTTAAAAGTCCAGGCACCAACAACGGCAACCAATGGTATGTCTAGTGTGGCGAATATTGTGGTGAAAGCAAACAATACCATTCAGGGGCTGACCTTGGATGATTTACAAAACACTGACTTGACCACGGTAGATCCAACCCAGTTACGTTTGACCAAAGAGCAGGCGAAAGATGAAAACTGTGCCTTAACTTTAGCTACGGTAAGCAGTGCAACCTACGGAAGCACACCACTTCAAGTAAAACCAAATCAATGTGTGAGCTATCGTTTAACCATTAAAAATGAGGGCGCCACCCCAGCTAGTAATATTGTGATTAATGATATTGTGCCTGCTTACAGCCAATTACGTAGTGGTTTACCACCATCTATTAGTCAAGGGACAATCGCTGTAAATAACGATCAAATTGCAGGCAGTGTGGGATCGCTTACACCACAAGGTCAGGCTTCCATGTACTTTTCTATTCGGGTAAGCCCATAAACAGAGCGGATATTAGAGCATGAAGATGATCAATACACTAAATAATAACCGCCCAAAACTGTTTAATTGGGTCTTGACCTTGCTGTGCGTGTTGATGGTCCAGCAATCGGCCTGGGCTGCAACCAACTCGATCATCAGTAACATGGCAGTTGGTGAATATAGCGAAGAGGGCTCAACGGTTGTACAGGTGGCGCGTTCAAATCTTGTCCAAACCACGATTTTGCCTGTGTACTCATTAAATTTGGTGGCAGCCAATAACAAAACAGTAGTGGCGGGACAGACAGTTTATTTTAACCATATTTTAACCAACACCAGTAATGAGACAGATCAATATACTTTCGCTGTAAGCAATAATCCCACTGGTGATGATTTTGATTTTGTGAATAGTAGCCTGATGGTTTATCTGGATGCCAATAATGATGGTATTCCCGATGGATCAGCGATTACAGGTTATACATTGGGTGCAGGTCAGTCCGTTGGACTAATTGTTGCAGCAAGCATACCGAATGCGATTACCACAGGAAAAGTTGCAAATTTAACTTTGATGGTGACATCTGCGAATGGCGCGAGTGGAACAAATAGCAATGTTGACAAGGCAACTGTAACTGACCAGTCAACTCTGGTGGTGCGTAAAAAATTCTCTCAAATCACTGCTGCAAATGGTGATGTGGTCACCATACGTCTGGATTATCAAAATCCAACAAACACAATTGTACCAACGGCAACCTTGACTGACACGTTAGGAAGCAATTTAACCTATGAAGTAAATACTGGTAAATGGAATGGCGTAACTGTATATGATGCAGTGGGGGGAACAGCCGATCCAACAGGAATTAATTATAGTGTCACCTCGAATGTTGTTACCGCAACCCTAACCAATATTCCAGCGAATACGATTGGCTATATCGAATTTAATGTAAAAATTAATAAAAGCATTGCAGGGAAAATTGAGAACGTCATTAATGTAACAGGGCCAACGACAGACACAAGTAATACAGCAGTTGTAAATGTTGCTCCAGTCTATGCTGTCAAAATGAATGGTAGTGCAAGCAACGTCAGTGATAATACCAATATCATTACGGCCAGTGCGGTTCCCCAGGGTGATGAACTTAAATTTACCAACTATGTCTGGAATATAGGGAATACCACAGATCGTTTTAACCTCACTTTAACTAACAGTACATTTCCAGCAGGTAGTCAAATTGAGTTGTATCGTGCGGATGGTGTGACACCATTATTAGACAGTAATGGTGATGGTATTCCTGATACGGGATTATTGGCAGCCAATACCAATATCCCTGTTGTGGTAAAAGTTCGTTTCCCAAGTAGTTATACGGTAACCACAAATACAGTTTTTGAAGTTACACCACAAGCACAGTCTGTGGGTGATGGTGGTAAAACCAGCACGATTAAGGATCAGGGCACTTTAACTCCTGTTTCACAATTGGTGGATTTAACCAATGCTGATAATACGGGGCTGGGTAATGGTGCGGTTGATAATAGTGGCGCTGCATGGAAAACCATAACAGTAAAATCCAGTGATAATGCTGTGACTGGCGGACAGGTAATTTTTCCATTAACAGTGAAACATACAGGTGTTGGAACAGAGTATTTGCTCAGTGCAAATGCCAGCAGTGATTTTTCTAGCCTGACTTTACCCGCAGGCGTAAACCGTGTGCGTTTTTATGCATCCACAAATGGTACAAACTGTAGTGGGTTGGGTAATGAAATTGGTAAGACGATTTATTTAAATAATGCGGAAACCCAACTGGTCTGTGCGGTTGTTGAAGTGGATAAAGTCAATAAAGACGTGACTGTACCAATTTATTTCCGTGTGATCTCAACCAGCTTTGTTGGTACGGATAACCCTGCTCAGGACATGATTAAAAATGCTGTAACGATTCAAAGTGTCAATTCCGTACCCCAATTGGAATTTACACCAGATTTACATGCTCAGGTCGCACCATTGGGCACAGTGGTCTATCGTCATTTACTGACCAACCCTGCTGCTACAGACTTTACGGGGAGCTATGGTTTTATCATCAACAATAGTGAGTCTAGCTTTAACAGTGTACTATTTCTGGATGTCGATGGGGATGGCAAGTTCAGCAGTGGGGATTTAAATATTCGTACATTGGCGGACTTACCAGGTGGCAAAGTGGCAGCTCATGAGCAAATTCAACTCTTATTACAAGTCACGAATGTTGTAAATAACAATGTCAATCAGACCAATACAACAGTTGTGAACTTAACAGATAGTAGCAATCAGGTTGTTGCTTCTATTAAAGATGTGACCACAGTCAAGCAGTCACAATTAACCCTGACAAAATTGCAGGCACGAGATTTGGGTTGTGATGGTACAGCTGATGAAACATACACAACAAATACTTTAACTATTGGTAAGCAAAGCAATGGTCAAGGTCAATGTGTTTTGTATAAGGTGATTTTAACCAATACAAGTGCTACTGCTATGAGTACTGCATTTACCTTTAGAGACATGACGCCTGCCTATACAGTTTTATCTCAATCGCCTATCTGCACATCATGTAGTGGTATAACGGCTCCCACAGTTGGTAATGCTGGCGCGGTTTCAGGAACATTAAATAGTGTGGCGGCAAATCAAAGTTACGAATTCAGTTTCGGGGTGCGCTATGTGGGGCAGTAATTCAATGGAAAAATTCAAGATGATGAAACTGGCTAATCATGCTGTTCTAAAATTTTTGATTTTGTTTTTTTCACTGGTCGGTAGCATCAGTATTGCTCAGGCTGCTTATCAGCGTAGTTATTTAAATTTTGATTTTGAGAGTAACTCATTAGGTACATCATGCTATGTGCAGGTCGATGCCTCAAGTGTTCCAGGTTGGAATACTACGCATAGAAGTATGCAAGGGACTGGTGGTTGTGGTAGTACAGGTAGGGGATTTGGAAAATTGATTGAGTTATGGTCGCATGGATACAGCGGCTATCCTGCAAGGCAGGGGAATGTATTTGCTGAATTAAATGCTGAGGAATACTCAGAAATGCAGCAAAATATCTGTTTAATTCAAGGTGAACCAATTTCATGGAAACTTAGCCATAATGCACGTCGCGATAATACTACTGATGTAGATAAAATGTCTTTACGTGCTGGTGCACAAACAATTGTGAGTGTGGCAACAACTAAAAATGGTAATGGTTCAATTTTAAGTTGTGCTTCGGGTAGTTGTAATGTGTCATCTGGAGTAGTGACTTATAATGGTAATAAATTTTGGGCAGATTACAGCGGAACATTTAATTACACAGGCACAACAGGTCCAACGGTTTTGGGTTTTAAGGCAGATACAGGTTCATCTGGTTCGCTTGGTAATTTTTTGGATGCAATTCAAATTTCGGTAAAGCCTATTATTGAGTTTGCTTCAGCCAGTTATGAAATTCCTGAAAACGGCATCCCTCAGGATATTAAAGTGATTGTGGTTGGGATTATTCCTGCGGGTGGTTTAACCCTGACCTTTAATGTCAATGATGGGACACCTCCTAAAAATGCTGAAATTAATCTGGATTACAAAATCAACGGCAGTACCAATAAAACCTTTACAAAAACCATTCCAGCAGGTGATTATGGGATGGGTACACCTTATACAATCAGTATCCCAGTAGAAATTATTGATGATAAGGTTGCTGAACCAGATGAACAATTTACTGTCACTATTCAAAGGGATGACAATAATTTTTACTTATATTCCTCTTCTGTTTGTGGGTCGTCAGGGAATGGTACGACTACTTATACCATTATAGATGATGATGCACCAACGCAGATGAATGTTGCAATTAGCAAAAGTCAAAAAACAGGTTCTGGAACATTTAGCAGTGATCCTTTAACTGTATCAACTAGCACTACCATGCAATATCAATTGGTGATGACCAATTTGGGTGAAAATCCAATTGACCCCACTGCATTGGCAACATTTACTGATACGCTACCGAGTAATCTAACTAATTTGTCTATTGCATCCCAGACTGCATCATCTGGTGCAACCTGTCAGGCAAGCCGTTCAGGCAATGTGGTAAGTGGTACTTTTAGTGGGCCTAAAAATTCCACCTGTACCGTGATTATTCAGGCAACTACACCATCTACAGGGGCTATACTGACCAATACTGCAACTGCAAGTGTACCTGTTGGTAATGTGAATAACCCGAATACAGATATTGATCCATCTAATAATAGTAGTACTGTACAAACTACTGTTGCCGCAGCCACACTTATTTTAAACAAAGCAACGACCAGTGGTATAGGAACATTTGGTTATTCATTGAACAACACCTTGCAAAGTTCAGCGAGTGTAACGATTGACATGCCAGGAGACCCTGTTCAGGTTGACAGTGATACCACTAAATCGGGGATACAACCTTTTATTATTAGCAGTATTAATAGTAATGTGGTGATCACGGAAACTATGCCTACAGGCCAGAGATGGGAGTTTACAACAGCTATTTGTAAAAATGCAACGGGAACGACCCTAACATCTTCCATTTCGGGAAATACATTAACTATTAATAGCAGTGGTATCACAACAGGAGCTGTCATTACTTGTAATCTTATGAATACAAGGTTACCTACTGTTAAAGTGCAAAAAATATCCTATGGCGGAACAAATAGCTTTAGTTTTATAGGAACAAATTTAAACGGTAGTAGTGGTTCAGTGAGCTTAGGCACTATCACTACATCGACTCAAGGGATTGCGGCTCCAACCAATCCAACGGTATTACCCGTGACTGCAAAAGGAACGAATGTTACCATCACAGAAAGTTCACCACCAGCTAACTATGTCTTAACAGAAGCCAGTTGTAGAGATGACAATAGTCTTGTAACAGGGAATACAGGGAATTTTGGTAATTTGGTCAATTCAAGTAGAGTGCTCATCATTCCATCTACCTATTTAATTACAGGTGGAGCAGATATCACTTGTACTTTTGTGAATAGACTTAATCCGCAGACTGATTTAAATATTACCAAAACCAATAATGAGACAGCATTATTAAGAGGACAAAGTACTTCTTATTTAGTGCGTGTTACTAATAAAGGAAGCATTCCTGTGATGGGTGCGACGTTGGCTGATGCGGCTGGCACCAATCAAACAAAAAGCAGTGTAACCTGTAGTAATGCAAACAATAATCAATGTACGCCAGGTTCTACTCCTACAACTACTCAAATTGAGAGTGGCTATGCGTTACCACGACTTGATACAGATGACTTTTATGAAGTCATTGTGACTGCGACTATATCATCAAGCAATATTTCGACTACCAATAATACTGCATCAGTCACAGCGCCTTCGGGAGTGACTAACTCAGGAGCAAGTTGTACTGCTACTAGCTCAGGTGGTATTGTACGTAGTTTCAATCCGACTACACGAGTATGTAGTGTTACAGATACTGATTCTGTGTCTGCTGGTAACAGAACTTTAACTGTTCGAAAAACATGGGCGAATGCTAAGCAATTTGATAAGGCAACCATTACCGCAGATACAACTACTGGTTTGGTTACACTTGAGACAATAGCAACAGGAGTAGCAAGTCAAACGGATAGTTCCAGTATTTTAGTCGCCAATAATACCAGTGTGACCTTAAAAGAAGTGATCGATATCGGCGATGGTAATTATACAGTCGCAGCGCCTAGTTGTTCTGCGGGCAGTAGTTCTTTGACAGTGACAGATAATAATAACGGTACTTATAATCTGGCACTTCCATCTAGCGGCACAACAGCGATTACCTGTACTTATACCAATACGCGTAAAACAGCAACTTTAAAACTGACCAAGACATGGACAAATGCAAAAAATGGTGATGTGGTTGCCATTCCAGCGACTTTGGGTTTAAGCACGAACACCACGAAGTTTAAGAGTACTGCTCCAACCCAAACTGATTCCAATACTGTTACGGTCTATGTGGGTGATACGGTTACATTCAGCGCAGAAATAGGTTTAGGTGATTACGCATCTGGTGATCCAAATTATGATGCGGCTGTGACTATGAACAAGGATAACTATAATGCAAGCTTAAGTTGTACTGCGAATGGTGGTGCAACGGCAAATAGCTTGTCTGGAACCAATGCTAAACAAAGTAATACTTTAACCATTGGTGCAGG
The DNA here is from genome assembly GCF_026168575.1 of Acinetobacter entericus. Classification (NCBI taxonomy): domain Bacteria; kingdom Pseudomonadati; phylum Pseudomonadota; class Gammaproteobacteria; order Moraxellales; family Moraxellaceae; genus Acinetobacter; species Acinetobacter entericus. The sequence goes on from NZ_JAPEQW010000036.1 coordinate 11,320, forward strand.
TGATACAGGTAAGTTGATTACCTGTATATATAATAACAGCCGTATTCCACAGCAAATTAAATTGGTGAAAGAATGGAGAAATGCAACCATTAATCATCAAATTAAAGTAACAGCAACTGGTGGAACCAATAACCCAAGCGTAACTTCAATTTCATCAGGAAATAATACTGATGAGGGAGGAATCGTAACGGTCTATTCGGGAGATGTCATCACCTTACCAACTGAAACCTTTATAAATGGTAGTGCAAGCCAATACACCATTAGCACACAATGCAATGGTGGTAGTCCTTTAACTGATGGCATAGTCAATCGTACCATTACGATTAGTAACAACACCATCACCACAATATGTACCTATACCAATACTAGGACAGTGGCACAAACCATTATTTTTGGTCGGGTATTCAACGATAATAGTGGTACAACTGGTGATGTAAGCAAGGCATATAATGGTGTTCAGGATACTGGGGAAAGTGGGATTGCCAATAATACAGTACGTTTAACCAACTGTAGTTCAACAATTTTGGCAACCACCTCTACTGATGCAAATGGTGATTATAAGTTCAATATTGATCAAAGCCAGTTACCTACTTCATTTTGTATTGTACAAACCAATTTGCCTGAATATACCTCTGTGAGTGGAGCAAGTCCAACAGGAACGTACAGTCGCAATACGGATATAATTACGGTACCAAAAACCACAGCCACAAGTTATCCAGACAATAATTTTGGGGATGCCAATCTCAATGTACTTTTAACCGAAGATGGGCAGCATACCATTACCGCAGGGGAAGTCACCGATTATCCCCACCGTTTAACCACACAAGCCCCAGTGTACCTGACACAGCTTATTCAGACATATTCAAACTTCAATAATGATCAACCTTGGCAGGCATTGGTTTATCGAGATACGAACTGTAATGGTACGGTGGATGCTGGAGAAGCGGTATTTAATCCAAATAATTTATTATTACAGCCAAGTGTTGATATTTGCCTTGTACAACGTGTATTTGCACCAAGCAATGTATTTGCTGGAGCGCAGCATATTGGCACATTACAGGCAAACTATGCAGTAAGTTCATTAAGTCTAACAGATCAAAAAACCCAACAGCGTCAGGATGTGACACTAATTGGCAGTGCAGGCCTGACATTGACAAAAAAAGTACGTGCAGTAAGCAGTTGTTCATCAACTCCATCTGATTCTTCAGGCTTTTTAGTGAATAACGAAGCCACAAAACAGCAAAATCTGGAGTATGAGATCACCTATAAAAATAATAGTGTGAAGAACCTACAGAATGTCAAAGTAAAAGATAGTTTACCAACTGGTACTAATTTTGGCAGTCTAAGTTGCGGCCTAACACCAAGTGGAAATACTTGTAATGCAACACGTTCTGGAGAAGTTCTTGAATGGACTTTAACAGGTTTGCTAAAACCATCAGCCACAGGAACTTTAAGATTTTGTGTTAGTCAGTAAACAGAACCTATCACAGATCGGTAGGTTGAAAAACGTGCAAAGGGCTTCGGTGAGGAAAGATGGTATGGAATTTGCTTTGGCTGAAAGTAATACAATATTTTTTGTAAAAGTGTGAAGTAAATCAAACAAATTTGTTGATTATTGATATACTTTTGTAAAAATGGTTAACGTTTTTTTGGATGGTAAATGTACTGTTCAAAAATAAAAGAGAAGACTAGGAATAATTGAATGGCGTATTTGAACAATATGTACAAGAAATGTTTGCTTGGTACTGCGGTTCTTGTTTTGGCTGGAAGTGTATTCGCTGAGCCTAAAACGACAAAAGAGCCCGTTTCAGTAGAACTCAAAACTTTCCTGATCAGTGCAGGCACTGATGGGAAACCAACCTCAAAGCTGGTGACCAAGGTAAAACCCAATGATGTGATTGAGTATCGGGCAACCTATACCAATAACACCACTGCGAAAATCAAGAATCTGGCTGCGACTTTACCGATACCTGTAGAAACACAATTTTTGGCAAAGTCTCAGCCAGAAAATGCTGAAGCAAGTACTGATGGTACACATTTTGCCCCAATGCCTTTAAAACGCAAAGAGAGTAATCAAATGGTGAATGTACCACTGAAAGATTATCGTGCATTGCGTTGGACCATTGCAGAGCTTCCAGCTGGAAAGTCTGTGACGGTTTCTGCTCAAACACGCGTAAATAGTGAAAAAACTAACTAATTGGCATTTTACATATAAGGGGTAAAATAATGTCAAACCGTCTACAACTTACACAACTTGCGGCTTCTATTGCTTTGGTTGCAGGTAGCGCAGCTTTCATTTCATCTGCACATGCCGCCGCGCCAGCAGCAGGTACAAGTATCAGTAACGTTGCATCTGCAACCTATACCGATAGTACGGGTGCAAGTAAGTCTGTAAACTCAAACATTGTAACCACAACAGTTTCACCTGTTGGAAGTATTACTTTGGTTGCAAACCGTACCGCAACTGCCAACCCGAACGCCTTGGTCTCTTTATCACATACCTTAACCAACAATGGTAATAGTAGCGATACCATTACTTTAAGCGTGGCGAATATTGCTAATGCTTCTGGTGCTGCTGGTGATGACTATGACTTTAGTGGCCTTAAAGTCTATCGGGATACCAATAATGATGGTACACCTGATGGGGCACCAATTCTCATTGGTGCTGCAACGGGTACAATAACTCTGGCAGCAGGTCAGTCGATTAACCTGATTGTTGAGGGTACCACAGATGCAACAGCCGCTGCGGGTGCAGAGGGTCAATGGACGTTAACTGCGACCAGTGGTCAGACTGATGTTGTGACTGGTGGAGCACTCAGTGCCAGCAATATTGATACCGTGACCATTATCAATGGTGCTGTCATTAGCTTGACGAAATCGGCCAGTGTCAGCTTGATTGATGCAACCAAGTCTGATGCTGAACGTGAAGTGACCTATACCTTGGTGTATAGAAACACGGGCAACAGTACAGCAACCAATGTTCTGGTGACTGATAAACTAGATTCTAGATTAGAATATGTGCCAGGTACTGCCAAGCTGATGAATGTTAGTCAAACAGATGCCGTTGATGATACGGCTGGTCCTGGTTTTGTTGATAACTATAAGATTGTTGGCGATACTTTAACCTTAAAGATTCCATCTTTAGCACCAAATACCACAGGTACATTGACCTTTAAAGCACGTGTGGTGCAAAACACTGATCCAGCCTTGATTAGAAACACTGCGGAAGTTGATCCTGGTACAGGAACCAAGACACCATCTAACGACAACTATGTTGAAGTTGCAAAGATTTTCAAAGGTACCATTAACGATAGTGATAGCAATAACTATGCCGATGGTGCAAACCCTGGTGCTCCTTTAGATAACAAGATTACCATTGCTGATCTACTCCAGGGCCAGGTTGCTGTGTTTGGTACAGCAGCAACTGAAAAGATCGTAATCCATAACACAGGTAATTTCGCCGACGAGTTTAATGTCTCTGCGACCAACATCACTTTACCAAATGGAGCTGGCACTGGTATTGTGACTCTATATAAGGCAGATGGTGTAACGCCATTTACCGAAACAGGTAGTATTGCCAAAGGTGGTACTTATGAGCTGGTGGCAAAAATCACCTTGCCTGCAACTTATTCAGGTAACACACCGCTGACTGCAACTTTATTGGTAAAACCGAAGTCAAACCCAGCTCAGATCGCTGATACTTTGGATTTGATTATTACCAAAGTTACCCCTGCAACTGTGGACTTACATAACGGTAATAACACTGATCAAGATAATGCTACTGGTACAGTCGGTGCTACTGTCGGGACAGGTAAGGATGCCAGTCAATATGCGAATGAAGCATCAGTTCTACCAGGTAACTCGGTAACATTCCCATTAAGTGTAGATAACCTCGGTTCAGTAAGCGATAACTTCAATTTATCGCATAACTTGCCAGCAGGCTGGGATGTGAAGTTCTATCAGGTGGCGAATCCTGCAGAGACAGACCCAGCTAAATGGATAGCAACAGGTTCACCAATTACCAATACTGGCAATATTAACCAGAGTGGTAATACTAAACTGGTTGTTGTTGTAACGCCACCAGCAGGTGCAACAGCAGGTGGTGTAGATGCGAACTTTACTGTGAGATCGGCATCAACCAATTTAACCGATACCTTATCGAATAGAGTGACCGTTCAGGCAGACCGTAAACTGGTTCTAAATCAGGATCGTATTGGTCAGGTTGCACCAGGGGGTACAGTTGTTTATAAACACACTTTAACCAACAATAGTAACTTGGTTGAAGGTGCAACCGCAGCGGGTATACCATTTACTTTAACTAGTTCAAATACTGACTGGGCAGCCAGTTTGTATATCGATGTAAACAATGATGGTTTGATCGATGCGAATGATACGCTAGTCACAGGAACTGCTCTTACATTCCCTGGTAATGCTGGTATTGCCAAGGGTGCTACAGTCAACTTACTCGTTAAGGTTCAGGCACCAGTCAATGCAACTGTGGGTACGCAAAATCCAGTGGTATTGACGTTCTCACCAGTTCAGTATAATGGGCAGAATCATCCAGTACTTACAAACACTGACTTGACCACAGTCACTGCAGGTCAGGTACGTTTGGTGAAAGATCAGTATCTTGCTAACTGTGCAAATGGTACACCAATTAGTGGAACTTATACACAGGCAACAGTAAGTGCGAAGCCAGGTGAGTGTGTACGTTATCGCATTGTGGCAACCAACGAAGGTAATGCGAATGTAACCAATGTAGTGATTAGCGATAATACGCCGTCATATACTACATTGAAAGCAGTTGCAACAGCAGGGACTGAATCTCCAAAAGCAACCAATGCAACACTTGGCGGTATTTCTGCTGATGGTACAACAGGTACAATTTCAGCAACTCAGTCTACTTTGGCACCGAATGCTAGTTCTTCATTAGAGTTCGTAATCAAAGTTGATGAGTAATACTTATTAACATTAATGTAAATCAATAATTAAAGATGTGAACATTTGCCTAGGCAGGTGTTCATCTCAAATAAATTTTTAAGATTTTTTTAGACTATTTTAGTTAAGGGTACGGCGCTGTGCTACAACAGAAGCAATCTAACGCATTCCATAACATGACATTCATGTTATCAACGTTGACAGTATCAATATTGTCAGCGCAGTACGGTTATGCAGCGAATATGCCTGAAGTGGGTAGCTCTATCCAGAATATCGCCTATGCAACTTATGTTGCACCCGATGGTAAACCCCAACAATCAGTTTCAAATACCGTCGAAATCAATGTTTCTGCTCTTTACGCAATTGCTTTAACTACTCCACCAGTTCAGGAAATTGAACCAAGTACCCGTGTTATTTGGGCAAATACCTTAGTTAACAATAGTAATGCGCCTGTCAATGTACAACTAGAAGCGTTAACAATAAATGAACTAAGCAACGTTAAAATTTATGTAGATACCAATAAAAACGGTCAATTCGACACCGATGATCAACAACTGACAACCAATGTTGCCTTGGCGGTAGGCCAGAGCGTTCATTTGTGGGTCGTTGCAACAGCAAGTGCGACATTGACTGAAAGTCAGCAGTTAAATTTACCAATAAAAGCCACACTGGTTGAAGATAATAGTGTAATCGCAACGGCTACAGATAGTGCCATCAGCTATGGCCCACAACTGGTTGCAACCAAAGAGGTTGTCCAGAAAACTTTTGAGCCATCAGCTAATGCCAGCTATGATCTTAACTATACCTTGGCCATCACCAATCAAGGGAAAAAAGCGGCAAGGCCTGTGGATGTGATGATCGATGGTCAGGCACAGAAAATGGTGCTTTTAGTTGATGATCTGCCTGCCAATACAACATTTAAGTCTGCACAGTTAAAAAATACGCAGGCCAAGGTTTTGTATAAGCAAACAGGCAATAACTATACAACGACCTTGCCAGGTGATTTAAGCAAGGTTGACCAATTGGTGGTTGGCTTTCCACAAATAGACACCAATACAACCGAACAGGTTGACCTTACGGTCACAATGAACCGTAACATTGCCAAAACAACGGTTAAAAATACTTATAAAGTTTCGTATGCAACCACAAATAGCCAAAAAGAGGTATTGTCTAACCCTGCCTTAACAGTGGTGGGTGGTATAGCAGCTGTAACCAATAAATCTGGTGATTTCCAAAATGTCTTGACTACGGGCAGCGTGAATAAACCACTTTATCTTGAAGCGCAAAATGCCAGCTGTAATGCGGACCGTTATACTACGGACAAGGTAAAGATTAAGATTAAATCAACCAAGACAGGTGATCTTGAAGAGGTCATTGGTGTAGAAACTGGCCCGAATACAGGCGTATTTCATTACACGCTACCAACCGCATTTGCGGAAGTTGGGGTTTCTTATGATTCATTATTACAAACAGTCAAACGCGATCAAGTACAAGTTAGCCTGACGGACTGTCTGGATACGCAGGGTAATTCAACCCAGACATTTACCGATATTAGTACTCAGGTACTTATGGATCCATATGGAACAGTGTTTGATGCCAAGACAGGTTTACCTGTGGCAGGGGCAACCATAACCTTATTAGACCAGAATGGCCAGCCAATTGCGGACAATATTGCATACAAACTTGATGAGCAGACTGGAGAACTGGTTACAATTCCAGCTAAGCAGGTCACCAATAGTGAGGGTGAATTTATTTATCCCCTTGTTAAAGCAGGAACCTACAGTTTTGTTGTGGATACAACCACAATTCCTGGAAATACACGTTATAGTTTTGTCAGTGATAAATCTGTTTATCCAAGTTTCCCTGCGGATAAGGCTGTTGATCTGGAATGGTCTTATGCTGGCAAATTCACCTTAAATAATGGTGATCCAGCACTCAATATTGATATTCCAATTGATCCTGATTTGACTGTACCAACCTCGCCGTTATTTGTACAAAAGGTTGCGACCAATAAAAACTCGGAAATCGGTGAGTTTGAAGAATATACCGTGACGGTTGCCAATCGTGGCACGGTGGATTCCAAAGATGTTTCGATTACTGATACCTTGCCTAGAGGCTTTATCTATGTTCAGGGTTCTATGCGTATCGATGGCACCAAGGTTGCTGACCCATTAGGTGGAAAAGGTCCTTATTTGAAACTTGGTTTAGGTACACTGACTCCAAGTAAGGAAGTTAAGGTTCAGTATCGCGTCTATATTGGTCCAAATGCCTTGAATGGTGATGGCATTAACCGTGTTCGGGCAAAAGATGGTCAGGGAATCGAATCAAACGAAGCATCTGCAAAAGTAGAAGTAACTCCTGGCGCAATGATCTCTGATGGCTTTATTGTTGGTAAGATTTTTACTGACTGTAACCGTAATGGGGTACAGGATGCAGGTGAAGTCGGTGTGCCAGGTGTGCGTATTTACCTTGAAGATGGTAGCTATGTGGTGACTGACAGTGAAGGTAAATATGATTTTTATGGGATCAGTGCCAAAACCCACGTTCTAAAGGTTGACCGTACCAGTTTGCCAGTTGATTCTGAGTTGGTGTTAATTGGCAATCGTCAGGCAGGTGATCCGAATAGCCGTTTTGTGGATTTAAAACGTGGTGAACTACATCGTGCCGATTTTGCAATTGCCAATGGCGCAGGACAATGCTCACAAGCCTTATTGCAACAAATTGCAGAACGTAAAAAACGTATTGAACAGGACAACACCAATTTAGAACAGATATTACGTTCAGACCTGACGATTGATCCAGTTTTTTCCAAAATGACCGATGTAAAAGGTCAGCCAGCAAGTGGTTGTATCTCGGCACAGGGAAGCAGGGCTAATTGTAACCTTGATTTTTCCAGAGAACAGGTTAAGGAATTGAAAGAGGTTGCTTTTGAACCAGAAAAATCTGGCGTTGCTTCTTCAGTTGCCTTGCCACTGACTGAAACATTGGCAGCAACTGAGAGTGTGCCAGCCGAATCCACTCAAGCTGCGAAAATGCTTAGTCTGGAAACAGTGCTGGAAAATGCTGCCAATAATCAGCTAGAAATTATCAACTTAAAAGATGGGCAGCTTCTTGGTTATGCCCAAACAGCGGTTCAGGTTAAGGGTGCTGCTGGCACACAACTACAACTGTGGGTAAATGGCACACAGGTTTCTGAGAAACGCATTGGTAAACGTGCAATATTGCCTGACTTACAGGTTGCAGGTCTGGATTTTATCGGTGTCGATCTCGCTGTGGGTAAAAACAGTATTGAAGTTCGTCAAGTCGACATGATGGGTAATGTTCGGGATAGCAAACAGGTCAATGTGATTGTCCCTGACCAAATGGATAAGCTGTTACTTGAGTCAGCCAAAGTACAGCCGCAAGCCAACGGCCGTGATTATTTTAACGTGACCATGAAAATTGTTGACCGTAATGGCACATTGGTTTCTACCAGAACTCCAGTTACGCTCGACAGCTCGATTGGTAAAATTGAGTTGACTGACCTGGACCCGAAACAACCTGGTATTCAGGTGTTTGTTGAGGGCGGTACACTTGTTGTGCCAATAAAGGCGCCAATCGAGGCTGGGGAAGGAACGCTGTCGGTTGAAAGTGGTATTTTTCATAGCAGTACCCCAGTACGTTTCTTACCTGATCTACGTCCGATCATCGCCGTTGGTTTGGTAGAAGGATCAATTAACTTTAAGAAATTTGACCCGAAACAGTTAAGCAATATCCGTTCGCAAGATGGATTTGAGGAAGAACTGCAAGAGATTTCATCATCGGACAATGGCAAAAGCAATGTGACAGGGCGTGCAGCCATGTTCCTGAAAGGGAAAGTCAAGGGTGAATATTTACTGACCCTTGCCTATGATTCTGACAAGGATAAAAACCAGCGCTTGTTCCGTGATATTCGTCCAGATGAATATTATCCAGTTTATGGTGACTCGGCAGCGAAAGGTTTTGATGCACAAACAACCAGTAAGCTCTACGTGCGTGTGGATAAAGGCCGTTCTTATGCCATGTATGGTGACTACGTAACACGTACTGAAAATGATGAGGGCCTGGCTTTAGGTCAATATAGCCGTTCATTAACAGGTGTTCGTGGGGCTGTCGAAACAGACCGCTATAAAGTCACGGCCTTTGCTGCGCAGACCAATACGCAACAGGTGACCAATGAACAACGTGCTATGGGGATTTCAGGTCCGTATAGCATGGGCAATGTCAATACCGATGATGTGCTTGCCAATAGTGAAAAAGTTGAGGTGGTGACCCGTGACCGCGATAATCCAGGCCTGATCATTTCGCGTAGCACTTTGGCACGTTTTACCGATTATGAAGTGGATACCTTTAGCAACAGCATTTACTTAAAAGATCCTGTACCAAGTGTCGATGCTGACCTGAATCCAGTCTATCTGCGTATTACAGTGGAATCTGAGCAGGGTGGGGATGAATACACGGTTGGTGGTGTGTCTGGTTCTGTAAAAGTCACAGATAAAGCCAAAGTAGGTGGTTCTTATGTGAAGAGTAATAATCCACTAACTCAAGATCAGTTAGCAAGTGTGAATACTGTCGTTAAATTTGCCAATGATAAAGGTAAATTCATTGCTGAGTTTGCCCGTTCTGAAAATATCAATGACGGTTTAAACTCTTTAACACAGATTAACACCACACCAGATGCAACAGGTAAATTGTCGGGGAATGCGGCTCGCGTTGAACTGAACTATGCCTATAAGAATATGGAGCTGAAAACCTACCATAATCAGGCAGATACAGGGTTCTATAACACTGCGGCACCAATCACCGCTGGACGTAAGGAAAGTGGTATAAAAGGGCGTACGCAACTGGGTAAGATCGGTTTGGCAAAACTGGAGGCCATCCGTACTGAAGATTTGCAAAGTGGTGTCAATCAGGGTGTTTCTGCCAGTATCGAACGTGCGATCAGCCGTATTGTCGCGGTTGAGCTGGGTCTCAAGTATTACGATGAGTCTAAGAATCCAGCATTGTTGGGGGCTTCACAAACAGCGCCGTATCATGGTTTAACCGCACGTACAAAAATCACCACACAGCTTCCTTGGCAGGGTTCAAATGTTTTTGCTGAATATGAGCAGGATGTTTCCGAAGCTGAGCGTCGTAATTTTGCCTTGGGTGCGAATTACCAGATTAATTCAAAACTACGTGCCTATGGTCGCCATGAGTTGGTGTCCAGTATTCAGGGACTGTATGACCTAAATAACAATCAGCGTCGTAATGTCACAGTGTTTGGTCTGGACAGTAAATATAACAATAACGGTACGGCATTTAGTGAATATCGTGTTCGCGATGGCATCAGTGCGCGCGAAGCTGAAGCTGCAATCGGTTTACGTAACCGTTGGGAACTGGAAAAAGGCTTCTATGCAACCACCAGTTTTGAACAGGTAAAGTCATTGTCAAAAGCAGATACCGATAACCAAAATTCCGATAACACTGCTGCATCTTTAGGTGTGGAATATCTGGCCAATCCAAACTGGAAAGCTGTTGCGAGAATTGAAGCACGTTGGGCTGACCAGTCTGACGCCATCCTGAATAATCTGGGGATTGCCTACAAATATTCCAATGACGTGACTTTATTGGCGAAAAATGTAGTTAGCCTGACTGATAGTAAGAATGAAAACAGTGGTGATCGCCTGGTTGATCGTTTCCAGGTGGGGGCTGCCTACCGTGACACTGAGCACAATCGTTTTGATGCGCTGACCAAGGTGGAATACCGCTATGACAGTAACAAGTCAGATTTAAATAATCCATACTTAAAGCATGTCTATATTTTTTCAAATCACTTGAATTATCATCCAAGTCGCGATATTACCCTTTCAGGCCAATATGCAGTTAAAAATGTGGACACAACGTTCTCTGGTTTGGAGTCAAGTGGTATGACACATATGCTCAGTGGTCGGGCAATGTATGACATCAATGAACGTTGGGATGCGGGTATTCATACAGGCGTGTTATGGTCGAACATGAGTTCGGGCCGCCGTGTTTTGGTTGGGGGGGAAGTGGGCTATTTGCTGGCTGCAAACCTCTGGTTATCAGGTGGTTATAACTTCTCTGGCTATAAAGATGATGATCTTGTAGATAGCGATACTACGCTTCAAGGTGCATATGTGCGTTTTAGATTTAAGTTTGATGAAAATTTATTTGAAAATAGAAATATTACTAGCAATACCAGAGGTGCATTTTAATGAAAAAGCTTTTCAAGTGGAGCTAACGTAGGTTGGCTTTATTTTATTGCACAAATTGGATTTCCAATTTTATAATCCTAATGTTAAAAAATAATCTATGGTACGTTCTCCATTGATGGACATATTCCATTCTTTTTATCTATTCAATTAAAATAGATCTCTTTCATAAATCAAAAAACGATCTTCTTTTTGGTTA
>NZ_JAPEQW010000037.1:0-21126 GCF_026168575.1 Acinetobacter entericus
GCCGTGAAAGGGCGATGTCCTAGGCCTCTAGACGATAGGGACGTTGCGAGGTGATGGCTATATTAGGGATTTTTAAAAAAGCTGTCAAACTTGAGAAGGCATTATTTTTAAAATATTGAATTGTTTGATTAAAAAATGAGAGATTTGTTTTGAGATGAGCAATTGAAAGGCGCGGCGGTTTTAAAGGGCTGTCGATCTTGCCATCCATCATGACGGGCTGAATAAACAAAGCGCAGCGGAGCCGCTGCGCTTTGTTCAGAGTCAAATTCATCAAAAGTTTATGATGAAAAATAGGACTGTTATTGATTTTTATTGTGATACAGCCAGTAATAGCTGGCATAGCATGCCGCCATAAACAGCAGGCAGCCGATAAAGCCAGACAGCATTTCAGGGTCAGCAGCCATGCTTAAGCCTGTGGCCGTACAGCAGATAAAGCCTAATATCGGCACCAGCGGGAACCAAGGTGTTCTAAATTTCAACTCACTGACAGTATGGCCTTGCTTCAGCCATTGGCAGCGGAAGTTGAATTGGCTCCAGCAAATGCTCATCCAGACAATCACCATGGTAAAAGCAGCCACGCCCATCAGGTTTTTAAAGATTACATCTGCGCCAAACTGTTCAGACAGCAAGCCCGGTAAGCCGCCAATCATGGTGACCCAAATGGCAACCACAGGAACGCCTGATTTATTCACTTTGGCAAATATGCGCGGCAGATGATTTTGTGCAGACAGTGCCCACATCATGCGGGATGCGGCATATAAGCCTGAGTTTGCGGTAGACAGTAAGGCGGTAATGATCACAAAACGGATCATGTCTTCTGCATAGGGAATGCCCATCAAGTTGAAAACTGAAACGAATGGGCTGCTGCTGAGTCCGCCGTGACCGCCGACATTTAAGCCCGCATCGGTATAGGTCAGCAAAGAACTGATGACGATAATGGTGCCGACAAAGAAAATCATCAAGCGCCATACGGCCGCATGAATGGCTTTAGGCACATTTTTTTCTGGGTTTTCGGTTTCGCCTGCCGCAATCCCAATCATTTCTGTCCCGTTAAAAGCAAAGTTCACGATCAGCAAGGTTGCAAAAAGCGGGAACAAGCCATTTGGCAGCCAGCCATGTTCTGTCAAATTGCTGAACAGCGGGGCAGAGGTATAGCCTTCAAAAGGAATCAGGCCAAAAATGCAGGCAAAGCCAAGCCCGATAAATATCAGCACCGTCGCCACTTTAATAAAAGACAGCCAGAATTCAGACTCGGCAAAGGTGCGTGTGGAGCTGAGGTTGGACAGCAGGACGCCTGCAGCGAAAATCAGGGTCCATAGCCAGATAGAAGTTTGCGGAAACCATTCCTGCACCAGTATGGCGGCTGCGGTAAATTCTGTGCCTAAAGTGGCAGACCAGCCGAGCCAGTACATCCAGGACACCATATAGCCCGTTCCTGGGCCAATGTAGTTGGTCGCAAACGCCCCGAATGATCCGGATACCGGTAAATGTACGGCAAGCTCACCGAGGCAAAGCATGACCATATAGGCAATGATGCCTCCAATAATATAAGCAAGGACAGCTCCTAATGGGCCCGCTTGGGAAATAACCTCACCAGAACCCATGAACAGGCCAGTACCAATGGCGCCGCCTAAGGAAAGCATAATTAGATGACGCGTGGTCATTGCGCGTTTTAAAGACGGCGTAGTCCCTTCCGCAGGCGGTTGCTGCGAAGGCTGAGAGGGGGATTGCATAGATTGAAGACAAAAGTTTTTAAAAACATATTTTATAGGTTCGTTATATGAAAAATCACATAAATCGGTTTTTTCTTATAATTTATATTTGACTATCAATAAAATAGATATAAATGTTCGGATTAGGCTTTTTGTTGAACTGCGGAATGCTGTTCGGAGGATGACTGCTTTTGTTCTGCCTGTTTAGTGCCGTCATCCCGGCTGATCATATAAATATATAGCGCGGCAGGAAATAAAATAAGTAAAACCAGCAGGATATTTTTCAGCATAAATATGGGGGAGATTGAAAAAAGCCCGCTCAGTATGGCGAAAATGTCGAAAAATAAACACGCGGGGATGTTTTTGCTTCACTTTATTTTGTTGCAGGCATACTAATTTTTAAAGGCTTTAAACACAAGTCAGTAAAGGGGGGGATAGGTATATTTATCAGAGAGGAAAACAGACAGCGAGATGATCAGGATGGGCTTTTAAATAGTGTGCTGTCTGTTTGAGAAAAACTCAAAAGCGCCGGAGCACTTTTGAGTTTAGTTTGAGGCCATTAAAACTTAAAAGTAACATCGGCAACAATTTGGCGTCCGATTTCAGATTTTAAATAATTGTCAGTACCTAGATATTTATTATGCCGATTGGTGACATTATTCATGGTGAGCCCGAACATGCCGCTGTAATCTTTAGAAAATTTATGAATATAGCTTGCGCGCAAGTCCCAACGCACAACACTTGGAACGTCCGTATCATCATAACTATAGATAATAGGTAAATCATTATACTGAATTTGATTTTTAGTTGGGATGCTGCTTTTGATCAAGCCATTATGACGCGGTTTATAAACTAAAAAGTTACTGATATTTAGACCTTCAAGCCTATTTGGTGTGAAATCCCAGCTCAATCGGGCAGTGATTGGGACATTGTAGTCACTTGCAGGAATATCATTGGTAGCAGTAATTTTTCCGTTATATAAAACATGTGAATATTCTTTTAACTCAACTTCATCGGCATCATTATAGTCTCGCTGAGTATCTGTATAGTTGAATGCAAAATTAACACGATGCTTGGCATAGAGTGCCTCTATGGGCGCGATATTGCCTAAGATAACAGTAATATCCTCAGAATTATATTCTTTGTTATTGGTATAAATGCGCGTCCATAAATCAGTGGCGTCTGGACGGGCTAAATAATACTGATCTTTATATTGGCGGTTGACATATTTCATTTGCATGCGCAAGTTATTGAGCTCAGCGCTTAAACCGATAAGCCATTCATCTGCATAAGGCAAATTAAGGTCACTGCGTTTGACATTAATGGATGAGGTATTTGCGCTTGAGATCCAGTCGCTATTAATATTTGTACGGGTATAGTTCTGCTTTAGCGAGTTGATTCCATCCTGTAGGTCAAAATTAAATAAGTAGCGGTCATAATAGCGGCTCCAGCCTGTACTCAGTTTTAAACGCTGATCTGCGAACGGCATATAGTGAAATGCAGTTCGTGGCGCCAAATTATGATTCTTGCTTAAGCTGTCGTAGTCATAGCGTAAGCCGATTGTTGCTTCCAGCGTATTCTTCCAATTGACTCGGTCTTCAGCATAGGCAAACCAAGAATCCTGCTGTACATCTAACTGTCCGTTGGTATGCACCGTCTTTTTAATGCTGAATTGTCCAGAGGTTCCTTTGCTTGGGATATAGCTCGGATCACATGCATCTGCAACTGTTCCGTCATTTTTAATACAGTTCGTGCCAAATTTTGATGGTACAAAATAAGCAGTAAAATCATTTGGTCTTTGCCATTGCGCTTCGTTATGGCTGAATCCTGCGCCGATATTGAATTGATGTGCTGTATTTAGAAATTGCAGGGGATTAAATTCGGCATGAGTATTGTATTCTAAGGTCTTTTGTTTGCTTAAAATGGTTCCAGATACACCTTCAGTCGCTGTGGTTGATGTTCCCCAATTTTTATCTTCTGACGTTAACCATGAATACTGGTCATTTGAGCTGCTGACTCTGTCATTTTGTTTTTCTTGATAACTGAGATTTTGCTTTAAGGTCACACCAATAAATTTTTTGTCTATATTTAAATTAATTGCATTGCTGTCAGAGGATTGATGAATTCCGTCAGACAGCGCATTTGATACAAACCGGAGCTTCTGATCATTTGCATGCTGAAGTCCTAATTTAAACGAAAGATCTTCGCTTGGATCATAAAACATGTCTAATGAGGCATTATCAACTTCACGTTCTTCATTATAAGGGCGGCCATCTTTAAGCTGTGATGCCGATTTAATGTCTGCAGTTCTTTGGCTAAGTCCAAAGTCTAAACCGAAGTTTTCCGTAAGGCGGCCATACGTGTATAGACTGAAACCTTGCTTGGTATAATTTTTTTGGGCATCGGCTTCAGTTGGATCATTAAATTCGGCTTCTTCATCTGTATCGATATAATTGAAGCGGTTCCAGTTTGAATTGGTGTAATCATAATTCACTGATCCGTGAATTTCGCCCACTGCTGTTTTAGGGGCACATGTTGTTGCGCTAATGACGCCGCCTGTAAATTTACCGTATTTCGCGCTGACATTACTGTCTAAGACTTCCAAATTGCATAATAAATCTGTGTTGATCGTAACAGCTTGAGATGTTCCATCTAAATCAGCTGTGTTGTTGAGTGAACTTGTTCCTGAATATGGATTGATATCATTGTTGAAGCTCATGCCATTTAATAGAAAGCTATTGTTATAAGGCAGGGCGCCATGGATAGACATATCCGCTGCGTTGATTTCAGCTTGGCTCGCTGCATTGTTGTTTTTATTAGAAAATTGAATATTCGGATTAACTTTTAAAAACTCGGAAATAGTTTTCTGTGTATTCGGCGTTTTTTCTAAATCTTCTTTACTGTAAGTGGTTTGCCCGACTTCATTTGCCTTTTCTGCCTCTACGATAATGGTATTTAATTTCACTTCGGGCTGTACGGCTGCATTTTCGGCATCATTTGCATATGCGATAGGGCAAAGCGCAGAAAAAATAGCCAGAGCAAGTGGAGAGTGGGTAAATCGCATAGGTGGTAAAGTTGATATAAATAGTAATGCGATCGATTATCATTAACAATATTAAATTAATCAATACAAATGAGACTTATTTTTAATACAAAAAAACGATTTCATTCAGAAGAAAAAACGATTAATCGAGGTTTTTATAAGGTCAAAAAAAAGCCCTGCTGGCTTAAAATTTGAATCTGGCAACATGCCTAATATGTTCAAATTTTAAGCCAGCAGGGGCTGCAATTATTTCTCAGCGCTTAGGATATTGAACAAACTTGGGCCAAGTTTGTTCAATATAAAGCAGAATAATTCAGCAGTTTTCTGTGTGTCATACAATGCAGAATGCGCTTCTTTGCCGTCAAATTCAATGCCAGCCTGAATGCAGGATTTAGCTAAAACAGTTTGGCCAAAAACCACAGCGCTTAAGGTGACAGTGTCAAAAACAGAAAAACTGTGGAACGGATTCTGATTTTTGGTTCCTGTACGGGCAATGGCTGCCTGTACAAAACCTAAATCAAAATGCGCATTATGGCCCACTAAAATGGCATGTGTGCAGCCTTGCTGGCGGCGTACTTCATTGACGGATTTAAAAATGCGTTTCAATGCGGACTTTTCATCTTCAGCCATGGCCATACGCATAGGATTAAACGGATCTACGCCAATAAAGTCCAAAGATCTGCGGTCTAAGTTTGCGCCTTCAAATGGGTTAATATGCGCATGGTGCGCTTCGCCCGGCACAAATTTTCCTTCTGCATCATACACAATCGGTATGGCTGCAATTTCCAATAATGCATCGGTCTGTGAATTAAAGCCTGCAGTTTCAACATCAACAACGACAGGCAGGAATCCACGGAAACGCTGACCAATTACTGGTAGAGTTTCATCTGTCACACTTTTCTCCATTGAATGGTTTTACCCGCATGCAGCGGAATAATCTGTTCACCATCCAAATAGTCTAAACTTTCAGGAATCACTTGATCTTCTTTTACCAAGGTAATGGTATTGGTATTACGCGGCAGGCCGTAGAAGTCTGCGCCAAAATGGCTGGCAAAACCTTCCAGGCGTTCAATTTTTCCGACTTGATCAAATGCTTGAGCATACAGCTCAATTGCGTTAGGCGCACTATAGCACCCTGCGCAGCCGCATGCATTTTCTTTAGCATTTTTTGAGTGTGGCGCGCTGTCAGTCCCTAGGAAAAATTTAGGGCTGCCGCTGGTGGCGACTTCAAGCAGGGTTTGCTGATGCGTTTGGCGTTTTAAAATCGGCAGGCAGTAAAAATGCGGTTTAACGCCGCCCACCAGCATGTCATTGCGGTTAAACAATAAGTGCTGCGGTGTAATGGTGGCAGCCACATTGCGGTCATGCTCTAAAACAAAATGCGCAGCTTCGCTGGTCGTAATGTGTTCCAGCACCAATTTCAGTTTAGGAAACTGCTTTAAAAGCGGAGACAGCACTTCATCTAAAAAGCGCTTTTCACGGTCAAAAATATCCACATGGTTATGTGTAACTTCACCGTGCAGCAAAAGCGGCACTTGGTGCTCTTCCATTTGCTCAATGACGCCATAGACTTTACTGATGTCACTGACGCCGCTGTCAGAGTTGGTGGTTGCGCCGGCAGGATAAAGTTTGATCGCGTTGACGTGTTCAGACTGCTTGATTTTCAGCACTTCACTTGGCGCAGTATTATTGGTGAAATACAGCACCATGCGCGGATCAAAATTTACGCCTTCAGGCACATGCGCCATAATTCGTTCACGATAAGCATTTGCTTCTTCAACAGTTTTTACAGGCGGGACTAAGTTTGGCATGCAAATCGCGCGCGCAAACTGTTTGGCTAAATCTGGAACCGTGCGTTTTAAGGCTAAGCCGTCACGAAGGTGGGCATGCCAGTCATCTGGCTGAAGAATAGTAATCGAGTTCAAGGCGATTTCAAACTTGGAAATAAAATAGATGATAATGCAAAAAGTGTGAAAATGGTAACGTGTTTTAAAGACAAATGGCGTGCGTGATCTAAATAATTTGAAAAAATTGTGTTATTTTAAGGGCACTAAAATAATTAAATAAATCGTGGCAATGGAATACAAGTACAATCTTGCAAAATTGCAATATGATAAAGAAAAATTAGAAGAATTGATTGCACGCCAAAGCCGCCGTGTCGGACAGGTTTTTCCTAAAAAGCTGGAAACTCAATTTTGGATTACAAATTTAGACCGCGCCCGCGACAATATTAATCAATACGTCTGGATCGGGGTATTAACCTATTTTATTTTGACTTTGCTGATGATTCCTGGGGATTACTGGATCATTGAAAAAGCGTATTTCAGCCATGATTTTGTTCGCTGTTTGGCGGGATTAGTGAATGGCGCTTTATGTCTGGGGCTGCTCTATGTGTTTGCTCATTATAAAAAATTGAATCATTATTTTCCGCATGCCTCCATGGTTATAGTATTTTGGGCTGTGATTTCGATGTCGTGGCTGACCATGACCGTTTATACGCCGGCTTTAAAGCATCAAGCCATGATGATCATCTGCATGATTTACATCTTGGGCTATATTTTGACGGGCGTTAAGCCTGTGCATATGCTGATGACAGGCTTGATGGCGGCAATGGTTACGATGATGATGCTGTTTTCCCTGTATGTGAAGTTTGATGCCATGGTAATGGGGCGGGTGCTGATCGGCAGCTGCGTGCTGGGCTTTGTAATCAGCAAAATGCTTTGCGCGCGGGAACGGATGATTTTCCTCAGCATGCTGCGGGCGGATATCAGTGAGAAAATTCACCGCATACACACCACCGAGCTGCTGCACTTAAGCCAGCATGATGAACTGACTAAAATTTCCAACCGCCGGACCTTTGATGAAATGCTGGATACCTGTTATGAACAGGCCAAGCGGGATGAAAGCGCCTTATCTATTTTATTTATCGATGTCGATCACTTTAAAAACTACAATGATTTTTATGGGCATCAAAAGGGCGATGATGTAATTTCATCCATTGCCAAGACCGTTAAAAATGCGATTCGCCATATGGACTTTGTTGCGCGTTATGGCGGTGAGGAATTTGTGGTTCTCTTGCCTGAAACTGACGCACATGGCGCTTATGCCGTTGCGTCTAATATTTATAAAGCCATTGACCGTTTAGAAATTCCGCATGCAAAATCCACTGTGTCCAGCCATGTTACGATCAGCCTAGGCATTACGGTGTTCCGCGGAGAAGAGCTGTCGAAAGAGGATTTGCTGTCTATAGCCGATCAAGCGCTGTACCGCGCTAAGCAGCTTGGTCGTAACCAAATCTATTATCAATCTATCCGCTCTGCGCAAGTGGCTTAATTAGGCTTTCAGCTTTTCATTCTCAGAATTGATGCTGCCGATAGTGTTTACAGCTGTTTAGGCAGAGGTTCAAATCGGGCGGGTGGCAGCATATATTGCAGAAACTTTGCCGCCAATAAAAAACCGCTCATGTGAGCGGTTTTTTATTGCAAACAAATAATTATTTGTTTTTATCTTTCAATTGCGGAACCGCTGAACCCGTACCAACGGCAAGCAAGCCAGCGCCAGTGTAGATGCCTAGTTTTGCGCGGGTATCTGTGATGTCTAAGTTGCGCATCGTCAATTGACCGATACGGTCAGCTGGACTAAACATAGAATCACCTTTCTCCATTGTCAAACGCTCAGCTTCATAAGTGAGGTTAGGAGATTCAGTGTTCATGATGGTGTAGTCATTGCCGCGGCGAAGTTCTAAAGTCACTGTACCAGTGACTGCTTTCGCAACCCAGCGCTGCGCAGTTTCACGAAGCATCAGCGCTTGAGAGTCGAACCAGCGGCCTTGGTAAAGAAGACGGCCTAAACGCAAACCGTTGATTCGGTATTGTTCAATGGTGTCTTCGTTGTGAATACCAGTTACAAGACGCTCATAAGCGATGTGAAGGAGCGCCATGCCCGGTGCTTCGTAGATGCCGCGAGATTTTGCTTCAATAATGCGGTTTTCGATTTGATCCGACATGCCCAGACCGTGACGGCCGCCGATACGGTTGGCTTCAAGAATGAATTCAACAGGATCTTCAATGCGTTTACCGTTCAAAGCAACAGGGAAGCCTTCTTCAAAAGTCACAGAAACTTCTTCAGCTTTAACTTCTACGTCATCTTTCCAGAATGCAACGCCCATGATTGGGTCAACAATTTTGATGCCTGCATTGAGGTATTCAAGATCTTTCGCTTCGTGCGTAGCGCCCAGCATGTTCGAGTCAGTCGAATATGCTTTTTCTTTTGACATTTTGTAGTCAAAGCCATTGTCGATCAGGAACTGTGACATTTCTGCACGGCCGCCTAATTCGTCAATAAACGTTTGGTCTAACCAAGGCTTATAAATTTTAAGCGCAGGGTTGGTTAATAGACCGTAGCGGTAGAAACGCTCAATATCGTTGCCTTTGTAAGTAGAGCCGTCACCCCAAATGTTAACGTCATCTTCTTTCATTGCGGTAACAAGCATAGTGCCTGTAACTGCACGGCCTAATGGCGTTGTGTTGAAATATGGCACGCCGCCGGTAGAAATGTGGAACGCGCCGCATTGAATCGCCGCAATACCTTCAAGAGCAAGCTGTAAACGACAATCAACTAAGCGTGCTTTTACTGCGCCATACGCTTCCGCTTTGCGTGGAATCGCATCGTAGTCGTCTTCATCAGGCTGCCCCAAGTTTGCTGTATAAGCATAAGGTTCTGCGCCTTTTTGTTTCATCCACAAAAGAGCAGCTGAAGTATCTAGACCACCAGAGAAGGCAATACCAACTTTTTTGCCAACAGGGACATTCTGCAAGATAGTTGCATTATCAGTCATTGTTAATCCTAACGATATTAAAATAGGCACCTTAAAAGGGTGGCCCGAGAGAATATATATTTCTTCAATGATATCACTTTTTGGCGCATTTTTTTTCTGAAAAAATTCGGAATAGGCAAAAAAACAATATGAAGAATAGATTTTATCGAAGAAATAGAACGAAACAGATGCAGTCCAGTAAAATTAGCTTATATATGCAGCATTAAATGCGGTATTTATAAAAATTAGACCGCATTTATTGGGTTGGGCCTAATGCAGGGGATGCGGGTGCGGCGGGCAGCTCAATGCAGGATATAAAGCCGGAAAACTCGGCTGTATACGCGCTAAGAGAAAAATAAAAAAAGAGTCAATAACAATCGTCCAAAATCAGCTTGGCCGATAATTCAATCGCAAAAACTCAATGTCGGTCTGTTATCAATGCATTATGCAGCGGCCTGCTTATTCATTGCTGATATGATTGATATAGGGGTTTTTCAGCATCATTTGATGACAGTCAACCATATGCCGCACAGCAAGTACAGATGGAGCTCAAATCAGCACGATATTGATCTGCTTTTTGATCGCTGTGATTACACGCGGCCCTTCCAACAGGGACTTGTTTATTCGAAAGAAAACAAATACAGCAATCGCCATCACAGCTGATCATTCAATCCCACAAACTGCTTCTCAATGGGTGTAAATACATGATCATTCCGTGCGATCAAATATAAACCGATATTGCGGTATTGTTCAGGGATTTCCATATAATATTGAATGTTAAATTTCTCGATCAGTGATTTGGCAATCATAGAAATGCCCATGCCAAGCTGAGTAAATTGAATCAGCGCCTCATGGTCAAAAATATGTGTCGTTTCACCTTTTTTAATCTGATAATCAACACAAATTTGATCTAAGGTTGTGGAATAGCAGCATTGCTCTGAAGCTAAAAGAACATTTTGCTGATGAATGCAGTCGGCAACATTGTCATGGTTAATGACATTTTTCCCAATCAGCACCAGATGGTCATCCGCTTTGTGAATGTACTGCAGATTCTTCTGCTTTGGATGCCCCAGTACATAAGCAATATCTAAATTTCCCTGCAATATTTCATCTTCAATAAAGCCTGTCGCTCCTGTTTTTATAGTGATTGAAAGATCAGGATAAGTTTCATAAAGCTGACTAAAAGAGGGGTAAAAACGCATGCCGCCTAAGCTGGTATTGGTGCCAAAACGTAAATATTTTTCTTGCTGATAAATTTTATTTTCAGTTTCTTCCCAAGTGAACATCATTTTTTTGTATTGCTTATAAAGATTGATGCCTGACTCAGTCAGTTCTACACCTTTAGGCTTGCGAATAAAAAGCTGACGGTCATAGTGATTTTCAATTTTTTTGATTTTAGCCGTCATATTGGATTGCAAATAATTGAGCTTGTGCGCGGCAGCGGTAATGCTTTTAAGCTCTGCTACGGTAACAAATGATTTGATATCACTCATATCGATATTCATTTTGCATCCTCAAGTATCGGTTCAGGCAGGGTTCACCAATGATTAAATCAAGACATCAAAAAAAATGATGTATAGATTAAAACATAACATTATTCATGATGTCATTTGTTATTTACACTGCTGGAACTTTCCATCTGTTGAGTGCAGCAAATGAATATTAAAGTTGTGAGTGCCATTGCCTTGCTTTGTCTGGTCTGGGGATCTTTATGGGGATTGGTCAAGCACAGCCTGCAAATTTTTCCGCCGTTTCTATTTATTTCAATGCGTTTGATTCTGGCGGCACTGACGCTGATTGCTGTACAGTTGCTGTTGAAAAAGTCTGTACTGCCTGCACAAGGGGAATGGAAAAAGCTGATTACTTCTAGTTTGATGATCTGCATTGGTTTCTATGCGACACAGACATTTGCCATGCAATTTGTAGATTCTGGTTTATCTGCAGTTCTGGTATTTACCATGCCGATTTTTATTGGCGTCTTGGCACACTATATTTTGAAAGAGCGCCTAAATACGCAAAAAATCATTGGACTGCTGTGCGGGACATTGGGCCTAGCCGCCATTCTATGGCCGCAGCTGCACCATATGCATTTGAATTTGGCCTTAATTGGCCAAGGCTTTTTGATTTTGTCAGGATTTTTTTGGGCCATGACGACGGTTTACGTCAAAAAGAATTTTGCAGCTTATGACAAAATGAAGTTGACGATTTGGCAAATGCTCATTGGCGGTTTCATCATTTTAATGGGCGCTTTGGCATTTGAACCCGTAGATTTTAAGGTGTGGCTCAATCCGCTGAATGACTCGATTCTGTTTTATATTGCGGTGATTGGGACCGGTTTTGCTTTTGCGCTCTGGAATTGGATTGTGAGCCAGGTCGATACTTTTGTCGCTTCAATTTCAGTGATGTGCATTCCAATACTGAGTTTGTTTTTTGGACATGTACTGTGGCATGAACCGATCACAATCAATATTCTGATTGGAGCCGCTTTTATTTGTTCCGGCATTATTTTTAGTTCATTGAATTTTGCATCAAAACAGAATATTCGGCGCGCCGTGATGGAAAATCGGCATTAAATAGCAATGCGTTCACATTAAAGCTATAAGTTGCTGATATATTAGTATTGGCAACTTCCTAGGATTTAGAAAATGAATAAAATTTTTAAAGTATTGTTCTGGAAAATAATCGAATGCTGAAAAATGTTCAGTGAAAAACACGTCTCATAGGGGGATACCTGTTATGGCAATGAATAATTTACCGCCCTTATATCCGCATCCAAAAAGCAAGAACGAAACCTTAAGCTTGGTTCATGGCATCTATGCAGGGCTGCTGTTTTGCGCATTGGCTATTGTCTGGTATTTGGAATATCAGCAAAGCACGATGCCTATGATTGAATTGGCGGTATTAACTGTGCTGATGCTGCTGATGTTTGGCTTTAATGTTTTGGCCTGCATTCACGTTAAAAAGGGGAATAATGAAGGGCTGATTTTGTCACGGGTGATGGCTGTTCTTATGCTGCTGAGCTTTCCCGTTGGAACAGTGCTGGGAGTGTTTTCACTGTGGAAAGCAACAGCAAAGCAGTGGGAAAAGTAACAGCAAAAACCCTACTGTTTATCTGAATGGATGTACTCATTCAGTCAGAGGCTAAAGCGTTTAAAAATAATCTATCAATAGAATATTCATATTTTCAATGTGCAGGATAGCCAGATGGCTTTAAGCCTGATGTATAAATGGCGATCCATTTAGGCGGCGGGTTTGCAAAAACAGCCTCCCGAATTTTTTATTTTAGACTAAAGTATAATATGAGCAGGGCCGAAATTTTCTGACTCAATGAAAAATATTAAAAATTAGAGATTTAAATAATTTGATCTGAGTACCCCCCGCCTTAAAATCAGAGATAGGATTACGTTTTTAAGAAAAATATTGGTACGACCAATTGTAAATCATTCAATTAATAATTGATCTTTAATTCAACAAAAAGTACGATATTCTTGCTTGTGGTGATATATTTTTTAATTAATTAAATATTGGTCTTACCAATTATTGAGAAATAAGTGTTCGCTCAGACCTCTTTTAATTTTCCTGAAAGCATTTCAAGGAGATGACAATGCTTCAACAGTGGCAACAGATTTATGATCCGATGGGGAATATCTGGGTTTCCAGTGCCATCGCGCTCATTCCAATTATCTTTTTCTTTTTAGCGCTTGCTGTGTTCCGCATGAAGGGAAGCGTTGCCGGCACGATTACTGTCGTGCTTGCATTATTGGTGGCTTTATTTGGCTATCAAATGCCTGCACCGATGGCATTCGCTTCAATGATTTACGGATTCTTTTATGGTCTTTGGCCGATTGCCTGGATCATTATCGGTGCAGTATTTCTGTATAAAGTGTCTGTGAAAACAGGGCAGTTCGATATTATTCGTTCTTCAATCCTATCCATCACTGAAGATCAGCGTCTGCAAATGCTATTCGTTGGTTTTGCATTTGGTACTTTCCTTGAAGGCGCGGCGGGATTTGGCGCGCCTGTGGCGATTACAGCTGCGCTTTTAGTCGGTTTAGGCTTTAAACCGCTTTATGCAGCGGGTCTATGCTTGATTGTGAATACTGCGCCTGTTGCTTTTGGCGCGATGGGTATTCCTATTATTGTGGCGGGTCAGGTTTCTGGTGTAGAAACGCATGAAATCAGCCAAATGGTCGGCCGCCAATTGCCATTTATGGTGCCAATCGTATTGTTCTGGATCATGGCGATCATGGACGGCTGGCGCGGCGTGAAAGAAACTTGGCCTGCAGTGATTGTGGGCGGCGGTTCTTTTGCATTGGCGCAATACTTGACGTCTAATTTTGTCGGTCCTGAACTTCCTGATATTACTGCGGCAATTGCATCTTTGATTTCATTGACCATTCTTTTGAAATTCTGGCAGCCAAAACATATCTTCCGTTTTGCTGACGAAGATGCGTCGATTGATGAAAATCTTGCAGCGCAAAAAGCGAAAAAATACAGCATTGGCCAAATTGCCAAAGCATGGTCGCCATTTGCAATATTAACTGCAATGGTGACGATCTGGAGCGTAAAACCGTTTAAGGATTTATTCACCAAAGATGGCGCTTTGCATGACATGGTGATTTCGATCAAAGTGCCATTCTTGCATCAAATGATTCAAAAAATGCCGCCTGTGGTGCCTGAGATCAAGGACTACGATGCGATCTATAAATTTGACTGGTTCTCGGCAACGGGTACTGCGATTATGTTTGCGGCCATCATTACCATCATTTATTTAAAAATGAAGCCGAAAGACGCGATTGTGACTTTTGGTGAAACGGTCAATGAATTGAAAATTCCAATTTACTCAATTGGCATGGTGTTGGCTTTTGCATTTATCGCGAACTATTCAGGAATGTCTGCAACGCTTGCTTTAGCGCTTGCGCATACCGGTCAGGCATTTACATTCTTCTCTCCATTCTTGGGATGGCTAGGGGTGTTCTTGACGGGTTCAGATACCTCTGCCAATGCGTTGTTTGGCGCATTGCAGGCAACCACGGCACAGCAAATTGGCGTACCTGAAGTGCTGCTTGTAGCTGCCAATACCAGTGGCGGTGTCACAGGGAAAATGATTTCTCCTCAGTCAATTGCAATTGCCTGTGCAGCAGTAGGTTTAGTGGGTAAAGAGTCTGATTTATTCCGTTTTACGGTAAAACATAGTATTTCATTTACCGTGATGATTGGTATCATCATCACATTACAAGCCTATGTGTTCCCATGGATGATTCCTTGATTTTTCAAATCATGAATCCTCATGCGGTTGCACAGACCTGATGCAAAACTGAGGAAAGCAGATGAAAGTCTCTGACAAAGTGGTACAAAACCTGCGCATGCTGATTGAAAAAAACAGTATGCAAGTCGGAGACCGTCTGCCTGCCGAACGTAAGTTGTGTGAGCAGCTCGGTGTATCCCGTTCCTCTTTGAGAGAGGCCATTTCGCAACTGACCAGTACGGGCATGCTGGTCAGCAAAGTTGGAGCGGGGACTTATTTGCAGCAATTGCCTGCAAACTGGTCGCAAAATCAGATTGTCGAACCTTTAAGTAATCTGATTGATGAAGATCCTGCCTATCGTTTTGATGTGCAGGAAGCGCGGATGATTCTGGAAGGCGGAACAGCGTGGTATGCGGCACAGCGGGCAACGCCTCAAGACCTTGAAAAAATCCGCTATTGTTATGATCAGATTAGCCGTTTTCAAGTTTTGGGTGATGATGATCAAGCCTCGATGGCAGATGCAGAGTTTCATCTGGCCATCGCAGAAGCGTCTCATAATCTGGTGTTGATTCAGATGATGCGCAGCTTGTTTGATCTGTTGCAATTCAATGTCGTTTTAGGGCGTCGTAAAGTCTACACCGAAGCCCGCCGTTATGATCAGTTGCGTGATCAGCACCTACAGGTGATGGATGCAATTGAACGTCGTGATCCCGAGGCTGCACGCGCTGCAGTCTGTGGACATATCGAATTTGTAGTACAGCAGGTACGGATGATTGATGAGGAAGAAGCCCGTCGTCAGCGTGCAAGCCGATTGAACAGGATATAAAATATGATTATTTCTTCTGCAAATGACTACCGTGAAGCCGCGCGACGTCGTTTACCGCCATTTTTATTCCATTACATCGATGGTGGGGCGTATTCGGAATACACCTTAAAACGCAATGTGGAAGATTTATCAAAAATTGCGCTGAGACAGCGTGTTTTAAATGACATGTCTCAGCTCAGTTTAGAAACAAAATTATTTGATGAAACCTTGTCGATGCCTGTTGCATTGTCACCTGTGGGTTTAACAGGCATGTATGCGCGCCGCGGTGAAGTGCAAGCCGCCGTTGCAGCAGATAAAAAGGGTATTCCTTTTACGCTATCGACTGTTTCAGTGTGTCCGATTGAAGAAGTTGCACCTGCAATCAACCGTCCGATGTGGTTTCAGCTGTATGTGCTGCGTGACCGCGGCTTTATGAAAAATGCCTTGGAGCGCGCCAAAGCTGCAGGCTGTTCTACCTTAGTCTTCACCGTGGATATGCCTGTACCGGGCGCGCGTTACCGTGATGCACACTCAGGCATGAGTGGGCCAAATGCCGCCATGCGCCGCTATATGCAGTCGTGTTTCCACCCGCATTGGGCGTGGAATGTCGGCATGATGGGGCGTCCGCATGACTTGGGCAATATTTCTAAATACTTGGGTAAACCAACGGGTCTTGAAGATTATATCGGCTGGCTGGGCAATAACTTTGACCCATCGATTTCATGGAAAGACCTTGAGTGGATCCGTGATTTTTGGGATGGCCCAATGGTGATTAAAGGGATTCTCGATCCTGAAGATGCCAAAGATGCAGTTCGTTTTGGTGCAGATGGCATCGTGGTGTCGAACCATGGCGGCCGTCAGCTGGATGGCGTATTGTCTTCTGCACGCGCTTTGCCGCCAATTGCAGATGCCGTGAAAGGCGATATTAAAATCCTTGCTGACTCTGGTATTCGCAATGGTTTGGATGTTGTGCGCATGCTGGCATTGGGTGCAGATACTTGTATGCTCGGTCGCGCATTTGTCTATGCTTTGGGTGCTGCGGGCGGTGAGGGCGTTTCGAATCTGCTAGATTTGATTGATAAAGAAATGCGTGTGGCGATGACGTTGACGGGCGCGAAAACCATTGCGGATATTACGTCTGATTGTTTGGTGAAGTTAGAAAAAGAGTTGGTTGAATAATTACTTTTGATAGTGAATCCCTCCCTTTTGTAAAAGTGGGAAATGTTATTTGATTCAAATAGCGATACTCCTTCTCCCTGTGGGAGAAGGTTGGGATGAGGGGAGGAGTTTATTCCTTCATTTAATTGAAAAGCACCTCTCCCTAACCCTCACTTGCGCTGAGTTTTAAAGCAGTGCTTTAAAACACGCTCAGGAGAGGGAACTATCTAATTTAGGTATTGAAAAAAATAGAAGACATACGACCATGACTACCCAATCATCACAAACCATTCAAAACCTCATCAACATTGTCGGCAAACTGCACGTTTTGATAGATGACAATGACACGCGTCTGTATCGTCAAGGTCGCCGTTACGGTTCAGGGCATGTCTTGGCTGTCGTCGTACCAGGAACTTTGCTTGAACAATGGCAAGTATTGAAAACTGCGGTGGATGCAGATTGCATCGTGATTATGCAGGCGGCCAATACGGGTCTAACAGGGGGGTCAACACCATTTGGCGATGATTATGACCGTCCTGTGATTTTGATGAGCACCCGTCGTTTGGCTGGCATACAAGTGATTAATGAAGGCAAGCAAGTGATTTGCTTACCGGGTGCAACATTAGACAAGCTTGAAAAAGATTTGGCGCAATTCAATCGTGAACCGCACTCGGTGATTGGTTCATCCTGTATTGGCGCATCGGTTTTGGGCGGCGTGTGCAATAACTCAGGCGGGGCATTGGTGCGCCGCGGTCCTGCCTATACGGAGCTTGCACTGTATGCGCAAGTCAATGCATCAGGTGAATTGGAGCTGGTCAATCATTTAGGTGTCAATCTTGGCAATACGCCTGAAGAAATCCTCACAGCGCTGGAAAATAAAAACTATCAAATCAATGATATTGTGAATAACTCAAGCTGCTGCGCATCAGACCAGCGCTATTCACATGACGTAAAGCAAGTTGATGAAAATACGCCTGCACGCTTTAATGCCGATCCAAGCCGTTTATTTGAAGCTTCGGGTTCAGCGGGTAAAGTCTGTGTCTTTGCCGTGCGCTTAGATACCTTTGAAAAGATTCCAAGTCAGGTGTTTTATGTAGGAACCAATTCACATGATGATTTGACGGAAATCCGCCGCTTTTTGCTGAAAGACTTGCCGCGCTTGCCGATTGCAGGTGAGTATATTCACCGTGTTGCTTATGACATTGGTGCAGAATACGGCAAGGATACCTTTATGTTTATTGAGAAATTCGGTACGGCAAAAGTGCCTGCTGCATTTGCTATGAAAGATAAAGTCGATGGCTATTTGGAAAAACTTCATTTACGCGGTTTGTCCGATAAAGTCTTGCAGCTGGTGACCAAATTCATGCCGAATCATTTGCCGAAACGCATGAATGAATTCCGTGATTTGTATGAGCATCATTTGGTGATTCGTATTGAAAATCAGGATGTGGATCAGGTTGAACGTTATTTAAAAGATTATTTCAGCAATCGAAATTCAGGCAGCTCTTTCAAATGCAGCGATGAAGAAGAGCGTAAAGCATTTCTGCACCGTTTTGCGGTGGCAGGCGCTGCAATCCGTTACCGTGATACACACCGTTCGGAAGTGGAAGATATTGTGGCACTGGATATTGCGCTGCGCCGTAATGACCGTGAATGGGTGGAAACTTTACCGAAAGCCATGGATGAGCAAATTATCCATAAATTGTATTACGGGCATTTCCTGTGCCATGTGTTCCATCAGGATTATATTGTCAAAAAAGGCGTAGACCTGTTGGCGATGGAACATGAGATGTGGCATTTACTCGATGACCGTGGCGCTGAATATCCTGCGGAGCATAATGTCGGGCATTTGTATGTGGCGAAACCTGCGCTGAAAAATCATTATCAAAAGTTGGATCCGACCAATAGCTTTAATGTCGGGATTGGACAAACCAGCAAGCTCAAACATTGGAAATAACAGCCTGCAGGGTGGCTGCGCCTCTTGAAGCTTGTTTGATAAAAAGCCCATCATTTTAATGATGGGCTTTTTATTTAAATGTTCCATGTCATCGATTTGACATCCTATTTTGTATAGCATTGACCGAAGAAGCGCAGAATATTTTTTAAATTGTCATCCCAAAATTTATAAAACCCGCTAAAGTAGTATGCAACAAGTTGCAAAGCCAAATACAAGGATTCATGATGACAACTAGCTATGCAAATATTTTAAAGCCGCTGCATTTAGGCTTTACGACCATTAAAAACCGTGTAGTCATGGGTTCTATGCACACTGGCTTAGAAGACCGTTTTTATAATTATCCTAAATTGGCAGCTTATTTTGGCGAACGCGCAAAAGGCGGCGTAGGCCTCATTATTACGGGCGGCATTTCGCCAAACCGTCAAGGCTGGCTGCTGCCTGCGGGCGGCACGATGAATACTTTGGGTGATATTGCGCCGCACCGCTTGGTGACGCATGCTGTACATAAGCATGGCGCGAAAATTTTAATGCAGATTCTGCATGCAGGCCGTTACGGCTATCAGCCTTTTGTGGTGTCTTCCAGCCCAATTAAATCGCCTATTTCGCCATTTAAGCCGCGGCAATTGAGTGATAAACAGATTTTAGACACGATAGACGATTATGTGCGCTGTGCAAGCTTAGCTCAAAAAGCGGGTTATGACGGTGTGGAAATTATGGGTTCAGAAGGCTATTTGCTGAATCAGTTTTTGAGCCGCCATGTAAACCAGCGTACAGACCGTTGGGGCGGGCCGATTGAAAACCGGATGCGTTTTGCCGTGGAAATTGTCAAAGCCATCCGCGCTAAAGCAGGTGAGAAATTTATTATCTGTTTTCGCCTGTCGATGCTGGATTTAGTGCATGACGGCAACACAATGGATGAAGTGATTACAGTTGCCAAAGCTTTAGAGCAGGCGGGTATTACTTTGTTGAATACAGGCATTGGCTGGCATGAAGCGCGTATCCCCACCATTGTGACGTCTGTGCCGCGTGCAGCATTTGCGGATTATACGGCAGAAGTGAAAAAGCATGTGGCTATTCCGGTGATTGCCTCTAACCGCATTAATATGCCAGAAACTGCCGAAGAAATTTTGGCTGCGGGCAAGGCGGATATGGTGCAAATGGCGCGTCCGCTCTTGGCCGATCCATTTTGGGTGAATAAAACAGCGACTAACCGTGTCGATGAAATTAATACCTGTATCGCCTGCAACCAAGCTTGTCTGGATCACACTTTTAAAAACCAGCGCGCCACCTGCTTGGTCAATCCGCAGGCGGCATTTGAAACGGAATTGGTTTATCTGAAAACGTCGAAGCCTAAACGCATTGCGGTCATCGGGGGAGGAGTTGCAGGCCTGTCCGCAGCTACGGTAGCGGCCAGCCGCGGCCATCAAGTTACTTTATTTGAAGCCGCTCATGAAGTTGGCGGCCAGTTCAATCTGGCAAAAGTTGTGCCGGGTAAAGAAGAGTTTCATGAAACCATCCGCTATTTCAAAGTGCAGATTGAAAAAACTGGGGTAGAGCTTCGTTTAAATACGAAAGCCAACCGCGAACAGCTGGAACGAGAAGGTTTTGAAGAGGTGATTGTTGCGACGGGTGTGGTTCCGCGTGCACTGCGTATTGAAGGCAGTGATTTACCGCAAGTCTTGTCTTATGCAGAAGTATTGCGCGGTGCGCCCGTTGGACAAAAGGTGGCTGTGATTGGTGCAGGGGGCATTGGCTTTGATGTGTCTGAGTATTTATTGAAACCCGAGCATCAACCTCAGCCGCAGCCGCTTGCAGATTGGCAGCGTGAATGGGGGGTCGATCCAAACCCGAACTATGTCTCGGAAGGCGGCGCGACAGTAGCCGAAGTTCATCCGCCTATTCGTGAGATATATTTATTGCAGCGTAAAACTTCAGCCCTTGGGGCGGGGCTGGGTAAAACTTCAGGCTGGGTACACCGTGCGCAGTTGAAAAAGCATCAAGTGCGTATGCTTCGCGGCGTACAATATAAAGCTGTGACGGATGAAGGTTTATGGATTGAACTGGGCGGGTATGATCAATTGCTGCGTGTGGATACCGTAGTAGTATGTGCAGGCCAGGAGTCAGTTAAAGAGTTAATGCCTGCAGCGCCGGAAAAGACCTTAGCAAATTACCATATCATTGGCGGTGCAAAATTGGCTGCAGAATTGGATGCTAAGCGCGCTATTCGCGACGGCGCTGAATTAGCAGCCCAATTATAATTTTTTTGGTTAAACAATATGCATTTGAATGGCTTAGTTTCATTTATTACTTGTCATCATCGGAAAAGAGCCGTATCATGACGCCCATGGAAGCGTGGCAGAGCGGTTTAATGCACCGGTCTTGAAAAC
>NZ_JAPEQW010000038.1:0-19727 GCF_026168575.1 Acinetobacter entericus
AGTATCACTTATAGGAGTTGTTCAAATTTCCGGATCCATCTCTATACAAAGACTTAGATTTGAAAGTGACTGCAATAATTTCTCAATCTATCCAAGATGAGATCAATCATTTAGAAGATTTATTAAAAATTATGGTAAACAAACATAAAGAATGCTCAATATTCAAACATCGCAAAGCCATTATACCTTTATCTGTTGCTGAACAAATATCGTTACTTAAGCAAGGCAAACCTATTTCATCTACGTCATTCTATTCATCGTAGAATCTTACTGATTTTCAAGCACAGTTTGAATCATTTAATGAGAGGAAAGAGAATATTGAAAGTAGAATTAAAACTTTAAAAAATGAACTAGAAACTTTTAATAATCCAGATGGCCCTTTTGAAAGAAGCAAGGCTTACCTAAATGAAAGGCCCGACCTGAAAGTAAAACTCAAGGAAAAATGCATAGTTCAAAAAAATCCTAGCATATCTTTATCATTTCCCCCGTTGACGAACTTTTGATGATCTCTAATGTTTTATTTTTTTCCTTGATTAGTCCAAAACTAATCTACAAGGAGTAAAAATGAACACATCAATCGCTACTATCCGAATGCTTAGACTTCATGAGCTTATCAAACTGATTGGTTTATCTCGGTCATCCATTTATGACCGGCTAAACCCGCGCTCGAAACGTTACGACCCTGATTTTCCAAAACCAATCAAGCTAAATAGAGCTTCACGTTGGTTACTCAGCGAAGTTGAGGAATGGATTAGAAACAAAATGTCCAGCCGAAATCGAGCTGCTTCGGTGAGCTAATTTTGTACAAGCAGTTTCTCGAAAACATGCACGATTCGCGCAACTTTTGAGTTTAGCTCTTCGGATTCGCTATAGGTTTGGATTACGGTATTTATATCATTTATATACTATTCAATTATTTAAATGTATTTAATACAGTTTGAATGATTGGATCAATGTTCATATAAATACAAGTACTGAAAACATCTATCACTTAGCCGAATGATATTCCCGCATGGACACTGCCTTAGCACAGTGTCCAAGGGAAAGCTTTACTTA
Source organism: Acinetobacter entericus (assembly GCF_026168575.1). Taxonomy (NCBI): domain Bacteria; kingdom Pseudomonadati; phylum Pseudomonadota; class Gammaproteobacteria; order Moraxellales; family Moraxellaceae; genus Acinetobacter; species Acinetobacter entericus. The sequence goes on from NZ_JAPEQW010000038.1 coordinate 1,057, forward strand.
ATCGTTGTGTTTTTAAGTCAATTCCATTTAATTCAAGGCTTAGACATGACTAAACCCAAATTATCCAATACAACTGGACTGTTTACGATGTTTGATCATGAGCTTCTAGAGCAAGCGAAGTTTGATCATCAACACACAGTACTGAATCACGGTGAAAACCAGAGAGTTGTCATCCATCATCTAGACAATATCGTTATGCCGATATTGCAGAAAATTGAGTTTGTGCAAGCTGTTCTGAAGTGTAAAACCCCTATTGTTAAGATATTAACTGTAAAACAGCACGGTTTAACTGATCGATTTTTTGGTAAATTTGCAAAACCCATTGAACCTTTAATGCAAAGTTTCTTTGAACTGCTTCATGCATATACACCTCCAGAGATAGAGCCTGGTATGGCCTGTCTTGCGTTTGATCATGCTCGATCTCAACTTACTCAAGATGAATTCAATGAACTGGCAACTCAAGGCATTGGGTCATCACATCATCTTGAAGTTATTCAGCCGTTTGTTGATGACTTACTACACTTTGTAGAATTGATTAAGTCGTATATGAATGATCCCAAAGTCAAAAAAAAAGTCAGCGATCAAAATAATCATTGTAAAAAGATGAAAATGGTTTGCGTTGGATACATTCGACAATTACTGAAAGTCTACTCTAGGTTGTTGGTCGTGCGAATGGATTTATCCCTTATGCGAGATCAACAGACTTTACTGAAAAATGCTTATAGCCTGAAAGAAATTCATTCCAAGCATGATCTAGTCCACATCAAGGCATGTGTAAAAAAACTACTGAATAACAAACGGAATAATCCAGTCATGAAAATGGTGGTGGGTTATATCTTACGCTTCGAATATACCGTCCGCACGGGGTTTCATGTTCACTGTTATTTCCTGTTCAACGGAGATAAAAATTTAGAGGATATTACCCTCGCCCAAAGTATTGGGAAATTATGGAACAAAGTTACACAGGGCCAAGGTACAAGCTATATCTGCAACATGAAGAAGGATTCTTATCGTCAATGTGCAATTGGCATGGTTCATTATGCAGATACTACAAAGCTCGGATATCTTTATAAAACCTTTGATTACATCTGCAAAACCTCACAACTGTTTGACTTTACCAACATGAAAGGCGCACGAGGATTCCAACTCGGTGAAGCGCCCAAAAAAACATCAAATGCTGGTCGTCCACGTAAATACGCTCAACAACTCAATTTAAATTTTTAAATCATGTTTATGATATGGGAGACATTCATGCCAATCCATGCCCGTGATATTTTAACTGCCCAAGAACAATTTGATTCTCTGGAAATGCTGAATCATGTGACCAAAGCTGGAAATCGAGGATTTACAAATTATCCACCGCATATACAGCCAGTTGCACTTTCAATGTATAACACCATGGCAAAAAAAATACGTTCAGCAAAGAACCTAAAAATATTTACGCATCAACCCACTGGGATGCCAACTGGGTTTCCTGATTTATACCTCACCAAGTTGGGGCAATTAGTGATACCAGTTATACACGATTACACCTTTAATCCCTTTGTGAATGGACGCTTTAGGAATATGACGGTCAATCCTTTGATCAAACTCATGGCTGAAACCTTGACTGCACACCAACTTTCCAGTGGTCAGTTTATAAATCGTGAATACTATGAAAAAGCTGTAGATACCTGTTTTTCAGACTTTAAGGTTCGATGTGGTACGCGAAACAGCACCACCATATTTAACTCTTGGCGAGCCATGTATGTAAAATCTCAAGGGGATATCAATCGCTTTATCGATACAATAATCGACGAATCTCCAAGATTCGAAGTTCACTCTATTGTTGTTCAATTAAAAACAGCTTCAGGGAGAATGCCTCAATTCGGCGATGAACAATTCAAGGATCAAACAGAGAATGAAATGTTGGCTGATCTTGTAAAGCCAATCATAAAAGCGGTCTGGCTGAACAAAGATTCAAACGATGTGATTGGCATTCTGTCTAAAAATGAGATCGATATTGTTGGTGATATAAGTAAAAGACTGATTTTCTTTGTGAAAAAAGAATTTACAGATATAGATGATTGGGCAGATTCTCAATTATTTCAATCTCTCAGTCCATTTTTTGAAAATACGATTACTCACAGTATTTCTTATGGTGACGTGCCATCAATGAATGCTGGTATAGCTCCAATGTTCCAAGGGCAGCATTTAAACTTTTACGACATCAATCAGTCTGGCATTGCTCCAAGGTTAAATCGTTTAAAGGCACATCTTTACGGCACTGACTATTGGATGCGTGTAGATGGGGATAGAGCTACTGTGCGAATTGAACACCTATACGGTTGATATAAGCTAAATAAATCCAACGAGCAGACAGCTCGTTGGATTTATGCTCTCTAACTAACCAATTAATATTATTCAATATAATTTATTACTAAGTGGTTTTAATATCGAATTATTAGTTAAGCACTTGTCCAAGCATTTGACAAGGTCTCAGCCTGCTTCATCACCAACTCAATTGCTTCGGCTGATTTATCAGGTGGATACTTCCAGCGCTGCAAAGTAGGACGACTAATATCTTCAGCTGAGCATGTTAGCGGCATTTAAAAACTGACCCCCTTGGTTAATATAGCGGTCATTTTGGACTGCTCAACATGTTAACTTTGGAGCAAGCAGTGACAATCCAAATACTTCATCAACAAGGTAAATCTATTAAAGCCATTAGTCGTGAACTGGGGGTGTCCAGAAATACCGTACGTAAATATTTACGGCAAAACACCACACCTCAGTATCAGCGTATACAGCCTAGAATAAGTATCCTTGACCCATATAAACCCTATTTACTCCAACGTGTAAACGCAGCTCATCCTGAATGGATTCCTGCTGTTGTGCTCTACCAGGAAATTTTAGGGTTGGGATATCCAGGAAAGATCAGGATCTTGAGGGAATATCTTGCAACATTAAAACCAGTTGCTCAACCGGAACTGATCATTCGTTTTGAAACCCAACCTGGCCAACAAATGCAAGTGGATTTCACCACGATTCGACGTAACAGCACGACTTTAAAAGCTTTTGTCGCAACATTAGGGTATTCCAGAGCGACTTTCGTGAAATTTTATGATCATGAACGTACGGATGCATGGATCGATGGTCTAGAAAATGCATTTCAGTTTTTTGCAGGAGTACCTCAAGAAATCCTGTTTGATAACGCTAAAACGATCATGATTGAACGGGATGCCTATCAGGAAGGGCAGCATAAATGGAATCCCAAACTGCTCGACTGCGCCAAGAAATACAGCTTTCGTCCTCGCGTATGTAAGCCCTACCGTGCACAGACCAAAGGCAAAGTTGAACGCTTTAATGGATACCTCAAATCAAGCTTTATTGTGCCATTGAAAGCAAGCCTGAAGACTTCGGGTTTACTGTTAGATGTTGATGTCGCCAATGCCCACATTGGCCGGTGGCTGCATGAAACCGCCAATCAGCGGTTTCATGCAGCCACGCAAGAAAAACCGGCTGTTCGACTGCAACAGGAGCAGCAAAAATTTACGCCATTACCGCAATCAGATACGGGTTCTGGCACTGTACCTGTTGCAGCAGCACAGCATGTCATGCCCTACGAGAGTTTGCAGCATCCCTTATCGGTATATGACCAGTTGCTGGGAGTTTCCTGATGAATCTGCAATACGACCGTATAGAGCAACTTTGCCAAAAGCTCAATCTGCCTGCCATCGCATCACAATGGTCACATCATGCACAACAAACATTAGGTCAGGATGGAAGTTATGCCGACTTTGTTGAAGCGATCTTGACGCATGAATATGCTGCCAGGCAACAGCGCAGCCAGCAGGTACTGATGAAACTCTCAGGCCTGCCTCAAGTCAAAACCCTGGAAGACTATGATTTTAATTATGCCCTAGGGGCACCTAAATCACAGGTGGTCGAGTTGTTCAATCTGAGCTTTATTGCTAGAGCAGAAAATGTGGTGTTTCTCGGGGCTAGCGGAGTAGGAAAAACGCACTTATCTATGGCATTAGGCTATAAGGCCATCATGAACAACATTAAGATCAAGTTCATTACCGCCGCTGATCTCATGCTGCAACTGAGTACAGCCTATCAGCAAGGTAAACTGAAAACCTATATGCAACGTGCGGTACTGGGACCAAAGTTACTGATTATCGATGAAATTGGTTATTTACCGTTTGGACGTGAAGAAGCGAATCTGTTCTTTAACGTGATTGCCAAGCGTTATGAAAAAGGCAGTACGATATTGACGAGTAACTTACCCTTTAGCCAATGGTCTAAGTCGTTTGCGGATGATGTTACGTTGACCGCTGCGATGTTAGATCGGTTGCTGCATCACTGTCATGTGGTACAAATATCGGGTGAGAGTTATCGTTTGAAGGATAAAAAAAGAATTGTGATTCAGCCCCAGGTTGAAATTTAATACGAGATCAAAGGGGTCAATTTTACTTTGCCATTTGAAAGGTAAAAGGGGGCAATTTTAGAATGCCGTTGACAATATTGTTTTAGATGCACTTTTAATGGCAGTATGGCGACGCAGACCCAATGAATCTGTGATCATACACTCAGACCAAGGCTCACAATACAGCAGCGGAGACTGGCAGAAATTCTGTCAGAAGCATAACTTAGTTCCGAGTATGAGCCGCAGGGGCAACTGCTGGGATAATGCCGTTGCTGAATCCTTTTTTAGCAGCTTGAAGAAGGAAAGAATTAAAAAGAGAATCTATAAAACTCGAGAAATAGCCCGTGCAGATGTGTTTGATTATATCGAGATGTTTTACAATCGAATCAGGCGTCATTCACATCTCGATGGGATGAGTCCAGAAGCCTTTGAAGCAGCTTCAAAATGAGGCTGCTTAATGTCTAGGATACTGGGAGCAGTCCAGAGTTGCTCTAATTCGAGAAACTTCCAAAGTGGAATTTAATAGCTGTATTGACAAAAATCAATAATCGTTTTTAACAATAAAGAGTTTAAAAAATAACAATCAAAGTCAACTAGATTAATTCACCAAACAATATATTATAAAAATGCAATTTGAATAAAATAGGTCAAAAGTGAAAACCTCTGAAGAACTGATCAAAGAAGCAAAGCAAAAAATTGAAGAAATCAACATACATGATTTTTATAAGATTTGGATCAAGAATCAAGACTTAATTCTTATAGATGTTCGTGAGCCAGAAGAATGTCAAGAAGCATCAATAGATAGATCTGTCAATTTTCCAAGAGGTATACTTGAAATGAAAATTGCACAACATCCTTTAGTTAATCATCATTGCGATACAGAGATTGCCCTAAAGAAACTTTCTCAAAAAGATATCTACATTATTTGTCGAACTGGTGGTCGCTCAGCATTAGCAACTATAACTCTACAAAATATGGGATTTACAAAACTATTTTCTATTCAAGGTGGTATGCAACCTTGGATTGATGCAGGTTATCCAACGGTTTCTTATTCGAACTAATTTCACCCCACTAAGGAGACTTTAAATGTCTAACCTAGATGAAGTTGTAACATTCCCACAATTAAATAAACCAGCACCAAATTTCAATGCCAAAACCACCCATGGCATGAAAAGTTTAGAAGATTACAAAGGTAAATGGTTAGTTCTGTTTTCACATCCAGCTGATTTTACCCCTGTGTGTACTACTGAATTTATGGGTTTTGCAACACGTGCTGAACAATTCGCAGAATTGAACTGTGAGTTATTAGGCTTATCAATTGATAGTGTACATTCACATATTGCTTGGGCGCGTAGTATTGAAGAAAACTTTGGTATTAAAATTCCATTCCCAATTATTGCCGATCTTTCAATGGAAGTTGCCAAAGCTTATGGCATGATCCAACCAGGTGCTAGTGATACAGCAGCTGTTCGGGCGACTTTTATTATCGATCCTGAAGGCATCTTACGTGCAATGGTTTATTACCCAATGAGTAATGGACGTAGTATTGATGAGTTTCTTCGTGTACTTAAAGCATTACAAACTTCTGATGAATACAAAGTGGCTACACCAGAAAATTGGCAACCTGGCCAAGAAGTAATTGTACCCCCACCAGCAACAATGGAAGCTGCAGATACACGTAAATCTGAAGGATATAATTATGTAGATTGGTACTACAGTACTAAATCACTTTAAAACATAGAAAACATGAGGCTAATAGCCTCATGTTTTCTATCATCAAATGAATTTTTATTCTAAAAGGCTTCTTAACATCCATGCGGTTTTCTCATGAATATCTAATCGTTGTGTAAGCACATCTGCTGTCGGCTGATCATTCACCTCATCCACAACAGAAAATATACTTCTTGCAGTTCTAGCAACAGCTTCATGAGCATTAACCAGTAACTGAATCATCTCATTTGCTTTAGGAACACCCTCAACTTCTTTAATTGAAGCCAATACTACAAATTGTTTATAGGTACCAGGTGTAGGGAAACCTAAAGCACGAATACGTTCAGCAATTACATCTAGAGCATTCCACTGTTCAGTATATTGGTCCATAAACATGTTATGCAGACTGTTAAACTGTGGTCCGGTGACATTCCAATGAAAATTATGAGTCATCAAATAGAGTGTGTAACTGTCAGCGAGTAATCGAGATAAACCTTCGACAATTTTTGCACGATTATCTTGAGAGATACCAATATCATTTACTCCTCATTTATTTTTAGTCCAAATCTCTCATCAAACTTATTCAGATCCAGCAATTTTTTGCATCTAAAAAAACTGAACCTCTATAAAAAATAGGTCAGTAAGGAAAACCTCACTGACCTGTGTTTAAAACTTAATACGCCAATTTCAACAGCAATCTAAACAGTCCTGCGACCAAGGCCAAACTTAAAAAACCAGCCAGCCATAAGCCAATAAACCATTTCAATTCAGAAATTTTCATTCTGCCTCCTTAATGATAACCTTCATCACCCACACGCACTTTATCCCTGAAAACCCAATACGATAATCCGGTATAAATAAGAATGATCGGAATTAAAATCAATGCTCCAATGAGGGCGAACAATTGACTACTGGCAGGTGCTGCAGCCTCCCAAATGGTGACTGATGGTGGAATGACATAAGGCCATAAACTAATCAGAAAACCGCTATAAGCGAGAATTACCAAAGCCAAAGTATAAATGAATGGTAGGAACTCTTTGCGCTGCTTACAGGCTTTGATTGCCAGGAAAGTAAACAGCAGAACCAGTACGGGTACCGGGCTAAAATAAAAGAGTTGCGGTTGACTGAACCAGCGTTCTGCAATTTGAGGATGAGCCAAAGGCGTATAAATACTGACACAGGCAAAAATCATCAGTAATGAAATCAGCAGTTTTGGCATCAGTTCAAACATGCGATTCTGCAGCATTTTTTCGGTTTTAAAGATCAACCAACCACATCCTAGTGTTGCATACAGTACGACTACACTTAAACCGGTAAACAGGGAAAAAGGTGTTAACCAATCCAGACCGCCACCAGTATAGATGCCATTCGTGGTTTCAATCCCCTGAATATAGGCTCCCAAAATCAGTCCTTGGAAAAATGAGCTCAGAATGGAACCCCATATAAAAGCTTGATCCCACAGATGTTTAGTTTTATTGGCCTTAAACCTGAATTCGAATGCCACACCACGGAAAATTAAGGCAATTACCATAAGAATGATTGGCATATACAGAGCTGAAAGCACCGTAGAATACACCAAGGGAAACGCAGCAAATAATCCTGCACCACCAAGTACCATCCAGGTTTCATTACCATCCCAGACGGGCGCGACGGTATTCATCATAACATCACGTTCCTGGCGATCGGAAATAAAAGGAAATAGGATACCAATACCAAGGTCAAAGCCATCTAGCACGACATAGATCAGCACCCCTAATCCAATAATTAGAATCCAAATCAATGATAAATCGATCATTTTTGATTCTCCTGAGATTGTTTAGAACTTACTTGATCAAGATCATTCTCCTCATCAATCGTACTTAAAGGACGCTTTGATGCCTGTATGATCGCCTGCTCACTATGTGGTGCCGAATGTATAAAATCCGGGCCTTTACGCATCAGTTTCAGCATGTAGAAAATGCCAACACCGAACACAATAAAGTAGACCACCACAAAAATGATCAAGGTTAAACCTACCTGCTCTGCTGAAACGGGAGAAAGTGTATCTTTAGTACGCAATACACCATAAACAACCCAAGGTTGACGACCAACTTCAGTGGTAAACCAACCGGCAAGTAAAGCGATAAATCCTGATGGCCCCATATATAAGGCAAACTTATGCAACCATAGGGAATCATAAAACTTTCCTGTTTTTCTCAGCCATACCCCTAAAATTGCCATCAGAATCATGAGTACACCGAGCCCTACCATGATCCGGAAACTCCAGAATACAACCAGTGAGTTTGGACGGTCTTCAGGTGCAAACTCTTTTAAACCTTTGACTTCACCATCCAGAGTATGTGTCATGATCAGGCTCCCCAGATTCGGAATCCCGATCGCATATTTGGTTTCTTCAGCTTCCATATCAGGAATACCAAATAAATAGAGTGGCATACCACTATCTTTATTGGTTTCCCAGTGTCCTTCTATAGCCGCTAATTTGGCCGGTTGGTGTTCAAGCGTATTCAGGCCATGCATGTCACCTACAAACATTTGCAGAGGTGCCAAAGCAAGAATCATCCACATGGCCATGGAAAATGATTTTTTTACCAAGGCATCACGACGACCTTTTAATAAGTGGAAAGCAGCTGTTGCTGCAACTAACAAGGCTGAAACAAGGAAAGCGGCCATCGCCATATGTGCTAATCGATATGGGAAGGATGGATTAAATACAATCGCAAACCAATCTTGCGGGACGATAATACCATTTTCTATAGTAAAGCCCTGAGGGGTTTGCATCCAGCTGTTCGAGGACAGAATCCAGAACATGGATATACAGGTACCTACTGCAACCATTAGTGTTGCGAAAAAATGGGTTTTAGGCCCCACTCGGCCCCAACCAAATAGCATAATCCCCAGAAAACCGGCTTCAAGGAAAAACGCACTTAAAACCTCATAAGCGAGTAATGGTCCTGTGACACTGCCGGAAATCCGTGAAAACTCACTCCAGTTGGTACCAAACTGATAGCTCATCACCACGCCAGAGACCACGCCCATACCAAAGGACAGGGCAAAGACTTTGATCCAGAACTTAAATAAGTCCCGGTATACCGGATCATTGGTTTTAAGCCAACGCCATTCCAGAACGGCTAGAAAACTGGCTAAACCAATAGAAATGGCAGGAAAAATAATATGAAATGATACGGTAAATGCAAACTGGATACGCGCCAGTTCCAGCGCGGTTAGCCCTAAATTCATGCTGCCTCCTGCTGATCAATTGAATACAGGGAGGACATCAACAGTGCCGATTGATGCAGTGAAACTGACACACCTTGCCAGACATCGATCTTCTGGTATAGAGATGAAACCCGTATACCGGATACGCTATAGACTTTTTTGAGGGCGAACGAAACCATTATGCTGTTAGCGAACAGCGAAAACTGAATTTTCATGATTAAAACTCTTTAAGATGTTGTGTAGTGCAAACAAAACAACTGTTTGACGTGACCAATCGTGTCCTAAAAAGTCAGAGGTGGCGCTCTGCCCTGCGGCAGCAAATACAGCTTCTGCAAATTGAAATAGACATGCCGGAAGAACGACTGATAGAAATTTAGTCGAACCTGAATCCAGTCCAGAACTTGATCAATGCCCAGTTTAAATGGCAGCACTAAATCACCATAAACCGTACAATATTGGCATTGATGGTTATGTTTATTGTGATCGTCGGAATGTTGAGGAATCAAATCCTTGAGCAGCTCATGATGAATCGAGTGGACATGATGATGATCAGCAGGCGAAAGAAGATTATGAGTGATTGACATACAGACCGGAGCAATGTGAAATTTTTCCGGCAACAGAGGCTGTAAATATACTGCAATTTGCAAAAGTATGGCTGCAAGTGCAATAAAGATTCCACTTTGCTTCAGCAAGTTTTCTCTCGACTGGCATCGAATAAGAGGGATACGCTGAATAAAAAGATGAAATTTAAAGATAAATTCCTACTTATTTACTCAGCTTTTCATTCTATAAATATATAATATATATCAGGTTTTGAAAAGCAAAATAAATAAATAAAAAGTTAATTAAATTAAATACTTAAAATTTAAAAAACTTTCTCTTACGGTTGATGCAGGAGAAAGTTATGTATTGTACAAAGAGTGTTCAGAAGAATACTTTGCTTACTTGAAATAATTGAGAGGCAATTTTAAGTAAGATACGCCATTTTGTTCTGGCTGAGGAAAACGTCCTGCATTCATATTAATCTGAATGGATGGCAAAATCAGCTCAGGCATTCTTAAGGTTGCATCACATTTTTGACGCATTGCAACAAACTCCGCTTTTTCTGTACCAGTATGAATATGAATATTAGACTTTTTCTGAGTTTTGATATCGGTTTCACAGATGTAGTCATGACGTGATTCGGGTAAATAGTCATGACACAGGAAAACACGAGTGTCTTCAGGCAACTGATAGAGGGTCTGCACAGAATCAAATAAAGTCTCAGCACTGCCCTTCGGAAAATCACATCGTGCCGTTCCATAATCAGGCATAAACAAGGTATCACCTACAAAAACAGCATCTCCAATCACATAACTCAAGCATGCAGGAGTATGTCCAGGGGTAGGAATATTATAGGCTTGTAAATTGCCAATATGAAATTTTTCATGATCCTGGAATACATGATCAAATGTCTGGAAAGCATTGAACTGTTTGATATTAATGTTATAGATTGAGCTAAAGGTTTCCTGTACCAATGAAATCCGTTCGCTCATCGCTGTTTTACCACCGAGCTGCTGTTTTAAATACTGTGCTGCTGTTAAATGATCTGCATGTACATGCGTTTCCAAAATCCACTCAACCTGTAAGCCCTGCTCTCTGACATACGCGATGATTTGCTCGGCATGCGTGGTAGATGTCACTGCTGAAGCAGAGTCATAATCGAGAACACTGTCGATAATCGCACATTGTTTTGTACCTGGATCTGAAACTACATAACTGAATGTATTTGTTTTAGGATCAAAAAATCTTTTACATTTGGTTGAGTCGACATAGTCTTACTCCTTTTTAAAATTTAGAAGCTCACAGAGCATATTTAAAACTTAGTTTTTGATACAAGGCAGGCCATTTTTCCACCAAGATTTCATACCACCTTTTAACTGTGTGACTGAATATCCCATCTTGGCTAATTTGCGTGTCGCTGGAATGCTTCGGTGCGCCGATAAACAAATGGTCACCACGGGCTGATCCAGATTGAGCCCCAATGATTGTATTGTAGATTCATTCAACTGTGTAATAGGTAAATTAACAGCACCTTTTATATGACTGTGTTTAAACTCGTGAGCACTTCGGACATCAACAATCTGTACAATTTCCCGTTTCTGTAATAATTCCTGACAAGTGATTTCAGGCACCTTGCCCCAAGGTAGATACATCAGAATATTAAACATGATTTTCCTCTATTAGAACAGTTGTTATCCGCGACTTATATTTATAAGGATTTAAAATAAAAATAAGTAGTAAAATAAATATAAGCCAATCTTGGGTTAAACTTCAAATCTATCTTCATAGAAAATACAATGACTTTTTAATAACCAAACCTACAATGCAGTCCAACTTTAATAAGACCTCATTCGCTCCAGAATGATCTTACGCTTCCTATTCCATAAAGAAAAAATAAAATTATGTTTAGTAGCAGATTAAAATCGATTTTATCGTCTATTTTTCAATTATAAATTTTATATTTTGTTATACTATAACCTATGTAATGTCCATAAAAGTGTAGTGAAGTGCTCATGATGTTGGGAAGATTGCTGGGGTTATCAGCAATCTTGTTACAGATCGCTGTGTTCCTGCAGCCTTTATTGCCAGAAAAACACAGTGTTTTTTCGGTATGTAAAACTATTGCCGCAGCATTACATCTAGAAGTTACTAACGTTCATCCACACCACAGCTTCGCAACATCACATCCGCATAGCAATCAAGCCAGCGGAGCAGACCAAAATAATGCACATGTCTTCACACATGTGCAGGATCGACATGAACATCAAGAGCGGGATGATGCACATACCGGTCATGACTGCCAGTTTTGCCTGGTGCACAGCTATACCCTACCGCTACTCGATACCAAACTCAGACTAGTACTGATCAGAACTCAGACCTTACTGCAGTTCTTCAGTACATTTGTCCCATATACGCTGTCTCTACCTGATCCGTGGTTCCTGATTCCTCAGGGTCGTGCTCCTCCTTTAACACTCATCCACTAAATCAGCAGATGTGGTATCGCTGAGCAGTCTGCCGCAGTTTCCGATATGGCTGAAAATATTCATCTATCCAAAACATGTGAGCAGCTCACAATTAGCATCTTCAGTCACAGTGATCCTATCCGTAATAATGAATATGGCTTTTAATTTATCTGTATTCAAATTTATTTGAAATCCGGCTGTCACAATCTCAATGACCTTTGGATTTTTCAAAGTGTTATTACAGCTTTCTAGTATATCGATAAGGAGGAGACAATGATGAATCTACTTCAGCATGATCAGGCACATCTCCCAAAAAGTGATTTTAATAGCAACTGTTGTCTGGATTTAGCACAACAAATTGTAAGGATCCGGCAAGCTCTCAATATTTCACAGACAGAACTAGCATCAAAACTGTGTATTTCCGCCCGTACCTTAGAAAGTTGGGAACGTGGAGTTCGTCATCCCTCAAGCTCAGCCCAAGCTTTGTTGAAACTCTTTATCAAGTCACCTCAGTTTGTTTTGGAAAATCTTGCTTGAATAGTATTAGCTATGTTTTTGAATAGTTTTTGTCACTACAAGCTTAACTTATGAATCATCATGAACCGATACATACCTATAAAGAGCAGTAGTATCGGTTTGGTTTGGAGAAATCTTTATGGTAATTGTAATTACATCACAGAACCGACGTCATATTACTCCGCACGCTGGGAAATGCCGAAAATTCTGGAAATATGAGCTCAAAGATGGGAAAGTTATGGACAAACAGCTCATTGAGGTGGAGAAAGAAGCATCATTTTCTCAGTCGGGTGAGGTACTAGAAAAACTGTTACCTATGGACATGTTCGTAACCACAGGGATGGGTGACAGATTGCGAGAAAAACTCAAAAATATTGGCGTACATGTTATTGTGACGGATGAAATTGATCCTGATAATTTTATTAGCAGTTTACTCTAACTCGCCTATGAATAAAATCTAAAACCATAGTTAAAGTTTCCATTAAAAGTTAGTGGGAACTTTAGCTAATAAAATACATCTTACTAACTGCTATTTGATCAAAAAATTAAATTGCCTAGGTTTGAACAAATTGACACTATATTTCATATAAATGCCTGACGAATTACATCAGGCATTTTTTATTTGTAAGGACTGAACCGTACCGGGTTTGTCGGAGACTTTTTTATTTAAGTTAGGCCACCTGACCTAACGGGTTAATCTTATCATAGTACATTGCTTCAAACTCAAAAGGCGATACATAACCCAGTGCACTGTGTACACGCTTTTTATTGAACCAATCTACCCAGTTTAGTGTCGCAAGTTGTACATCTGCTAAACCTTGCCAATCTGCTTTTAGATATTCAATCACCTCTGTTTTGTATAAGCCATTCACCGTTTCAGCCAAAGCATTATCGTATGAATCACCAGTCGTACCGACTGATGCTCGTAAATTTGCTGCTTCTAAACGATTAGTATAGCGAATGGAAAGATATTGCACACCTCTGTCGGAATGATGAATCACATTCTTTGGCATGGCCGCGATCATGCAATGCTTGCTCCAATGCATCGAGCACCATATCTGTATTAATCCGTGTAGATACTTTCCATCCAACAATTGCTCGTGAAAACACATCAATAATAAAGGCAGTATAGACCCAGCCTGAATTTATTTGAATATACGTAAAGTCACTGACCTGAGATACCGTCTTGGTAGTCAATCAGGTTTTGAGATTATTCGACCACTAAATAATCTCTTTGATAGGCAGTCTGATGTTTTAAAACGCCAAACACCTTGTATATCTAGCTTTTGCATCAATCGAGCAACTGTACAACGTGCAATAACATAACCCTCACGTTTCAATTTTTGCCAAACTTTACGTACACCATATCGACCTGCACTTTCTTTCCAAATACGTTTGATTTGCTCTGCATGATGTAAATCATGCAGAGCACGTTTCGCTCGATGTTCTGGGTTATCAACGAGATCTAAAGCCCGATAATAGGTCGAAGCTGCAATCGGTAAAATTCTACAAATCGCTTCAACACCATATCGATCTTTATTGTTATGGATAAAATCCACCATTATTTGTGTGGGCGGTCGAGCTCCGCCTGGGCGAAAAAAGCGGCTGCTTTACGTAGAATCTCATTGGCGCGTTGCCGTTCTTTATTTTCGCGTTCGAGTTGTTTGATACGTTCTTGGTCTGAAAGCTGCTGTACTTTAACTGGATTTTGTTTANCTCATTGGCGCGTTGCCGTTCTTTATTTTCGCGTTCGAGTTGTTTGATACGTTCTTGGTCTGAAAGCTGCTGTACTTTAACTGGATTTTGTTTATCTAAATATTTTTGATACCAAACACGTAGTGTTTCAGGAGTACAACCGATTTTAGGAGCAATAGCTGTGATTGCAGCCCAATTCGATGGATAATCTTTTTCAGATTCAATCAATAGTTGAACCGCTCTTTCTCTGATTTCAGGGGTATATTTTAATTTTGTCATCGGGATAGTCTCTCAGAATATTGACTCTCCGACAAACCCGGTACGGTTCAGACTGGGCGTTTTTTGATTTATGAAAGAGGTCTATTAAAAAATAAATATTAAGCTGTTTCATATAATAGATTTCATGTTAAATAGGATAGATGGTCAAAAGGCCCATGGTATGAAATCAGCTAAAAAATGCTCAATTTTAGTATTTCTCCAAGTTATCAAGCTTACTGTATCTGAAAAAATCCACAATTTCTGCGGATAGCCTTTGGGCAGTTTTCAACCAATCTTGTACGTATTTGCTTACATGAATTCCGGTCCTTTGCTGCTATGTGGAATATTGGAATTTCCTTATGATGGGAACATAGAGAGCTGGATGCCCCAAATAACAATAAGAAAGTACAGTACAAGGACTGTGAGGTACGACAGGAGTTATACCGAGCTAACCAAATATGAAAAACCCTGACAGGATGCCGGGGTTTTTTTATTACCTATAATTTCTCAACTGTAAGATTTGAAATTTCTCAAAATTTAAGGTCTTAAAAGTTACGGCCTTCTCCTTTTTCTTCATAGGTGATGCCATCACGAATATGATAAAGACGTTGGAAAGTGGGAATAATTTTGTCATCATGAGTTACAACAATAATCGCAGTTTGAAATTTTTCTGCCATTTCATGTAATAACCGAATTACAGTCATTGCTCGGACGCTGTCTAATGGTGCTGTGGGTTCATCCGCTAAAATTACAGGTGGCTGGTTAATCAAACCACGGGCAATCGCCACACGCTGTTGTTCACCACCAGACAATTGTCCAGGCATAGCATGTACCCGATGCTGCACATCGAGCGCCGTTAAAATTTCCAATGCGCGGGCGCGGGCAGTGTCATTGGCTACACCTGCCAACATTGGCAGCAGCGCCACATTATCCAAAACATTTAAAAAAGGAATTAAGTACGGAGTTTGGAACATAAAACCAATTTTGTCGCGGCGTAAGGCGCTTAAGTCTTTGACCAACCAGCGTTGATCGAAAATTACCTCATCGCCCAAAGTCATGCGTCCTTCGGTAGGATCAATCACTGCACCTAAACATTTGAGCAAGGTACTTTTGCCCGAACCTGAGGGGCCAATCAGCCCAACTACTTCACCGGGCGCAACCTGCATATTGACATCTTTTAAGGCATAAAAGGCATTGTCACCTTGTCCAAAACGCTTTTTTAAACCTTCAATTAAAATGCCGTGTGTCATGTTATCCCCCAATTGCTTCGGCAGGGTCAACACGCAGTGCCATCCGAATTGCAACCAAACTGGCTAACATGCAAATCAGCATCACCGCAAAAAATCCGAAAATCGAATCTTGTGGAACCAATAAGACATATTTGGGGAAATATGGTGCTGCAAAAGTTGAACTGATTTTACCGACAGCAAATCCAATTAATCCCAGCGCGAGTGCTTGTTGCAAGATCATCCAAGCGATTGTGCGATTGCGTGTGCCGATTAATTTTAAGACCGCAATTTCACGAATTTTGTCCATAGTCAGGGTATAAATAATAAATGCCACAATCGCGGCGCTGACCAAGGCCAAAATCACTAAAAACATGGCAATTTGTTTGGCAGATGTGGCAATCATTTTGCTGATTAAAATGTATTCCATCTGCAGGCGGGTATAGACTGTCAGTTGTTGCCAACGCTGAATATGGGCAGCTGTTTCTTCAGCCGAAGCGCCTGCATTTAAACGGACTAAAATGGCGTTTACATAACGGTTGCTGCTTTGTGCATTGAGTACGCTTTCAAGCAAGTCAGGATAAGCAGGGCGATTATAAATCGGGTTTTCTGCAGTTCGTCTACGGTCTTGTAAAATGGCAGCATTGTCCTTTTGGAATTGCGCTTGTTGTGCATCTTTCAGCGGAATAAAAATCATCGGATCACCACCCGAAGACACCATACGTCGGGTTAAACCCACCACGGTAAAGGTGTTACGACGGATTTTAATACGATCACCCAACTTTAATCCCGTACTAATGTCGGCTACAGCTTCATAGTGTCCACGAGTCAATTGACGTCCTGCCAACAAGTGTGGTGGCCAACCCAAGTTATTCCACGCATGTTCACCTGTTTGAATCCCGACCACCATCGAGCGAATATCTTTGTCTTGATGATGCACTTGCATGGTCAAATAAGTAATATTTGAAGCATGCGCCACCCCAGGCATATTCATCACACTACGATATAAATCATCACGTACACTTGAAGGTTCTGCATAAGGACCAAGCGTATCTTGCTGTACAACCCATAGGTCAGCACCACTGTTATTCAGCAGGGCTTTGGCATCATCTACCATGCCGCGATACACACCAGCCATAATTAAGGTCACACCAATCAGCAAGCCGAGTCCAAAGCCAGTAAATACAAATTTACCCCATGAATGGAAAATATCACGACCTGCTAGACTAATCATTTAGCTGCTCCTGCAAGTTGCTTCACAACCCGTAAACGGTTTTTGGCATGCAGTGGTTTTTCGCTATACAGTACCACTTGATCATTTTCAGATAAGCCTGCGAGCACTTGCACATCGCCCGCTAAATTTGAACGTCCCAATTGAACTTCAACAAATTGTGGTTTTTCTGCTGCAACTTTCCACACCCCCACTTGGTTATCGATACGGTGAACTGCCGCATTGGGAATGGTTAAACTGCGTGCCAATGGTGCGAGGCTGATGGTGACTTCTGCTAACTCACCCAAAGGCGGAAGAGGCGTTGGTGGTTGATTAAAAACCACCTTGGCTAAAATTTCTTCGGTAATGGCATCGGCACGGGGTTCTACCCATAACACATGACCTGCCAAAGCATTATTTTGCCGTGAACGTAAATGAATTTGAGCAGGTAAACCTGCAGCTAAACCAATCGCACTGGATTGATCGAAACGGGCATTCATCCAAATGGAGTTAGGATCGACAATTTCTAGTACTGTTTGACCTGCCACGACTGTTGAACCCGGTTCTGCATAACGTGCAGTGACGACACCTGCGGCTGTGGCCACTAAATTTAAATTATCGCGCTGTGCTTGTAAGGTGTTTAAGTCTGCGCGTGCTTTATTGAGTTCTTGTTGCATCGCGCTGAGTGCCGCCGTTGCCAAATCGAGCTCTTGTTGTTTAATGGCTAAAGATTCTTGGCTGGTGGCATTGATTTTGGCCAGTTGTTGATAACGCTTGACTTGTTGCTGCGCAAAATTTTGACGGATTTGAGTGTCTTGTTGCTGAGCGGTAATTTTTTGGATTATCGCACGTTGAGCCAATAAACGATCTTCCAAATCGACAGGATCCATTTCGCCTAACAGTTGTCCTGCTTGTACGTTATCGCCAATATCTACTTTTAAGTTTTTTAAGCGACCTGCTGCAGTTGGGCCAATTTTATAGTTATAACGCGCTTCAACGGTAGCTATGCCAAACAGGCTAGGTTGAATGGATTGATATTTGGCTTGCGTGAGGGTGACGTTGACAGGGGCAAATGGGCCTGTGCGTAAGACTACGTAAATTAACAATAAAACCAAAGCTACAATGACCACAATCACGGAAATCGTTCGCTTGCCTAAGGGAAATACCTGCATGTGTACTCCGCATAATTTTTTATCAATTAAGGAAAGTATAATCTATTATTAAGTGTCGTGGATAAAAATATGTTAGAATAAACTATTATCAATAGCCTGAATACCAATGCATTTTAGTAGGTACTGTTGCAATTAGCCATTGATGATAAGCTAATGCTAATATAGTTTTTTAGGGCTTTGTTGCACAAAGATTTGAAATGCAAAGCGCCCCTAATTGAGCCAAATTTAAGGCGTAACTTGGGTAAGTGGTCG
>NZ_JAPEQW010000039.1:0-17394 GCF_026168575.1 Acinetobacter entericus
GTTTCCATTCGCCCTCACCTAGAAACTTCATGCCTGTAGAGTCTATGAGTAGATGCAGCCCATCGCTACCTTTTTGGTAGCTGATTGCAATATCAATATGCTTTTGTCTTCTGCAAAGCGTACTGTAATTTGGTGCGGTCCAATTTAATCCACAAAGTTTAATCAGACTTTGCACAAAGCCAGTGACCATACGTAAAGATAGACGGAATAAGGATTTAATCATTAAGCAGCATTGGATAGCTGCGTCGGAGTAGGTTTGATTTCGCCCTTGTTTGCCTTTTAATGGAGCATACCATTGCGTAGCAGGATCAAACCAAATGGCAATATTTCCGCGACTCATGAGTGCTCGGTTATATGCGGGCCAATTGGTTGTGCGATAGATTTTGTGTGTAGGCTTCTTCATTTGAAAATTATATCGCTGAAAAAGCCTTTACAGATAGGTTTGTACAACAAAGCCATTTGCAGTGAAAGAATAGGCGAAACTTGTCTTAAATAATGGTAATTCCTCATCTTTAAAATAAAGAACGCCCGATGAAATTCATCAGGCGTTTACTTTAAATAAGTGTCAGCTTATTTTATAACCAGATGTACTTGTCAATTATGATTCTTATTCTCCATTGCCTTTAAAAAACAATCTTGCTATTTTTGACTTTTCACACCATTTTGTTCAATTTGTACTGCGGCTTGCCAGCTAGGTAGTTGGCTTAAACCTGCTACATAACGTTGGATATGGGGATAATTTTCACCTTGTCCCATATGATAAACTAAAGCATGTAGTCCAAAGCCCATCATAAAGTCAGCACCGGTTAAACGGTCTGCCACTAGAAATTCTTTATCTTTTAAATATTCATTTAAATAGCCAAATACTTTATCGAACTCAACTTGAGTATAATTTTCTAGAAATACCAACTTCGTACCCTGCTTAGTTTCTATCGCATTAAACGTTTTCAACAAAAATGGCAGCATGGCAGAGCTTTCTGAGAAATGAATCCACTGTAGATAATCGACATAGGTAGATTCATCCATATCTGGTGCTAAATGCGGCGCAAGTTTCTGAATTAATAACTCAACGATTGCGCCTGACTCTGCAATAACTTTGCCATCCCATTCCAATACTGGAGATTTCCCTAAAGGGTGAATGGTTTTTAAAGAGTCAGGGGCCAAATGCGTGCTTGAGTCACGATAATAGCGTTTCAGCTCATAGGGCTGCTTGATTTCTTCAAGTAACCACAAAATGCGAAAAGAACGTGATTGATCTAAATGATGTAGTGTGATCATGATAATTCCTATTTTTTTAAATTTTTACAACCACTTTGCCAAAGTTTTCGCCTTTCAACATACCATTGAAAGCATTGATCGTGTTATCTAAACCTTGCACCATATGCTCTTTATATTTGATTTTTCCGTCTTTCAACCATTCAGACATTTGCTGATAGAATTCCGGATACTGACTGCCATAATCATCAAAAATAATAAAGCCTTGCATGCGAATACGCTTTTTTAAAAGGGTGGAAATAAAGCCCGGTAAACGGTCTGGCCCTTGTGCTTGCTCGGTAGCGTTATACTGGGAAACCACACCACACACCGGTACACGTGCCGCAGAGTTAAGCAATGGCCATACCGCATCAAACACTTTACCCCCGACATTCTCATAATAAATATCAATACCGTTGGGAGCTGCTTGTTGTAATTGTTCTGCAAAATTTTCATCATGATGATTGATACAAGCATCGAAGCCGAGTTCTTCTACTGCATAGCGACATTTTTCAGGCCCACCTGCGATGCCAACCACGCGACAACCTTTAATTTTACCAATCTGTCCAACCGTAGCACCAACAGGTCCTGTTGCAGCTGCAACGACCAAAGTTTCACCAGCTTTAGGCTGACCAATGTCCAACAACCCCATATAAGCAGTAAATCCTGGCATTCCCAAAATACCCAATGCCCAAGATGGATGTTCAGGTTGCATACCTAAGCTTTGACATGCAGTCCCATTAGAAATTGCGTAGCCCTGCCAGCCATTTCCGGAAAGAACCCACTCGCCTTCTTTGAATTTTGGGTTTTTAGAGGCCACCACTTGACTGACTGTTCCACCGACCATCACTTCGCCAATTTCAACCGGTGCTGCATATGAAGGAGCATCACTCATGCGACCACGCATATAAGGATCGAGTGACAAGTAAATGGTTTTTAACAATATCTCGCCTTGTTTAAGTTCATTGAGTTCAACTTGTTCAATACGAAAATCGCTGTGTTTTGGCTCACCCACTGGCCGTTTAGCTAAAACGATGCGTTGATTAATAACTGTTTTCACACATATAACTCCATGTTTTATTTAAAAGTATTTTTCTTCACAATCAAAAACTGTGATTAAAATTTCTTTACATCCATTGTAGATGAGTTATAATAAAAAACAATACGACTGGTCTATTTTTTGCAATAGAGTAAATAATTAATATGAAGCCTACTCCTATTAAAAAGTCTGAAGCGAAGCGCATACACATTCTTAACACCAGTTCAGACCTGATTTTGCATAAAGGTTTTACTGGCGTAGGATTACAGGAAATTTTACAGAGCTGTGAAATCCCTAAAGGCTCGTTTTATCATTATTTCCAATCTAAGGAAGCTTTCGGATGTGAATTGGTACAGCATTATGTAGACAATTACCAAGTCCGTTTAAATGATGTATGGCGTTGTGATAAATCCCCTTATCAAAAGCTGATTGAGTATTTTAATTTATGGATAGCAGATCCTGAAACACAGTGTGGTTGGGCGGATAGCTGTTTAATTGTGAAACTTGCCGCAGAAGTTGCCGATCTATCTGAAGATATGCGCTCGATTATGTCCGCTGGCGTTGATGATGTAATCCAACGTATTGCTGGTTTAATTGATTTGGGAAAACAGGATCAGTCTATCCAAGCAGATACCGAGGCCTCTACTTTGGCACAAGTACTTTACCAAATGTGGTTAGGTGCAGCATTACTGAGTAAGTTGCAAAAAGATAAAACACCATTACATCAAGCTCTGAGAGCAACTAAATTTCTATTAAAAAGTGAAGATTCATAAAAATTAAATATCAACTACATAATTAATAATTCATGATAGCAGTCCAATGATTACCTATTATTGTGTTGCTATTAGATCAATTTACAATCCATGAGTATAGCGCACAATGAATTCTCCTTCTAAAGCCCTCATGACTCGTATTTTAGTTGGTTATTTAGGCTTATATCCCACACTATTACTGGTTCTCACTTTATTAAAGCCAATTACACAGCATCAAAGTTTCCCGATGATGGTGTTGATTGAAGTCATAGTATTAGTGCCAGTAACGCAACTGATTTCTTTCCCACTGGCAGGTTGGCTCATTACACAGCTAAAAAATTTTAAGAATTTGTTTTAACAAGAAATTGTGCTGGCAACAGCAATCCTAAGCCCTTGTTTTGCCAACCACAAAGGTTGGCAAAATAACTCACTTAGTCGAGATTAATCTGCGTAAGCTGGATAATCGATATAGCCTTTTTCCGTCCCACCATACATAGTGCTTGCATCTACTGCATTCAATGGCCAACCATTAGCGATGCGATCGGGTAAATCTGGATTCGCAATAAATGGGCGTCCAAATGCAATTAAATCGGCCAGACCTGCCTCTAAAATTCGAGTCCCTCTTTCTGCCGTATATCGACCTGCATAAATAATCCGACCACTGAAAGTGTCTCTGACATCTTTACGAAAATCATGAGGAAGTTCTGGTGCATTATCCCAATCAGCTTCTGCAATCGATAGATAGGCAATCCCAACTTCTTCAAGTATTTTTATGGCTTCAATATAAGTCACATGTGGATCATCTTCAACCAACCCCATGTACACACGATCTTCCTCTGTACTTTCAAATAGCGGGGAAAAACGCACTCCTAAACGATCTGCACCAACCACTTCAGCAACTGCCTGTACTACTTCACGTAAAAAACGCAACCGATTGTTTAGTGATCCACCATATTCATCTTCACGGTGGTTACTATGTGCAGAGATAAATTGATTTACCAAATAACCATTTGCACAATGAATTTCAACCCCATCAAAACCAGCAGCCAAGGCATTGCGTGCTGCTTGAGCATAGAGCTGCACTAATTCTTTAACCTCTGCATTGCTTAAAGCACGTGGCATGGAAGGATCAGCCAAGGTCCCTGCATTGGGCCCGGTCTCAATAAAGACTTTAACATTACTATCAGCCCTAATAGCCGAGGGCGCGACCGGTAATGCATGATCGGGTTGCAAAGATGTATGTGAAACACGCCCAACATGCCAAAGCTGTGCAAAAATAATGCCTCCTTTAGCATGCACTGCTTCCGTCACTTTACGCCATCCAGCAATCTGTTCAGGGCTATAAATACCGGGAGTCCAAGCATAGCCTTGACCACGTGGCTCGATTTGCGTACCTTCGGTGACCATAAATCCTGCCCCGGCACGCTGTTGATAATAGGTTGCCATTAATTCATTTGGAATATTCCCTGGCTGAGTACTGCGCGACCGCGTTAATGGTGGCAATACAATACGGTTTTGCAAAACATAAGGGCCTAAGCTTAAGTTTTGAAAAAGTTTGCTGGCTTTCATTTCAATGTATCCAAGTAATCATGACTAAATTGATCTAAATTAAAAAAATACCCTTCCTTCCTGTATATAGAAAAATAAAGGAAGGAAAGCTATTCACTCAGGCCCTTCACCATTAAATGAGGGTTATTTTGCTTATTGCGCCAGTTGCTCAAAGTCAGAAGTTTTATTCACTGCTAAGCACCACAACAGACACTAGCTACTCTTTATTTCAACAATTGAAGTAATGCTGTAGCGGTTGCAGCAGAAGAGGCTGGATTTTGTCCAGTAACCAGCAAGCCATCTACTTGAACATATACTTGCCAATCATCCACTTTAGAATAATGACCACCGTTTTCTTTAAGCATGTCTTCGACTAAAAATGGTACAATTTCAGTCAAACCTACAGCGGCCTCCTCAGTATTGGTGAAACCAGTCACTAATTTACCGCTAACTAAAGGCGCTCCATTACTCGCTTTCACATGACGAAGAACACCCGGGGCATGACACACTGCTGCAACAGGTTTGCCAGACTGAATCGCCTGTTCAATCAGAGAAATTGAAATCGGATCTTCTGCTAAATCCCACAATGGGCCATGCCCGCCTGGATAAAACACTGCATCATAATCAGCTACAGAAATTTCGCTAAGTTTATGCGTCTGTGCCAATGCTTGCATTGCAGTTGGATCTGCTTCAAAACGATGAGTGGTTTCAGTTTGCGCATCGGCTAAATTACTTTTCGGATCTAGTGGTGGCTGCCCACCTTGAGGCGACGCCAGCGTAACTTCAGCACCAGAGTCAATAAAGGTGTAATACGGTGCAGCAAGTTCCTCTAGCCAGAAACCTGTTTTCTTACCAGTATTGCCAAGTTGATCATGTGAGGTTAAAACGATTAAAATTTTCATGTTATTTCTCCGATAATTTTCATGATTGAGGAGCATTGTTACAGGGTCAGAGCATGCCAGATACGCGCATTTAGCTTAGATGCTCATCTCGAGAATTTGGCGACTGATCTCTAATGAAACATTTTTATGTTCGCCTAGCTGTGTAAGATTATGTGATTTAAGTTGCGTAATGATGATCTCAATATCTGTCTCCCCCAGTCCATAATCGCTAAGACGAGTCGGCAATCCAAGTTGCTCAAAGAAGGCTCGAGTACGAGCAATAGCAGTATCAATACGTTGTTCTTCATCACCTTCGACAATCTGCCAGACACGAGCTGCATACTGTAGTAATTTTTCTCGCTTCTCTTGACGACGTACATGTAGATTGGCCGGCAACACAATGGCCAAGGTACGAGCATGATCAATACCATATAAAGCCGTGAGCTCATGTCCAATCAAATGGGTTGACCAATCTTGTGGTACCCCAGCTCCAATTAGCCCATTCAGTGCCATGCTAGCAGACCACATCAAATTCGCACGCGTGTCATAATCTGCTGAATCTTCAAAGATTTTCGGTCCAATCTCAATCAGAGTTTGCAATAGACCCTCGGCAAAACGATCTTGTACTTGTGCATTCACAGGGTAAGTTAAGTACTGTTCCATGACATGAACAAATGCATCGACCACGCCATTTGCTAACTGGCGCGTCGGCAAGCTAAAAGTTTTATTCGGATCGAGTACGGAAAATTGTGGAAAAACATAGGGACTGCTAAATGACAATTTGGCTTGGGTCGATTTTCTGGTGACTACCCCACCGCTATTCATTTCTGAACCAGTTGCTGGAAGGGTGAGTACACTCGCAAAAGGCAAAGCTTGAGTAATTTTAGTACCATGGGTTTCTAAAATCTCCCATGCATCCCCTGTATAATTGACTGCTGCTGCAATAAATTTAGTACCATCAATTACCGATCCACCACCGACAGCCATCAAGAAATCTATCTTTTGTTTTCGAATCAGCTCTACAGCTTTCATGAGGGTTTCATAACTCGGATTCGGCTCAATTCCGCCAAATTCATGAATTTCTCTTGGACCTAATGCTTCACGCACCTCAGCTAAAGTACCATTCTTACGTGCACTTTCACCACCAAACAACATTAATACTTTTGCTTCTGTAGGCACATAGTCATTGATTTTAGCTATTGTATCGCCACCAAAAATAATGCGGGTCGGATTATAAAAGTTAAAATTCAGCATATTTTTATCCTAGGATGATCAACTAATTGATTTGAAAAACCACCGTTATTCATCAAATAAACTTTAAAAAATTGGACAACACTGCGGCTTTTGCCTACACCATGTGGTGACTATACATAAAAATAGACCAGTCGTCTATTTTTATAAAAATTATTTCAGCTTGCAACTTTAGTGATGGTTAAAAAATCCAGGCTTGTTCTATACCGCTTTTATTATTGATGTATTTTCACGAGCGATTGTTGGATGAAAGGTATCAACACGTATGACTACTGACATGGTCATGAACGCATTGGCTAAAACAGTGGTGATTGAATATTTAAAGCAGATTGGCACGGTTTAGCAGATGTACAAATGCGACAGTAAATTAGATATATTGGTTCAATATAAAGCATGTACATGGGTGCATTCGTTTATTTACCCTGTTTTGATATTGATCCATGTAAATGATGAAATTAAGCCATTAAATAAAGTAGCCCAACTTGAATAAAAAGCCTCCGACAAACCTCAAAGGGTTGAAGTGCTGTCTTTCATTCGAAATTTCAGGCAGCACTTTCATACATTTAGGCGTCAGTATGAGCTGGTAGTTTACTAGCTAAAACATCTACTTTTTCAATTGATGGTGGCTCTGAAAATAGCTCATCGGCCTGAGCCATCAAAGCAGCTGCAACCTTGCCAGATAAATGTGCTTCGCGACCCGCCTCATCAGGAAATGCATCAAAAATACCAAATGTTGTAGGTCCAAGACGTAGGCCAAACCACGCAACTGTCGCAGGTTCTTCCATTACAATAGGTAAACCGGCTTTAAGGAAAGCTTCCACTTCGTCTTCTTTACCCGGTTTAGCTTCAAGGCGGACATATAAAGCTGTTTTAAGCATGACTAAGACTCCACAATTGATTAGAATTAAAACGATTCTGACATTGCTAATGGATGCATGTCAGAAAGTTTTGTTGTATAAAAGTTAAAAAAAATCCCATAGCTGAGCCAAAATCTGGTTTTTTTATTTCGGCATAATGCTATGAATTTATTCAAGTTAATACCATTAACATTTGAATCAGAAAATTAAGATATGAGATGATTAAATTCAATCTTAGTTATATAAGGATCAATTGATTCACCCTTAGATTTATAAGCTGACCTCTTCATCTGGAAATTATATTGCTCAAGAGACATTCAAGAACTGAACCGTACCGGGTTTGTCGGAGACCAAGCTTTCTGAGAGAATGTCCCGATGAAAAAAGTAAAATATACCCCTGAAATCAGAGAAAGAGCGGTTGAATTATTGATTGAATCCGAGAAAGATTATCCATCGAATTGGGCTGCGATCACCGCTATTGCTCCCAAGATAGGTTGTACTCCTGAAACTCTACGTGTTTGGTATCAAAAATATTTAGATAAACAAAACCCAATTAAAGTACAGCAACTTTCAGATCAAGAACGTATTAAACAACTCGAACGTGAAAATAAAGAACTGCAACGTGCTAACGAAATTCTACGTAAAGCAGCCGCTTTTTTCGCCCAGGCGGAGCTCGACCGCCCACACAAATAATGGTAGATTTCATCCATAACAATAAGGCGTTATATGGTGTTGAGGCGATTTGCAGGATTTTACCGATCGCGGCTTCTACCTATTATCGAACACTAGATTTCGTTGAAAACCCAGAACATCGAGCAAAGCGAGATCTACATGACTTGCATCATGCTGAACAAATTAAACGAATTTGGAAGGAAAGTTCAGGTCGATATGGTGTGCGTAAAGTTTGGCAAAAATTGAAACGTGAAGGCTATGTTATTGCTCGCTGTACAGTTGCTCGATTGATGCAAAAACTAGGTATACAAGGTGTTTGGCGTGGTAAGAATAAACAAACTACCCGTAGCCGAGAGGATCAAAAACGAGCAGATGACTTGGTGAAACGCAATTTTAGTGCTGATCATCCTGACCAGCTATGGGTCGCTGACTTCACGTATATTCAAACAAATTCAGGCTGGGTTTATACTGCATTTATTATTGATGTCTTCTCACGAGCAATTGTTGGATGGAAAGTATCGACACGGATGAATACAGATATGGTGCTCGATGCACTTGAGCAAGCGTTACATGCTCGAGACATGCCAAAGAATGTGATTCACCATAGTGACAGAGGGGTTCAATATCTTTCCATTCGCTATACCAATCGTTTAGAAGCAGCAAATTTACGAGCATCAGTCGGTACGACCGGTGATTCATACGATAATGCTTTGGCTGAAACAGTGAATGGCTTATACAAAACAGAGGTGATTGAATATTTAAAAGCAGATTGGCAAGGTTTAGCGGATGTACAACTTGCGACATTAAATTGGGTAGATTGGTTCAATAAAGAGCGTGTACATAGTGCACTAGGTTATGTGCCACCTTTTGATTTTGAAGCAATGTACTATGATAAAATTAATCCGTTAGGTCAGGTGGCCTAACTTAAATAAAAAGTCTCCGACAAACCCGGTACGGTTCAAACAACATATACATCCTCATATCTATGAAAGTTATTTAGCTAGGAATTTGCTGTGAAACTCTAGATGTTTCTCTATAAAGCTCGCAATGAANGGCCTAACTTAAATAAAAAGTCTCCGACAAACCCGGTACGGTTCAAACAACATATACATCCTCATATCTATGAAAGTTATTTAGCTAGGAATTTGCTGTGAAACTCTAGATGTTTCTCTATAAAGCTCGCAATGAAGTAATAGCTATGGTCATACCCTTCTCTTAGGTTAAGTGTAAGAGGATATTCTTGTTCCAAACAAATATCACTAAGAAGCTTAGGCTTTAACTGTTCTTCAAGAAAATCATCAGCTGTTCCCTGATTGACTAAAATAGGTAAATGAACTTCAGCGTTTTTGATTAATTCAATCGCATCATAGCTTTTCCATAAAGTTTCGGTTTCACCTAGGTAGTGTGTGAAAGCCTTTTTCCCCCAAGGTACTTGGCTAGGTGCAACAATTGGTGCAAAAGCAGAAATACTTTTATACAGCTCAGGGTTTTTTAAACCAATTACTAATGCACCATGACCACCCATGCTATGCCCCATAATGCTTTGGACTTGGTTGGTCGGAAAATTCAGGTCAATCAGATTTCTGAGCTCTTCCACAATATAATCATACATTTTGAAATGCTGTGACCAGGGTACTTGTGTTGCATTCACATAGAATCCTGCGCCTTGGCCTAAATCATAATCTGCATGATCTGGTACATCCTCTCCACGTGGGCTGGTATCTGGTGCAACAATAATGACTTTATGTTCAGCCGCATACTTTTGTGCTCCGGCTTTAGTAATAAAGTTCTGTTCGTTGCAAGTCAGTCCTGATAACCAATATAAAACTGGCAACCGCTCATCTTTGTCATGTGGTGGCAGATATATTGAGAATTTCATTGAACAGTTTAATGCTATTGACTGATGGCGATACACTTCTTGCGATCCACCAAAAGAAGCATGTTTCTCAATTATTTCCATAATCAATTACCTATGTTGAGCAAGACTTCATGAGAAATCGAGTAAACAAAGAGTCTGACATTCTCCATAGAGAATAGTGATAAAGATTTAAAATGTAGGCAGGTTTATTGAACCTATACATGATGCCTACACAGATAGATCTGTTTTACAGATGATGTGCCGTTTTAGAGGATTCCATGCATGTCATTCATGATGCACATGCA
Source organism: Acinetobacter entericus (assembly GCF_026168575.1). Taxonomy (NCBI): domain Bacteria; kingdom Pseudomonadati; phylum Pseudomonadota; class Gammaproteobacteria; order Moraxellales; family Moraxellaceae; genus Acinetobacter; species Acinetobacter entericus. The sequence continues at coordinate 10,418 of NZ_JAPEQW010000039.1, forward strand.
TGGAAAAGTATAAGGCCTGACGGAATTACTCGTAATGAATTACAGTACGAATTGACTTACCTTCATGCATTAGATCAAAGGCTTCATTGATCTGATCCAAGCCCATCGTATGTGTCACAAATGGTTCTAATTGAATTTTACCTTTCATGGCATCTTCAACCATTCCTGGAAGTTGCGTGCGACCTTTTACGCCACCAAAAGCAGAACCTAACCATTTACGACCAGTAACTAGTTGGAATGGACGGGTAGAGATTTCCTGCCCTGCGCCAGCTACACCAATAATTACGGATTGTCCCCAGCCACGGTGTGCACTTTCAAGAGCTGCACGCATCACATTCACATTGCCAATACATTCAAATGAATGATCTACACCCCAACCAGTCATTTCGACAATGACTTGCTGGATTGGTTTATCGTAATCTTTAGGGTTCAAGAAGTCCGTTGCACCAAACTCTTTTGCCAGCGCAAATTTATCTGGATTCATGTCAACCACAATAATACGCCCTGCTTTAGCTTGACGTGCGGCTTGTACGACTGCCAAACCAATACCACCTAAACCAAAGACCGCAACACTATCACCTTCTTGTACTTTAGCCGTGTTATGTACTGCACCGATACCCGTTGTTACCCCACAACCCAGTAAGCAGACATGTTCGTGATTGGCTTCAGGATTGATTTTAGCCAATGATACTTCTGCCACTACCGTGTATTCACTGAACGTTGAGCAGCCCATATAGTGGTAAATCGGTTGACCATTATAGGAAAAACGAGTGGTACCATCTGGCATTACGCCTCTACCTTGAGTTTCGCGAACGGAAATACACAAGTTCGATTTTCCTGATTTACAGAATACGCACTCGCCACATTCAGCGGTGTAAAGTGGAATTACATGATCACCTGGTTTGACGCTAGTCACGCCTTCACCAACCTCAACTACGACACCAGCACCTTCATGCCCGAGAATAGCCGGAAAAACACCTTCAGGATCATCGCCAGATAAAGTAAATGCGTCTGTATGACACACACCGGTATGGGAGATCTTGATTAATACTTCACCTTTCTTCGGTGGTGCAACATCAACTTCAACAATTTGAAGAGGTTGACCAGGACCAAACGCAACGGCAGCACGTGACTTCATGGAATAATTCCTTATACAGATCTATTTTAAATATGATTTTAGAATCTTGGCGATTTCAGCCAATTCTTCTTTTCGTTGTTGTTCTGTGGTTTCACCTGATACTAAAGTGTCCTTTAAATGAACCTCCAACATTTCATTCATCAAACCATTAATAGCACCACGCACAGAGCATATTTGTTGCAGAATTGCACCACATTCCACATTGTCTTCTAACGCTTTTTCAATCGCTTGCGTCTGACCTTTGATCTTTCTGACGCGTAGAAGAATCTTTTTTTTGTCTTCAACCTGATTAGGCATCAGACCTCCTTATTTGCTAGCATTAATACTATAGTACCCCATAGTATAAAAAAAGCAATAATTTTTATAAACCTTAAAAATTTAAGTAGTGTTTCAAAAAGTATGCTTAGATTAAATGAAGTCACTATTGGCTCTGCAACTGGATGTCATAATTAACTTTCCCAATCTTTACAATAGCTTATAAAATAAAACTTCTGATATGTTCCCCCCACTTTCGACTAACTCTTTACGAAACATGTTTCTCAGGGATTTTAAAAGCAAAAGCTCTTAGGCGACTTCCTCACGGATTTAGGCATGCTTTCTGTTTCACAGAGCGACCTTTACCGCATCTTTCCTCGAAAGACAAAGTGGTTTGTCCTACCGCTAGAATATTGCGAGAAGCATTAATATCCTTATTCTTTCTAAAGCCACACTCAATACTGAACTAATACATCTAATCCGATGCCTTATTTTGCAATTATTTCCCTCAATACCTATAGTGAAAAACTTACCAATACTTTGCTGACAGTCTTTAACGGCTGCAGTGATCGCGGTCCCCTTAATCAAGCGTCTGGGACTAAGCTCCGTATTGGGATATTTAATTGCGGGATTAATTATTGGTCCATTTGGTCTGGCATTCTTCTACGATTCTGCGTCTATTCTGCATATCGCTGAGCTTGGTATTGTGATGTATCTGTTTGTGATTGGACTAGAAATGCGTCCATCGCATTTATGGAGTTTAAGAAAAGAAATTTTTGGATTAGGCACATTACAAATTATTTCCTGTTCATTGGGGTTAACGGCTGTAGGCTTGATCTATGGCTATTCTTGGCAAGTGAGTTTTGTCTGTGCTGCGGGCTTTGTACTCACCTCGACTGCAATTGTGATGCAACTTTTAGGAGATCGTGGAGACATTGCTCAACCACGAGGACAAAAAATTGTCTCGATCCTGCTTTTTGAAGACTTATTGATTGTACCTTTATTGGCAATTGTCGCTTTTATCGCACCGAATCATGTAGTTGAAAGTACTTCTACGCGTTTGCAGAGCATCGGAATTGGTTTAATTTCAATTGCAGGTTTAATCGCTGCAGGCTATTGGTTGCTTAATCCTTTATTTCGCTTATTAGCGGCAGCCAAAGCCCGTGAAGTCATGACTGCATCAGCACTCTTGGTGGTGCTCGGCGCAGCATTACTGATGCAAGTCACTGGCTTATCGATGGCAATGGGGGCATTCCTTGCAGGGGTATTACTCTCCGAATCCACTTTTCGCCATCAGATTGAAGCAGATATTGAACCGTTTCGTGGCATATTGCTCGGATTATTTTTTCTAGGTGTAGGCATGTCACTAGACCTTAACGTCGTAAAAAATAACTGGGTGTTAATCTTAAGTGCTGTACTTCTGCTGATGTTTGTCAAAGCATCCATGATTTACCTAATTGCACGCATGACCAAAAGTTCACACTCCGAAGCACTCGATCGCGCATTACTGATGGCTCAAGGGGGTGAATTTGCTTTTGTACTCTTTACTGCCGCCATGAGTGCTCAAGTCATTAGTGATGTTGAACGCTCAAACCTGACTGCGATTGTGGTCTTGTCAATGATTTTGACCCCCATCATTGGCATTCTGTTTAAACGTTTTACCCAAACTACAGAACAAACTTCTTTGGAAAATATCCCTATTGCCGAAGGACTTTCTGGAAAAGTCCTGATAATTGGTTTCGGTCGTTTTGGACAAGTCTCAAGTCAATTACTGCTTGCTAGAGGCATTGACGTGACCATCATTGATAATGATATCGACATGATTCAAAACGCTGAAAGATTTGGATTTAAAATTTACTATGGCGATGGTTCTCGTTTAGATATTTTACATGCCTCTGGAGCAGATACGGCTGAAGCAATTGTTGTTTGCGTAGACCACAAAGAAACGACGAATAAGATTGTAGAGTTGGTGCAACATGAATTTCCTTTGACCAAGTTACTGGTTCGTTCTTATGACCGTGAGCATGCGCTGCATTTAGTAAAACAAAATGTGGATTATATGATTCGAGAAACCTTCGAGTCGGCAATGCTATTTGGCGGTGCAATTTTAGAAGAACTGGGTGTTGACCAGAGTGATGTTGAAGAAATTAGCCAAGAAATCCGAGAACGAGACAAAGAACGTTTTGAAACCGAAGTTGCAGCAGATGATGTCTATGCGGGTATCGGCTTGCAATATACAGGACCGCGTCCGACTGCACCTTTAATTACACCAAAGCACACAGGGCAAATTCTGAATGAAGATGACACTCAGCAATAATTTCACATATTAAACCCAAATAAAAAAGAGGCCTGTGTAGACCTCTTTTTTTGGTAAGCATCCGCCGAACCCCACTTCTTTAGTGAGCGGATGATATTTATTATTCATTATTTAGGAATTATAAAATCCTATAAATATCATTTATTGGATTAATTTACTTTGGTACTGTGCACATCATCCCCCAGTTAAGAATAAGGAACAATTATGAATAAGATGATGAATGCTCTTATCTTAGAAAATTTTGGTGATCATGAATTTACACGTGTAGAACTCCCTATACCTCACCCTGAGGCTGGGCAAGTTCTGGTACGTATTCATGCGAGTGGTGTAAACCCTATTGATTATAAAATTCGTCTTGGTGAAGCACCATATGCTATGCCAGATCTTCCTGCCGTGTTGGGAACAGATATGGCTGGGGTTGTAACTGCTGTTGGTGAAGGTGTCACCCAATTCAACGTTGGAGATGAAGTTTACGGTCTGATTGGTGGCGTTCGTGGTCTTCAAGGATCTTTAGCAGAATATATTGTCGTAGATGCTGATCTGATCGCATTAAAGCCACGGAATATCTCTATGCGCGAGGCAGCAGTACTACCATTGACGTTCCTCACCGCTTGGGAAGGTTTAGTGGATAACGCGAAGGTCCAACCAGGGCAAACTGTACTGGTTCAGGGTGGTGCTGGTGGCGTTGGTTATATGGTGGTTCAGCTTGCAAAATCACTTGATGCAAATGTTTGGGCGACTGGTCGTACAGCTGATCAATCACTGATTTCAGAACTCGGTGCAACACCTCTCGATTACACAACAGCATCTTCCGATGACATTATTGCTGCAAGCCCTGAGGGTCAAGGTTTTAACATTGTTTACGACACTGTGGGTGGTCCAGTACTCGAAGCTTCACTTTCCATGACAACTCACTATGGCCACATTACCAGCTGTGCTGCATTTGGTAATCATAATTTAGCGAGTTCATCTCTACGGTGTGCCACAGTGTCTGGCGTATTCGTCCTAATGCCGATGTTAACAGGCAATCGCCGTGCTCATCATGGTGATATCCTTAAGATCGCGACTCGTCTTGTTGAGGAAGGTAAACTGCGTCCTATTGTTGATCCTCGTCATTTTACTCTAGACCAAGCGATTGAGGCTCATGATGCTGTTCAAGATCGCTCTGCCAATATTAAGGTCGTGATTGATGTCATTTAATGCACTTCAGGCCAAGACTTGGCGCTTCAATTCTATTGGAGATACAGATGTTCTGACATTAGAAACACTTCCTGTGGCTTTACCAGCCGCAGGAGAAGTTCTAATACAGATGAAAACGATCGGACTCAACCGGGCTGATGTAATGTTTCGGCGTGGTACTTATATTCAAAAGGCAGTATTCCCTTCTCGTCTGGGATATGAGGGAGCAGGCATAGTTCTGGCAATAGGTGAAGGTGTACGCCAATTTTCTCCAGGAGATGCAGTATCGATTCTTCCGACTGACAATCTAGCCAAATATGGGACATATGCGGACAAGCTTCTGATTCCAGAAAATTTTTTAGTTCACAAACCCGATAGTTTAAGCTGGGAAGAAGCTTCTTCAATCTGGATGCAGTATTTGACGGCTTGGGGTGGTGTAATCCATGCTGGTGGAGTTTCGAAAGGAAAAACGATCTTGATCACAGCAGCTTCAAGTAGTGTAGGACTAGCTGCGATACAGATAGCTGAAGCAGCGGGTGCTAAGGTCATTGCAAGTACACAGACGGTAGAGAAAAAGCAACGTTTACTGGATCTCGGTGTTAAAAATGTTATAGCCAGTGAAGATGAACCAGATTTGTATGAGGCGCTTGTTTTACGTTTAGGTGGAGAATATCTTGATGTCGCCTTCGATGCTGTAGGAGGGCCATATATTGAACAGATTGCAAAAGCGATGTCTGTAGGAGGAACTATGGTTATGCATGGTGCGCTTAGCCCAGAGATCACACCATTTCCCCTTAAAGTTGCATTACGCAAGAGCTTAACCATGCGAGGTTTTTTGTTCCTTGAGGTTCTCCATGACCCTGTTCTAAGGGAGCAAGCCAGACGATTTATTCTTAGCAGTATAGGTGCAGGATATCTTCGTCCAGTGATCGACCGTTGCTTTAACTTTGAGGACATGCATGACGCTCAGCGCTATCTTGAATCAAATCAGCAAATAGGAAAAATTGTAGTTACTCTCAATACATGATGGTCTTATCTGATTTCTACTTTCTAGAAAAAAGCTTAGTTCCATCTGATTCAGTTTTCTATATGGCCCAACACTTCCGCTAAGTAATCAAACAATGCTCGGATTCGCAAAGGTGTCGGACCCCGCTGTGGACGATATAAATACAGGCGCCAAACGGGAGAGGTTTCCTCATGAAGTATCTGAATGAGCTTACCACTCCTAAGCCACGGCAAAACTAGAAATCCAGGCATGTGTCCGAATCCAACTCCAGCGAGAATCGCTTGAAATTCAGCTTCAAGATCATCTGTAATAAAACGGGGCATTGATGGCGTAAAGCTTCGACTTTCGGTGAATGTCCATGGCCAGTAACGCCCTGTTTTATGATCGACTAGTGCTGTTAGAGGGTATTTATCTAAGTCAATAATTTTTTTGGGCATTCCAACCTTATCAATTAACTCTGGCGTACCCACAGAATAGAAGTTCACTTTAGCCAATTCCCTTGCCACATATCGATTGTCCGGCAAAAATCCAAATCTGATCCCGATATCTATCCGCTCATCGATCACATCCGAGTATGAATCTGTTAGCACACAATCCACGACAATATCTGGATAACGTGTGGCAAATTCTGCTAGTGCAGGTACTACCAATTTACGCCCTAACACAGACGACACAGTAAGACGGACAGTCCCACGCATTTCATCTCGTTTTTCATTGGTGTCTTTTACAAACAAAGCATCGATCGATCCCACCGCAAAACGTGCTTGCTTTGCCAGACGCTCACCATCAGCGGTAATTTTAATTTGTCGAGTACTCCTGTAGAACAGAATCTCTCCGCGCTGCTCTTCTAGCTCTTTTATTGCCCGTGTCACTAGCTGCGGGGAAATACCGAGCTGAGTGGCTGCCTCTTTAAAATTTCGAGACTCTGCTGCGACACAAAAGATACGCATCATTTCCAATTTGTTCTGCATGTCCAATCCTGTGTTATGGCAATTATTCCGTAAATAGGAATTCTGAAAGATAATATTATTCATTTAAGAGATGGATCCGGAAATTTGAACAACTCCTATAAGTGATACTCT
>NZ_JAPEQW010000004.1:0-234911 GCF_026168575.1 Acinetobacter entericus
GTTACCCATGTGAGAGTAAGTCATCGCCAGCTCATTATTCGAAAACACCCCCTGCTAAGCTGGGGGTGTTTTTTTATGCGCGGGAAATAATAGGAAATAATTGCCCGACGAGAGCCTTGAGCGAAGCCTGAAGCCTGATATTGATCTTTATAATGAGTAAGCGATAAGAAAAATGATAAGCAAAAAACGCTATATTGTATTTGTATTAAATCTATTCATTGGAATTCAATATGTATTCGCTGATGTTAATGATGGTTTAATGGCTTATTCTAAAAAAGACTACACAAAAGCTTTTAATGAGTTTGAAGAGTCATCAAGTCAAGGGGATCTTGCAACGACGCATTATCTAGCAAGTATGTATTATCAAGGATTTGGAACATCAAAAGACTTCAATAAAGCTGTCATTTTATTTGAAAAGTCGGCAAATCAAGGCTATGCGCCATCTCTAGCAAATCTTGCAGTTATGTATGCTAAAGGAGATGGAGTTCATCAAAATATGGATCGCGCTTTGGAATATCAAAGCAGGGCAGCTAAAGCTGGTGATGCACAATCTCAATTTCTCTTAGGCCAAATGTATAGGCAAGGAGAATATGTTCAACAGCATTATGAAAAGGCACTTTTATGGTATTTAAAATCTGCAGAACAATTTTACGTTCCTGCATATAATGAAATTGGCCTTTTATATGCACAGGGGCAAGGTGTAGAAACAGATTATATTATTGCCTATGCATGGATATTTCTGGCTGCGGAAAAAGGGGATAGTGAGGCTAAGTTAAATTTGAAGAACTTTGATCGAATTTTAAATAAATCACAGATAAAAGAAGGGAAAAAAGTTGCAGAATCTATTCTTTCACAATATGAAAAAAGCATAAAAAGAGTCAAATAAAATCCTATGGTTTGCTTCAATGTATTGGGTATGTGAAATTGTTTCAATTGAAACCAAATTCTGGATGCTAAAGTGGTTTACTCTGATTTTAAATAGATTTTTGTTAAAAACTCCTTTAAATTTATGTAGATAAATTAAAGATATTTAAAGTCTGATATAAACTTTAAATACTAAAAAATAAGCACGGAAACTCATATTTTGATAAAAAAACAATATATTTAATTATTATTAAAATCATTAATTTAAGCATATTTTATTTATTTATCCATTTGTCTAATTGTCCATAAATTTTGGCCTGCGTATAGTGCGCCAACATTGAGTTTTGCTTAAAAATTCATGTGAAAAATTTGGACAAGTACTCATGGGAGATGAGAACGATGACGACGGATAACTTAGATATAAATTCTATAGTCGATAAGGCGAAATTTACCCCGTTCCACTTCAATGTAGTGGCTTGGTGCTTATTGATTATTTTGTTTGATGGTTACGATTTAGCAATTAACGGCGTTGTTTTACCGTTGTTAATGAAAGACTGGGGTTTAACAGCGATGCAGGCGGGTATGCTTGCAAGCTGTGCTTTAGCAGGGATGATGTTCGGAGCAATGTTCTTCGGCTCATTGGCGGATAAAATTGGCCGTAAAAAAGTCATTATGATCTGCATCGTGCTCTTCAGCGGATTAACCTTTGCTGGCGGTTTTGCATCAAACCCAACAGAATTCGCTATTTTGCGATTCCTGGCAGGTCTAGGCATTGGCGGTGTAATGCCAAACCTTGTTGCTTTGACTTCAGAATATGCACCGCAGAAGATGCGCAGCACGCTGGTGACGACGATGTTCAGCGGCTATGCTGTTGGCGGTGTTATGGCTGCTCTATTAGGTTCATGGTTTACGCCAGATTTCGGCTGGCAGATTATGTTCTTTATTGCCGGCATTCCTGTATTTTTATTGCCTGTAATTTGGAAATTTTTGCCTGAATCTTTGGCATTTATTGTGAAAGAAAATAAGCAGGAAAAGGCGCGCAGCATTGTGAGTAAATTGGCGCCAAATGTTGCAGTAACTGGGCAAACGACGTTCTCTTTGCCTCAGGAAAGTGTGCCTGAATCTGCAAATGTCGTGAGCTTATTCCGCCGCGGCCGCGCAACAAATACTCTTCTGTTTTGGCTTGCGTTCTTTACGTGCTTACTCACCATGTATGCGCTGAGCAGCTGGCTTCCTAAATTGATGATGGCGGCAGGTTATTCTATGGATAATAGCTTAATGTTCATGATGGTGATGAACGTAGGCGCTGTGGTGGGTATTGTCGGCGGCGGTATTTTGGCGGACCGTTTCCATTTAAAACCTGTGTTGATGGTTTTGGGCATGATGGGCGCGATTGTCATGAGCTTGATGGGCTTTCAGTCGAATCAGTTCTTGCTGTATATTTTGGTGTTTTTGGCGGGTGCGGCGTCCATTGGTTCGCAAATGCTGCTGTATAGCTATGTCGCTCAGTTTTATCCTTTGGCAATACGTTCGACAGGGATTGGCTGGTCATCTGCGATTGGCCGTATGGGCGCTATTGTCGGGCCAATTTTGATTGGCGGTTTGCTGGGTATGAACTTACCTGCGCATTTCAATTTTATGGCTGTAGGTTTACCTGTGCTGATTACGGCAATTGCGGTTGCGTTAATCATGCATGACAATGACAGCGATAAAATAGAGATTCAAGAAGCATCAGCAGCAAAAGCTTAAGTGCTGAATCTTTAAAAGAAGCCTTCGTAAGGGGGCTTTTTTGATTTTTCGAGGTGTGATAAAACAATGATAAGTATAATGATTTATAGGTATCTTATTGAATAGTTTAATTACAAAGTATTATCAAGAATTTGAGTCATACCATGCAGTGTGGAAATTTAAAAATAAGATATTTCTTTTCTTGATCATTTCTATGCTTATATTTTTTTCAAATTCAGTTGGCTACTTCTATTTTATAAAGTCTACAACTAAAGAAACTCAAAATATTATTTTATGGATTATGGGGTTAGCAGAGGTTTTTACCTTCTATCTATTTCATTGTATAGAAAAACAAAGAAATGAAATTGTGAAGGCTAAATTCCGTAAACTATATAAAAATGATCAGTTGTCGTTACAACAAATTAAAAAAAGATGGTTTCATGAAATATTAGCTATACCTAATAATGAATATATAAATTTAATTGAGAAAATTGAGAAATACTATTTTATTCAATCTAAGTATGAAGGGAGAGGAATTAGTAGAGAAAAAATTTATAATTTTATTTTCTCTATTGATTCTAAAAATCGTGTTCTAGCTATGTTTATGGGATTAGTTGCTTTATTTACCGCAATGATGATTTCAGCTGGTATAAATGTGGACTATATTTTTGCAATTTTTCAATTAATTCATATTGTTGAATCTTTAGTCATAATATTTATTATTAGCCTTTTTCTTTTCGGATTGTTTTATATTACAAAATATACTTTCTTTATGGCGATAAGCTTTTTTGACTTCATTTTTGATAACTCTTTTAATAAAGGTAATGTGAGTAATAGGAAAAAAGACCTTTTTATTAATCAGTTATTACAGTTTGCAGAGTTTCCTAAACATAAAAAAAGGGTGTATGCCTCTTTACAAGTATCAAAAAAATAGATAGTGATACAGTTGAAGAGAAAATTTGATTTTATAATTTTAGTAAATATTAGGGATATGTACAATCTATGAAACTCAACTCAATCTCCCCAATCCCTGAAGACGATGAAGAACTGCATCTGCCTGAACTGGTGTACTGGTCATCTTTAGGTGAATTGGCTGAAGTCGAAAAATCATTAGCCAATGGCGCAGACGTAAACTCTGCCGATGAAGAAGGCTACAGCGCACTGCATGCAGCTGCCGAAAACGGCTATTTAGACGTTGTGAAGCTGCTTGTAGAGAAAGGTGCAGATGTGCAGCATAAAACGCAATACACCGCATTAGAGCTTGCAGAAATGGCGGGTAATGATGATGTTGCAGCGTATTTAAAAAGCTTATAAAAGCGGTGATGTGCAGAATAATCATTGCTGAAAAAAGAAAACCCCAACATCCTGTTGGGGTTTTCTTCGTATTTCGTGTATTAGGTATAACTCCTGTCGTACCTCACGTCCCAGTGCTTAACATTATTTTTCTTGTTGTTATGTTTTGGAAACATCCTGTTTCCTGATAACTGCAGAATAAGCTGATTTGCACAGCCTGCCTAGACGCCGATTTCAGCAGATGATGTAAGCCAAAGCTTACATCACTTTTTAAATCGCTTCAGGCCGTTTTTTAAGCCGCGTAATGATCATCCGCATTAAATACATTCGCTTGAATTTGAATCAGTTTTCGTTTTCCTTGTTCACCATTCATGCGCCAGTGGGCAATTTTCACATTATCCACTAAGGCGACATCGCCCTTTTGCCACTGCAGCAGCAAGGCATCCTGATAAAGCGCATTAAAAAACTGCTGCTTTTCGCTGTCGGTCCATTCAATTTGGCTGCCTTGCTGGTTGTAAATTTCCCATGTCAGCTGCATGCCGTCTGCGGTAGAGTCAATTTGAATTTCCCCCCGGTTTTCGAAACAGCTTTGAGCGGCCTGATACGCAAATGAATTGGTATTATTGGCAAAAGCCCAAGGCTGCAGCACCAGTTTTTTGGTTTCAGGATGATGGATCACCAGCGGTGAGCGCTGCAGGGTTAATTTGGCTTTGCGGTCTTTGCGCATTTCAATGCTGAACGGGCTTTTCTTCAGCAGCAGCTGGTCGATGGCATTGATTTTACGTGCCGAGACATAAGAAAAATGATTCCATGCGCCTAGGTATTTTTCCTGAGCAGGTTTGGGCAAGTTATCCCAAATCTGCTCTAAATTATTGAATCCTGTTTCTGCTAAATAGGTGGAAGGCTCTTGGCAGAACAAGGCGATATACCGCGAACGCTCTGAGCGGACACCGCCCTCTACATGCGGGCCCTGCACTGAATTTTCTACAGGCCCCAGCTGTACCGTATTGCGGTCAATATAACGGCGGTAATCGCCTGCACCGAGTATGCCTTCGCTGTATTTTCGCATCCAAGAAGCTGCCCAGCCGGGCATATTGGGATTGAAAGAGTTCCATGGCTGCAGCTGAAAATACTGTTCTATCAGCTGGTGGAACTGTTCGGGCTGGTCAATCTGGAAGCCGCGGAAAAGCAAAATGCCGTATTGATGCAGCTGCTGCATCAATAGTTCGCGGTGTGAGCCAATATATTGCGCTAAGGCGCTACAGGAAGCATGGCTTTCATTTGCGACAAACACTTTGGTGTATTCATTCAAAAATTGCTGAAGCAGCTGCATATTTTTCCTCTCGTTGTTTTTATTGTCTGTCCAATTCCATGGAACTGTGCGGGTCAAATTGCAAGAATACTTGGCCTGCGGTTTTTATTTTAGTAAAAGCTGTTTGAATTATAAGGACAGTTTTGCGCACGCAGTATAAATTTTGCTGCTGAACTGCCACTTTTACGACCAGCTGCAGCTGGTTTTATTTGCAAAACGCGGTATAGAAAAAAGCCTTAGCAAGAAGCCAAGGCTTTTTCGAATTCATTCAGAAGGCATTTATTCAGTCTGCCTGCAGCATCCCGCTGATTGCATTTTTTCTTTTTATTAAAAGACGTCCTGTCTTTATGATTTAACAATAGAAATATTTCAGTATAAAAAATAGTCGATTTTCACAGCATACGCTGTAAGTAAATGCGGACAACTGCTTAAACGTTGATGGGGTGCAGAACCAAGTTATTGCATTCGAGGGCAGTTATGCGCACATCAGAAAAGAAAAAGCCTCAACATCCTGTTGAGGCTTTTCCGTATTCATTCTAGGTAAAACTCCTGTCGTACCTGTCAGCATCCTGCTGCATTGTTTATTGTTATTTTCTTAAGACATCCTGTCTTGTATGAGTTAAATATAAAAGGAAAAAGATAAAGTGAATAGTATCTATTTCCCACTGGTGATGTAAGCCAAAACGTACATGAGCTTTTTAAGCCGCGCAGACCTGAAAATCGAGATTTTATACTGTTTTTAAAAGACCGCTTTTAGTTGAAATATGCAGTTTAATTAGACAGTTTTAGTTACTAGAAATAAAAAAGCCTTAGCATCCTGCCAAGGCTTTTTTAGATTCATTCCAGCAGTATAACTCCTGTCGTACCGTACGCATCCAGCGTCTATCCTGCTTATGATTGTTGTTTTAGGCTTTCGAGACATCCTGTCTCTGTATATATTTAATGTAAGCTGAATTTCAATGTGTGAAAAGTGGTGATTTCCCCATTCCATGTAAGCTCTGGATTACATCTTATTGCACATATTGAATGAGCTTATCGACGGCAGCCTTAAGGCTTTTTTCATCAAATGGATTCGGTTCAAAGGTGTCGCCAGAGTTGCGTGAAAAAATGTCGCGGATTTCAATCACCGCATTGCTGTCAATCAAGCCCAGCTGGGTTGCCACTTGGCGGATTTGATCAATTGAGCGAGATCCGTTGGTTGCGCCGTACCCGATATAGGCTGCAGGCTTGCCTGCCCATTCTTTGCCAATATAGTCCAGCGCATTCTTCAGTGCAGGGCTGTAGCCGTGGTTATATTCAGGGCTGATGAAGACCACAGCATCTGCCTGAGAGATTTTATCCGCCCATTCCTGCTGTTTCGGCTGGTCATAAATACCCGTAGCTGGCGGATGGGCGCCTGCGAAGAAGGGCAGGTTCCATTCTTTGAGATCGACGATTTCTGTTTGAATAGTGGAGTAGCCATAACCCTTAATTGCGCTGTTGACCCAGTTGGCGACTTTAATTGCTGTACGGCCTTCTCGCACACTGCCCACAATAATATAAATTTTCATCGGTTTTCCTTGTTCAGTATTTTATCTATCAGCCTGTATTTAAAGTATGATTTTTATCAGGCCGTGCCTATAAACAAATTGTATCTGCAATAGATGAAGTTCGAAATTCGGGCATAAAAAAAAGCCCAGGCAGGGCTTTTTTTAGAGTAAGCGGTTTTACATCAGTTTTACGCCTTGCTGGCCGGCAGGCGTCACTTTGAATATTTCCACTTCAAAGGTAATGTTTTTACCGGCTAAAGGATGATTAAAGTCCACTTCGGTAATGTCTTCACCGACCGTTTTAATCACGCCAAACAGGCTTTGCTTGGCTTTATCTTCAAACTCAATCATATGGCCAACTAGAGGCGCAGGATCAAATTTGACTGTATCAAATTTTTGCACATTTTCAGCATTCCACGGGCCAAAAGCGTCTTCCGGCGGCAGGCTGACTGTGCGGCGGTCGCCGGCACGCAGGCCAAACAGGGCTTTTTCAAAGCCAGGCAATAAGCTGCCGTCACCGATCACTAAGCTGACAGGTTCTTCGCGGCTGCGGGTATTGTCAATTTCTACGCCGTTTTCAATAGCAACCGAAAAGTGAAGCTCCACTTTGGCGCCGTCTTCAATACGGGTTTCTTCGTTTGGATTAATAAAATCAGTCATTTTTTTGCGCTTCCGCACGTTGAATACGCTGCTTCTCTAGGAAGAAGGTATCAATCAGCAATAAGATGGTGCCAAGGGTAATGGCACTGTCTGCAATATTGAAAGCAGGGAAGTGGCTGTTGTTGTAATACACGTGAATAAAGTCTACGACATAGCCCAATGACATGCGGTCAATCAGGTTGCCGATTGCGCCGCCTAAAATCAGCGCAATCGCAATCGGGAGGATCTTCACAGTTTTTGGCATACGCATCAGCCAAAATACAAAAATTACAGACACTAAACCTGCCAGTGAAGTAAAGAAATAACGCTGCCATCCGCCGGCATCAGACAAGAAACTAAAGGCTGCGCCATAGTTATGCAGTAATGTCCAATTTAAAAAGGGCAGTACAGGCACAGGATCTGCGTAGTTCAGATGCGTGCTGGCAATATGCTTGGTCCATTGATCCAAAATAATCGCAACAATGGATAAGCCCACCCACACTAAATTGTGCGGGTAGAATTGGAATAAGCCCTTTTTTTCTTGCGGATTAGGCATATTTTCTCTCTTCGCCTTGACCTGTAGGAAGGTTAATAATACAACGAGAACAAAGGCCTGGATGTTCATGATGTGTATTCACATCCAGCAGAACATGCCAGCAGCGCGCGCATTTTTCACCGTCAGCAGCCGATACTTTTACGCGTAAACCTTCAAGGTCAGATGCATTGCCTTGCGCTGCGTCAAATGTGTTGACCAGCACTTGAGAGGTAATGAGGACGAAACGAAGCTCATCGCCTAGGCGGTCAAGAACAGTTTTGAGTTCTTCAGATGCCCAAAGTTCTACTTTTGCAGACAGGTTGGAACCGACTGTTTTCTCGTTACGCGCAGCTTCAATGTGCTTGTTCACTGCAGATTTCACAGCAATCAGGGTTTGCCATTCTGCTTCAGAAACCACGTTTGCAGCCGATGCAGCAGGAATGTCATACCATTCAGCGGTAAAGACATATTTCTCTGACTGCTCAGGAATCAGCGGCCAAGCTTCTTGCGCTGTGAAGCTCAAGATTGGCGCCATCCAGCGCACAAAGGCCTGAACCAAATGATACAGCGCCGTTTGCGCAGAGTGGCGCGCCGCAGAATCCGCTTTGGTGGTGTACTGACGGTCTTTGATGATGTCTAAATAGAAACCGCCCAAGTCATTGATACAGAAATTGGTCAGCGCATTGGTGACGATATGGAAGTTCATATCTTCATAAGCTTGCTGAACCGTTTTCTGCACGTCTGCTGCGCGCTGCAGGATGTATTGATCAAGCGCGATTAATTGATCTACAGGAAGCGCGTCTGTTGATGGCTTGAAGCCATTTAAGTTGGCCAGCAAGAAACGAAGCGTGTTGCGGATGCGGCGGTAACCGTCAGATGCGCGGCTGAAGATTTCTTTACCTGCCGTCATTTCATAACGGTAGTCGGCAGATGCGATCCAGAAACGTAAGCCGTCTGCACCCATGTCTTTAATGATGTCTTGCGGGGTAATGATGTTACCTAAAGACTTCGACATCTTGCGGCCTTTCTCATCCACCACGAAGCCATGCGTTAACAAGCCTTTGTATGGCGCACGTTCATTAATCGCAATAGAAGTTAAAAGCGAAGACTGGAACCAGCCGCGGTGCTGGTCAGAACCTTCTAAATAAAGGTCAGCAGGGTCGGTGAGTTCTTCACGTTCACGCAGTACCGCGTAGTGGGTTGTTCCAGAGTCGAACCAGACATCTAAAGTGTCACGAACGGCATTGTACTGTTCAGCGTCTGCGCCGATAAATTCCGCAGCATCGCGGTTATACCAGCCGTCAATGCCTTCCTGTTCAATCAGTTTTGCCACTTCTTCAATCAGTTCTGGGGTACGCGGATGCAGTTCATTGGTGTCTTTATGCACGAAGAATGGAATTGGCACGCCCCATGTACGCTGGCGTGAAATGCACCAGTCTGGACGGCCTTCAATCATGGACTGAATACGGTTTTTGCCCCAATCCGGCACAAAGCTGATGTCATTTTCGATGGCATTGAGTGCATTTTGACGCAAGCCTTTGGCATCCATGCTGATGAACCATTGCGGTGTCGCACGGAAGATAATCGGCGTTTTATGGCGCCAGCAATGCGGGTAGCTGTGTTTGATTGGCACATGCGCCCAAAGCTTATTGCTTTCAGACAAGGCTGCGATAATTTTTGGATTGGCTTTATAAATGTGTTCGCCGGCAAAAATTGGCGCCGTCGGCAAATATACGCCATTGCCGCCCACAGGATTATCCACTTTCAAGTTGTACAGCAGGCCCACTTTGTAGTCGTCCACACCATGGCCAGGCGCCGTATGCACTGCGCCGGTACCGCTGGTGGCAATCACGTGCTCGCCTAAAATCACTGGCACTTGGCGGTCATTGATTAACGGATGCTGCAGCACTAAGTTTTCAAGTTTGCTGCCTGTGAAGTCTGCAAGAACTTCTACCGACGTGAAGCCATAACGTTCAGTCGCAGATTCAACTAAATCTTTCGCCAAGATAAAATTTTGCGCTGCTTTTTCGTCACCGCGCGCTTTGACCAATTGATACTCAATATCTGCATGCAGCGCCACGGCTTGGTTGGCCGGCAGCGTCCAAGGCGTGGTTGTCCAGATCACGACATCCGTCGAATCGGCAACTTGCACGCCTACGCGCGCGGATAAATCTGCAAGGTCTACAACAGTGAAGCCAACGTCAATCGCATCTGATTTTTTGTCTTCATATTCGACTTCAGCTTCTGCCAATGCTGAACCGCAGTCCAAACACCAGTTCACGGGCTTCAGGCCCGGTTCGATATGGCCCGCTTTAGCGATCGCGCCAAGAGAGCGCACAATGTCCGCTTCCTGCTTAAAGTTCATGGTCAGGTAAGGCTTGTCCCAATCCCCGAACACGCCCATGCGCACGAAGTCTTTTTTCTGTAATTCGACTTGAGTGTAGGCATATTCGCGGCAGGCTTTACGGAATGCCGATGCATCGACTTTTACGCCGACTTTGCCGACTTTTTCTTCAACTTTCAGTTCAATCGGCAGGCCATGGCAGTCCCAGCCTGGAACGTATGGCGCATCAAAACCATCCATCACACGGCTTTTGATGATGATGTCTTTTAAAACTTTGTTAACCGCGTGACCTAAATGAATTTGGCCATTGGCGTAAGGAGGGCCGTCATGAAGCACATATTTTTTCTTGCCAATACGCGACGCGCGAATCTGCTGATAAATGTTGTCGGCATACCACTCTTCCAACCATTTCGCTTCACGTACTGCGAGATTTGCTTTCATTGCAAATTCAGTACCTGGGAGGTTTAGCGTGGCTTTATAATCCACTGCATTTTCAGGAGTTTGCTTATCGCTCATGCAAGTTGTCTTCCAATTTAATCAGCTGTTTGGCTGACGCGTTCTACATAAATAATTTGGGATATTAAAAGGGGAATTGGGGATGGTTTTGGCGGAACTCAAGCAGCTTTTCCACATCATCATCAATTCCGGCTTTTAAGGCTTCAAGCGAAGGGTAGTTCTTTTCGCCATGTAAATAGTTTAAGAACGTCACCCGCATTAACAGGCCATACAGATTAGCAGAAACATCAGGAAAATGTACTTCTAATCGCCATTCAGGATGTTCCTGCTGAATGGCTGGACGGGTGCCGGCATGGCCTGCGCCAAATAAGGCGCTGGGTTCATAGCCGGCAATGCCGGTTTTATCTGGACATGCAGATTTAACTTTATCTTTTAAAGATTCAGTTTCGCACACTACTTCCACGCCATAAATGCCATGCAGGCAAGGCTTGTGGCGGTTTAAGCGCACATTGATAGTTGGGAAGTTGATGGTGCGGCCAATTTGATCGCCGTATTGCACACGGCCGGTAATGCTGTATGGGCGGCCGAGCAATTTCGCGGCGTGGGCTAAATCGCCGTCTTGCAGTGTTTGGCGGATTAATGTGGAACTGACACGCTCACCGTTCACTTCAATATTCTGCAGATCACTGACATGGAAGCCGTAGCGCCGTAAAAATTCACTGTTGCCTTGGCGGTTTTTGCCAAAATGATGGTCTTCACCGAGCACTAGGCTTTGCGTATTGAGTTTTGTTTTTAAAATTTCGGCAAATTCTTCAGCGCTGAGATTGCGGAAGGCATTATCAAATTTGGCCACCACAATGTAGTCCACACCCAGCTCTGTCAGATATTCGACTTTTTCGCGCAGTGACGTAATGCGCGGCGGTGCTTCGTAACCTTTGAAATATTCTAGCGGCTGCGGTTCGAAAATCATGACCGCTGTTTTTAAATTCTGCTGCTGCGCAAGCGCCTGAAGCTGGCTGATCATGGCTTGATGACCCAAATGCACGCCATCAAAATTGCCAATGGTCACGGCAGTTTTGGGAAGTTGGAAATCGGACGCTAAAGCATTCAGGCGGAGCAGCTTCATGGGCGAATCAATACATCAAAAATTTGTAAGGACTATATATTGCCATATTCTCACAGTTTCGTCTTGCTGTTGTGTTTTTACTCAATATTTTTCTAAGATGAGGGGATGTATATCAGTAATTCTTATTTTAAAAATTAAAAATAATCAATTTTTCTTATTATAAAAACCTTTTAAATTAGCGATTATAGGATTTGAAGAGCAGCATGCAATGAAAAAGCCATTTTATCAATTACAGCAGAAGCGTGACTTAATCCGGAATTTTACTCCAAACTGGTTCACCGTCATTATGGGCACCGGCGTCTTAGCGCTGATTTTACCTGAATCCCCCTTTGCTCAAGCATTTATGTGGCAGCTTGGCGCCGCCTTATGGCAAATCAACATTTTGATCTTTCTATTATTTGGCCTTTTATACGCCAGCCGCTGGCTGTTTTATACAGAAGAAGCCTGTCAAATTTTCCGGCATCCTGTCATGAGCCTGTTCTTAGGCGCCATTCCGATGGCGCTGGCCACTTTAATGAATGGCCTGCTGAAATTCGGCACGGTGCTGTATGGGCCTGCTGTGATCCCGCTGGCAGAAATGCTGTGGTATGCCGATGTGATTTTGGCTGTAGCCACCGCATGGCTGGTGCCTTTTTGCATGTTCAGCCGTCAACAGCATGAGCTGAAAAGCATGACCGCTGTATGGCTGCTGCCAATTGTCGCCTGTGAAGTGGCGGCAGTATCTGGCGCCGTCCTGCTGGAACATTTGCCTGTGCAAAGCCATGCAGTCAGCATTTTATTTGGAAGCTATGTGCTGTGGGGCATGTCTGTATTGCCAGCTTTTGCCGTACTGAGCATTTTGGTGCTGCGTTTAGCGCTGCATCAGCTGCCAAGCAAGGATATGGCGATCAGCAGCTGGCTGGCGCTGGGGCCAATTGGTACTGGAGCATTAGCGCTGCTGCTGCTCGGACAGCAAGCGCAGCGGCTGCTGCAAGCTGTGGAGTTAAACGCTTTAGGCGTACTGCTGCAGCAGGCAGGCATCATGGGGGCTGTGATATTGATCGGCTTTGGACTGTGGTGGCTAGGCATTGCTGTATTCACCACACTCAAACATGCGCGGGATGGTTTGCCATTTAATTTGGGCTGGTGGGGGATGACCTTTCCCTTGGGCGTTTTTAGCCTGAGCGTGATGAATCTTGCAGCGCAAACAGGTGTGCAGTTCATTGCAACTGGCGGCTATGTTCTGGCCGCGGCGCTGGCGCTGCTGTGGATGCTGGTATGCAGCAAAACCCTGCGCGGCTGCTATCAGGGCCATTTATTCTTCTCTCCGTGCCTCAAAGCCTATTTAGAAGGCCATTAAGCGCAGAGCTCAGCCTGTAAGCCTTTTTATAGCTGGCCCAATCTGGCCAGCTATAATATGGTTGGCTGCTATTATGAGGGAGAGATGGGCGCGGCAGCGCAAAATATTATGCATGTAACGCACACTCTTTTGTGCATGAGGGCTGGTTCCGTTCAGAGCTGGGCAAACAGGTCGATGCCACTACTGAAGCTTTACCGCATCAAATGACAGTTATATTGCGCCGAGTATCACCTCGGTCAAATATCATGGGGGCGACCCGTCCGGCATGGTATTTAACAGTTTGATTACGTCAGCAGGCGCTTATGAGTCGCGGGTATATGCCTGCAGCTGCAAATTTCCGATTCCGCGCTTGATGTTAAAGGCGCTGTGGCCTGCCGCAAAGGTTTGGAAGGCATGCCAATCACAGATCAGCAGAATATGCGCGGTGATATGGAGAAATTGCACTGGAAAAAATCATTCAATCGCTGCGCAATGATCAGCCTGTGACGGCATCGATTTTGGGCAAGCGCCCTATGCAATTTAAAATCTCGCCGAATGATAAAGAGTGAATCAATTAAGGCAGGCTTTACGTATTTATGCTATACGCATGCAATACAGAAGCGGAGATGCATATGACCCAGGAATTTGCCTTAATGATGGCGCTGCCCAATGAGTCTAAAGGTTTATTTGAACAGGCAGGCATTGAGGTGCATTACAGCGGTATCGGTAAAGTGAATGCGGCCTTTAAAGCCTTTGAGGTGATCCAAAAAACCGGCTGCAAGGTCTTGCTTAATCTAGGCACGGCAGGCAGTTCGCACTTTGATGCACATGCGCTGGTCGAAGTTACACAGTTTGTGCAGCGCGATATGGATGTGTCGCCGCTGGGTTTTGCTGTTGGCGTGACGCCGATGGATGATGATCATCCTGCAGAAATCCGCTTAGACAGCTATTTTCAGCATTTGCCGGCAGGCATTTGCGGGACAGGGGACAGTTTTGAAATTGGCCAGCCCAAAGTGCCGTGCAATTTAGTGGATATGGAAGGCTATGCGATTGCCAAGGTCTGCAAGAAGCTTGGAGTGCGCTTGGTATCCGTAAAATATATTACCGATGGCGCGAATGAGACTGCGCATTTAGATTGGGAAGAAAATTTGCTGCTGGGCGCCAGAAAATTGCTTGAACTTTATCAGATGGTAAAATAAAAGCTTAATAAAAAAGAATTCGGCGGCCATAGATCAACTATGGCCGTATGCCAAATTTCTGCATGGGGCAGAAATTATTTTTCGCTGCGAGGAATTGCGCCGTAAAGCATCATATGCACTGTATGCTGAATTACGCGCTGCACCATGCTGCGGTTACGCAAGGTTTTGCCGGTCACCATTTCCATTTGCGTTGCAAAATCTGCATAGTTTTGGGTAATGGCCCAAATATTCAGAATAAACAATTCCGGGTCAATTTCTTTTGAAATTTTGCCTTGCTCTTGCCACATCGCAATGACTTTGGCTTTACGCTTGACTAATTTCTTTAACGGCCCTTTTAGAATTTCAAGAATATGCGGCGCGCCTTGAATGACTTCCAGTGCAAATAAACGGGAAGCTTTAGGCTGTGTACGCGAAACTTCAATCTTCTGCATCAAATAGTTGGTGATGGCCTCTTCGGGTTCTAATTCGGCTTCCAGTGTTTGCAGCGGCGCAAGCCATTTTTGCAGCACTGTCGTCAAAACCTCAACGTACAGCGCTTCTTTATTTTCATAATAATAGAAAATATTGGATTTATGCATTTCTGCAATTTGCGCGATTTCGTCTAGGCTGGCGCCATTAAAACCGTATAGGGAAAAAACGTCCAGCGCAGCATTTAACAGCTGATGCCGTTTTTGTGTACTCTTTTTTTGTTCCATTAGCACTCTAAAACATGAAAAAAAGGGGAATAGGCAATTGTACGGCAAATCATCAGATTTGTGCATAACCAAAGCTTGTAATTTTATGACTTATGGTGATTTATTTTTTAGATTGCCATTTAAAATCATGATGATATTTGGAATTAAATCAAATTAGAAAATGTAGATTGAAAATTGAGATGTATTCTGTGGATTTAAAAATAATCAGATAAGAAAACTGAGATTCTCAAGCACTTTAAACGTGCGGATAGCCTGTATTCATAGTCATTTCTCTGATTCAAAGGTTATCCGTCGGCATAATGGATTTGAGATCCATTGATTTGAAAAAATGCACGAACCATTGATCATGCATTTTTTAGGCTGGGCCAATTTTAGGTGGCTAAAACGGCATTTAAGACTCGCTGTTCAAGTTCTGAAAAGTCGATATTTTTTTTGCGTGGACGTGGAAGCTTAACGTCGAATTGCGAAGCGATATGGCCTTTATCCAGCAAGATAATTCGGTCTGCAAGCTGTACCGCTTCACTGACATCATGTGTCACCAAAATGGCGGTAAAGCCTTGCTCCGTCCACAGCTTTTCAATCAGATTTTGCATGTCTAAACGGGTCAGCGCATCCAGTGCGCCGAGCGGCTCGTCCAGCAGCAAAATGCGCGGCTTATGCGAAAGGGCGCGGGCCAGCGCCGTCCGCTGGCGCTGACCGCCAGAGAGCTGAGATGGCCACAGGCCAGCTTTTTCTTTCAAGCCGACTTTTTCCAGCATGGCGGAAGCATTGCTATGCGCATCCTTTGGCAAGCCTAACTGCACATTCTGCTCAATGCTGCGCCATGGCAGCAGGCGCGGATCCTGAAACATTACGCGGATGTCGTCAGCGCTGATGCCTTCGCGGATATGCCGTGCTGATTTGAACTTAATTTCACCGTAGCTTTGTTTTTCCAAGTCCGCAATGAGGCGGAGCAGGGTGCTTTTTCCGCAGCCGCTGCGGCCGACAATCGCTAAAAACTCGCCTGGCTGAATGTGCAGGTCTAAATCTTCCAGTACTTTGACGCTGCCGTAAAATTTATGCAGCTGTTCGATAATAATTTCAGCGCCCAGCACCGCGTGCGGGTTGATATCTGCTGCAGGGGCGATTGGCGCCGTATTGCCGCCGGCATGACGGCCTAGGCTTAAATCAGTCATTTCATGCTCCTTGATTACTTTTGATAGCCTGAATGCCAGCGCAGCAGGTATCTTTCTAAAGCGACTGCCAGCACGTCCGCCAGTTTGCCCAGCAGGGCGTACAGCAGAATGCCGACAAGAACGATGTCCGTCTGCAGAAATTCACGGGCATTCATGGTCATATAGCCGATACCCGCCTGTGCTGAAATCGTTTCAGCCACAATCAACAGCACCCAAACCAAGCCCAGTGAAAAACGCAGGCCGACCAGGATGGAAGGCATAGCGCCAGGCAGAATAATTTCTTTATACAGCTGCCAGCGGTTTAAGCCATAGCTTTTGCCCATTTCAATCAGCTGCGGATCGACTGAGCGGATGCCATGGTAGGTATTGATGTAAATGGGAAAGAAAACGCCGATTGCGACCAAAAACAGCTTGGCGCTTTCATCAATGCCAAACCATAAAATGACCAGTGGAATCAGCGCCAGCGCTGGGATGTTGCGGATCATCTGCAGGGTAGTATCCAGCAAATTGGAGGCAATTTTGGAAGAGCCATTCAGCAGGCCAAGAAACAGGCCTAAGCCGCCGCCAACCAATAAGCCCATTAAGGCGCGTCCGGCGCTGACTTTGACATGGCGCCAAAGCTCGCCGCTGACGAGCAAATGCCAAAATGCAGTGACCACAGCGCTGGGTGCAGGCAGGATCCGGCTTTGCAGTAGGCCTGTGGCAGAGGCAATTTGCCAGATCAAGATGAGTGCAATTGGAAACAGCCAAGGCAGCAAGCGCTGCCCGAACTGTGTTCCACGTGAAACCCGCTTTTCCTGCAGGGTTTCAGCCGAAACTGTTTTGGACATTAAGCCGGCTCCTTAATTTTCTTCTTGTTTTCATCCGGCGTGTAGTTGTTGGCGACAATCTCGCCGAATGGGCCAGTCAGGTTTGGCTGCGCCAGTTTCTTCTGTGTTTCCAGCGGCAGCAGCGGGAAGACCAGCTCTGCAAAGCGGATCGATTCTTCCAAATGCGGATAGCCTGAGAAAATAAAGGTGCTGATGCCTAAATCTGCATATTCCTGAATGCGGGCCGCAACAGTTTCTGGGTCGCCGACTAATGCCGTGCCTGCACCGCCGCGGACAAGGCCTACGCCCGCCCAAAGATTTGGTGATACTTCGAGTTTGCTGCGGTCGCCATTATGCAGTTCGGCCATGCGGCGCTGCCCAACGGAGTCCATGGTTTTGAATTTGGCTTGTGCCGCTGCAATGGTCGCATCATCCACATATTGGATCAGCTCATCTGCCGCTTGCCATGCTTCTTCAGTGGTTTCACGCACAATCACGTGTAGGCGGATACCGTAATTCAGTTCACGGCCTTTGGCTTCGGCTTTGGCTTTCACCGCCGCAATTTTTTCCTTGACTGCTGCTGGCGGCTCGCCCCAAGTCAGGTAGGTGTCGACCTGCGAAGTGGCCAGCTCAATGGCGTCATCAGATGAACCGCCGAACCATAGCGGCGGATACGGCTGCTGAATAGGCGGGTACAATAGTTTTGCATCATCGACGCTTAAGCGTTCGCCATGAAAAGTAAAGCTTTCCCCAGTATGCGAACGGCTTAAAATTTCACGCCAGATTTTGACGTATTCATTGGCTGTTTTATAACGGGTTGCATGGTCTTCATAAACCCCGTCACCCTGCAGTTCTTTTTCATCGCCGCCGGTGACTAAATTCAGCAGTACGCGGCCGTTGGATAGGCGGTCAAAGGTTGCCGCCATGCGTGCAGCTAAAGCTGGAGTGGTCACGCCAGGGCGCAGCGCAACTAAGAATTTTAAGCGTTTGGTTGCATCAATCAGGCTGGCCGCGGTCAGCCAAGGATCTTCACATGAACGTCCCGTTGGAATCAGCACGCCTTCATAGCCCAGGTTATCAACGGCAACTGCAATCTGCTTCATATAGGCGTGATCAACTGTGCGAGCGCCTTTGCTTGTGCCTAAGTAGCGGCTGTCGCCATGTGTCGGGATAAACCAGAAAATTTTCATGTGAAGTTCCTTAAATTAAAATGATCTTGCTCGGTGATCAATGTGTAGGAGGTGTCCAGACAATCAGCTGGATTTCAAGTTTGCCGGGGATCAGTCCCAGTTTCTGAAACTCATCGGCAATGTTTTGCTGCGCCTGAATGACTTCAGGGCTTAATGGATTAATCGGTGCGGGCTTAACGCGGCGTTCAAAGGCTTTTTTTGCGACTTCAGGCGCTAAGCCTGTGTTTTTCTGGTAGATGCCCAGCGCCACTTGCTGATGGCTGACAATCCACTGATCCGATTGATTCAGGGCTTTTAAAATGCGTGATGCGGCATTTGGATGCGCTGAGATAAATTTAGGATTGGCGACATAAAAGGCATAGGTCTTGTCAAAATCACCGGTTTGGGTAATCACGCGGGCATGGCCTTGAACCTCTGCCGCTGCAAGGAATGGGTCCCAAATCGCCCACGCGTCCACGGACTTTTTATCAAAGGCTGCGCGGGCATCGGCAGGCGGCAGCCAAATGGGCTGAATATCTGTCCACTTTAAGCCTGCTTTAGCTAAAATTTTGGAGAGGAATTCATGCGCATTGGAGCCTTTTTGCAGGGCAATGCGTTTGCCTTTTAACTGGCTGATGTTTTGAATGGGGCTTTGAGGCGGAACCACCAGCGCCAAGCTTTGATCGCCATAGACTTCATAGCCCGCATAATTCAGGTCTTTGCCTGCCGCTTGCGCAAAAATAGGCGGGGTATTGCCGACAGCGCCATAATCAACAGCGCCGACAGCCAGCGCTTCCAGCAGCTGCGGGCCGGCAGGAAACTCTTTCCACTCTACTTCAGCATGCGGGAATTGCTGTTCAATGAATTTTTCGTCACGCGCCACCAGCAGCGTCAGAGAGGACTTTTGAAAGCCTATCGAAACTTTTTTGATTTCATCTTGAGAAGCTGTTTCGGTATCCGGTTTTTGCACAGCTTGCTCTTTTTGGCAGGCGCTGAGCGCAAGGCTCAGCGCGACAAGTCCAACGGAGGTTATTGTTTGAATGCGCTTCATCGTAATGCCTGCTTATTTTATAAATAGATCGTTATTTAATAATGGCCGCATCTATATTGAGCTTTTGCGGAATTAATTTTTGTTCGAAGAAAGCGTCAGCCACTTGCTGCTGATGCTTGATGATTTCTGGCGCTAAAGGGGTGACGCCAAAGCCCATGCGTGAAATTGAAGTTTTCAGTACTTTAAAATCCAGCCCTGTTGGCTTTTCCAGCAATTGGGCCGCTTCGTCCTGATGTGCTTCCACCCATTGCGTTGAAAGGTTCAGTTCGTTGACCACGGCTTGAATCACTTGCGGATGCGCTTCGGCAAATTTGCGGTCTGCCAGATAGAATTGGTAGTTGTTAACCAGCTTCTCACCATCGGCAAGCACCCGGGCGCCAATTTGATGTTCTGCCGCAGACAGGAACGGATCCCAAATCACCCATGCATCCACTGCGCCTTTTTCAAAGGCGGCGCGGGCATCAGAAGGCGGAAGATAAACCACTTCAATATCGCTGAGTTTTAAACCGTGGGCTTCCAGTACTTTCAGCAGCAGATAATGCACATTTGAGCCTTTATTCAGGACCACACGCTTACCTTTTAAATCGGCTACGGACTGAATCTTGGAATCTTTCTGCACAATCAGCGCTTCAGCTTTGGGCGCCGCCGGCTGATTCGCCACATAGACTAAATTTGAATTGGCGGCCTGTGCAAAAATCGGCGGCGCTTCACCTGATTCACCAAAGACCACGCTGCCGACATTTAAGCCTTCCAGCAGCTGCGGGCCGGCAGGGAACTCGACCCATTTCACGCTGACATTTTGTTTTTTCAGCGCTTTTTCCAATACGCCGCGCTCTTTTAAAATTGGCAGCATGCCATATTTTTGATAGCCGATATTTAAGGTCACGGCTTGTTCGGCTTCTTGTTTGGAGCAGCCAGTGAGCATCATCACAGCCGCAACTGAAGACAGAACCCAAAATTTTGTGCGGTAAATGCTCATGGCGGTGTATTCCTGACTGAAAATATTCATGATTTGACAGGGAATACGGTAATGATTTTTCTTTTTCGGAAAAAATAAGAAAAAATTCATTTATCATGAATAAAAAAGATAAATCAAAAAGTGCAAAGCTTATGTGTTTTTAAGCATTATCAAGCTGGGAACTGAGATGGATATGAATTTATAAATTAATGAAAAATATATATAAATTCTTAAAATCATAAATAGAAACCGCGAGAGTCAGCCGAGGGCGGATATGATTTTTTTTTCTTGCTGAATTTTTTAGCATAAGCATATTTAAAATTTAGCTATGCAGGCATTAAAAAACCGCATTAAAGCGGTTTCTTGCACACCATAGAGCTGCGCTGATAATTGTACAGCGCTTGCCTTGCATTGGGCAGTTCATCGACGCTGGCCTGTTCAAAGCCCTGCTCTAAGAACCAGTGTGCGGTCCGTGTCGTCAAAATAAACAGCTGCTGAATGCCCAGAGTGCGGGCTTTTTCTTCTAAGTAATGCAGAATCTGGCTGCCGCGGTTGGATTTTCGGTAACTCGGATGCACAGCAACGCAGGCAATTTCTGCGGAACGCAATTCGCCTTCAGCGGTTGGAATCGGGTATAGGGCCGCACAGGCTAAAATGGTGCCGTCGCGTTCAATCACTGCAAATTGATCGATTTCATTTTCCAAGCGCTCCCGTGAGCGGTAGACCAAAATGCCTTCTTCTTCCAGCGGGCGCAGCAGGCTGATCAGGCCGCCGACATCCTGAATGTTGGCCGTGCGCACTTCTTCATAGTGCGCATCGGTGATCATGGTGCCGGAACCATCGCGGGTAAACAGCTCTTCGACCAGCGCGCCGTCGTAAGCATAAGAAATCAGATGCACACGGTGCACACCCTGCAGCGAGGCAGTCTTTGCGCCCTGCAGATGCAGCGCAATATCCGGATTGGAATCCTGATACTGCAGAATATGACGGTCCAGCTGATGCGGCGCGACTTCACGCTGCAATTGCCCATGCTCATTCAGCAGGCCATGCTGCTTGCCTAAAAAAATTAATTTGTCCGCTTTCAGGCTGATGGCTGTTTTGGTGGCGACTTCTTCAGCCAGCAGATTAAATACTTCGCCAGTTGTGGAATAGCCTGTTGGGCCAAGCAATACAATATTTTGACTGTTTAAATGGCGCTGAATGGCATCGGTATCCACTGAACGGACTTCGCCGGACAGCTGAAAATCAATGCCGTCGCGAATGCCATAGGGTTTGGCGGTAATCAGGTTGCCCGAAACGACATCAATGCGCGCGCCGTACATGGGGGAATTGGCCAGTCCCATAGAGAGCAGGGCTTCAATTTGCAGGCGGATCGAGCCGGAAGCGCTCATGACCGCGCCTAAGGATTCACGTGTGGTGATGCGGCGGTGATTGTGGAACGGCGTCTGCAGCTGGCTGGCTTTTAAGTTCTGATTAATCTGCGGACGTGCGCCATGCACCAGAATCAGCCGGATGCCTAAAGAATGCAGCAGCGCAATATCATGAATAATATGCTGAAAGTTTTCATGCTGCACCGCTTCGCCGTCAAACATGAGGACAAAAGTTTTACCGCGGTGGGCATTGATATAGGGTGCAGAATGCCGAAACCAGTGCACATATTGCAAAGTTGTGCTGTCTGTTGGTTCTATCGGATTCATCTGCATGCTGATCTCAAAATCGAAATGTCTTTTAGATTCTAATCAAAAATCGGCAGGCTGACAGAAGAATTATGTTTTAGATAAAAAAAAACACCTGAACGGGGGCTTCAGGTGTTTGCAGGAAGGGATTTATTTACAGCGCGATTATCCCAGAATGCGCAGAATGCGGTTAGAGCGTTCATTCACCAGCACATAGTCACCATTTACTTTGTACCATTGCTGATAGCGTCCTGTATTAGGCAAGCGGCGCGCTTCACGGTCACTGACTTTGTAGCGTGATGAGTCAAAGCTGTGCGGCAGGGTTTGGCCGACACGCCATTGGCGGCTCGGGTTTACACGGCTGTCATTCCAGCGCTGCTGGTCATAGCGGTTATGATCAAAACGCTGATCTTGATGATTTTGGCCGTAAGCGTATGAATAGCGGCGGTCATCATTGCGGTAGTCTGGCGCGGCCATTGCGGAAGCTGCAATTAATCCAGTTAAAGCCAATACGGTTGCAGTAAGAACTTTTTTCATTGCGGTTACCTTAATTCTGCTGAAGCATCTTTGTTTCGATGTCTTCAAATTAACGGGAAAGAGCAGAGAAAGCGTGAGGGCAATTGAGTGGAATTGTGTACTTTATGGAGAAAAAGCGAAGCCGTGTAACTGGGCTGAATGCTTTTTATACTACGGATTTGAAGAAATCAAAGGCATAAAAAAGCCCAGATCAATCTGGGCTGATAAACAGACATTTAAACGGTATTTATAAACCGAGAATACGCTGAATGCTGTTGTTTTCAGAGTTAATCAAAATATAGTCATTATTGATTTTATACCATTGCTGGTTGCGGCTTGGTTTTGGCAAGTCATAGTCGCGGTAATCGACTTTATAGCCGTCTCCGCGGTAATGCTGCGGCATGACATAACCCGTTTGCCATTTGTGCTGCTGCAGGCGCTGTACACCGCGCTCTTCACGCATGCGGCGGTTATTTTGCATACGGTCATCATCATCATCGCCACGAAAGTCACGGCCTGGTTTGCCTTGATTAAAATTCCGTGGATGGTCGTAACCGCGGTCTTGATCAAAGTGAGGCGCAGCAATGCTTAGACTGCTGGTCATCAAAGCACTGAAAGAAATAGCTAGTACAGCCCAAATCTTTTTCATGTTGAATCCTCATAGGAACAATTTATTTTCATTACAGCTACTGTACGCAAAAAATGCAGAGAAACTGTGAAGATAGTTGGCGAATTTTTTAAATAAAATGCAGAAAATACGAATATTATATTTTCAATGTTGCAGTTTTATCGTTCAGCTGCTTATTTTTCGGCAAAGTTTAGTCAGATGCAAGCGCTGTGTAGAATTTTATTGTGGATCGGGCCTTATGAACAGCGCATTGCTGTGCGCTATGTTGATTAGAAGCTTCACGGCAGGGTTTGTTTTTAATTCCACTGCTCAGTCAAACGAATTAAAGAGCAGACTGCGGCAGCTACAGATTCTGCTTCTGCGGCATTGTCCAGAGCGTCAATTAAATTATGCGTTAGCTGTAATGATTCAATTGAACGGATAGTTTCGTGTTTACGGTGCAGATCAGCCATTTTAGTCTCCCTGTGCAGCTTTGCTGTTTGTTCGAGGAAAGCATAAAAGAGAATTTTAAATCTATAAAACCGAATAATTTTATAAAAATAATCTAAAATAACGATTTATGCATTTAAATGCCTATTGCATAAAAAGCAAAGGCTTATCGAAATAAGCCTTTGAATCATCTGTGGCGGTACAGCCCAGCGCTTAATAAGCGTAGTTGAGGTCGGTGTAGTCGCTGAGTGATTTAGCCAAATGTGCTTGAATAAATTCACGCACATCATCCGCGCTCATTGGTTCGCCTTGTTTGCTAATGATGTGTTCCATGGGCTGCTGGCCAGAAGCAGTAATTTTATAGACAAAGTTTTTAGCTGCTTTGTAGCCTTCAGCATCTTTGATGATGCCTAAGGTGTAGCTGTAGGCATGTTCAAAGTTGAGGTCTGTATGCGAAAAGATAAATTGTTCAAACAGTTTGACACTTTGGCCGGTACTGAGCGCCTTCAATTCTTCTGCAATGCTGGGGTCAAACTTCATACCGTATTTTTCAGACAGCGGCTGGCCGTCAATCAGCAGGCTGATCATGCCGTCTTCAGTCGGGGTTACGGTAATATTGCTCAAGTCAGACATGACGCTCTCAATGCTTCAAAATATTTGGCACTAAGTATCCGCATATTGCATAGAATTTCAAGGCCGCTTTGGCATGAGGGAAAATGCCCGCAATAAAAAAGGAAGCCAGCGCCTCCTTTTTTAATCGTTTCACATCTGTTTTTTAGTCTTGCGCATCGATGCTTTGACCATTCATCTGCAGGCTGTCATCACCCATCAAATATAAGTAGGCGGGCATGATTTGCTCTGGTGTCCGCAAGGTTTTTGGATCTTCGTCCGGATAGGCTTTGGCGCGCATGGCGGTACGGGTGGCGCCTGGATTAATGCAGTTGTAGCGGATATTCGGATGGGTGTTTTCTTTAGCAAACAGCGTACTGACGGCTTCAATGGCAATTTTAGACACAGAGTAAGCGCCCCAGCGCTCGCGCGCTTCACGCCCAACACCTGAGCTTGCAAAAACAACAGAAGCATTCTGTGATTTTTGCAGCAGCGGCATTAATTCTTGCGTCAAAATAAAAGGCGCACGCAAATTCACCGCCATCACATCATCCCAAACATCGACAGGATAATGAGCAAGCTCAGTGCGTTCTCCTAATATGCCAGCATTGTGCAAAATACCGTCCAAACGGCCAAATTGGCGTTCTAGGGTATCGACCAGCAATTCATAATCGCGAGAAGAGGCGCTGGACAGCTGCAATGGCAAAATTGCTGGCTGTGGAGCGCCCAAGCCTTCAATTTCATCATAAATTACTTCCAGCTTATTCAATGTACGCCCATGCAATACCACTGTTGCGCCATGCAGCGCATAACTGATGGCCGCTGCGCGGCCAATACCGTCGCCCGCACCGGTAATCAGGATGATGCGATCTTTCAGCAGATCTGGGCGAGGCTGATATTCTGAGTATTTCATGTTAAGCCTCCTCGTTTTATTGTGCTTGCACGATGGTTTTGTGCTGTTGTTATAGCTGTTCGGAAGTCAGCATTTTTGCTTTGAGCGGCGCAATCACCAGCTGGCGAACCGCCTGATGCAATTGTTCTACATTATTCACTATACAATCTGCGCGCCACGCTGTTAAGTCATCTTTGTACTGCAGCGGTAAATAGCCGTAGGCTGCCAAAATGGTATACATATCCGCATGGCGTCCCGCATCAATGTCACGCGGATGGTCGCCGACATAAATGCAGTCTCTAGCATCCAGATTGATGGCTTTTGCGGCCAGATACATCGGTTCCGGGTCAGGCTTGGTTTTACTGACATCTTCAGGGCAAACCAAAACCGAACAGCGCGCTGTTAAATTCAGCGCCTGCAGCAGCGATTCACTGAGCCAGCGCGGTTTATTGGTGACAATACCCCAAGGAACCTGATGGCTTTCCAGTTCTTCCAGCAGCGGATACATGCCGTCAAACAGGTCGGTATCAACCGCAATATCGGCGCCATATAAATCTAAAAAGCGCTGGCGGTGCGCCAAAAAGACCGGGTCTTCGGCATCCAGTTCAGGATAAACCAGCTGGACCATGGCGCGGGCGCCTTCCGAGACTTGGGTGCGGATAAGGTCGGCATCCACCACGGCGCAGCCTTTTTTGCGGCACATGTCCTGCAGAATGCGGATAAAATCCGCTGCGGTATCAATCAGTGTGCCGTCTAAATCAAACAGGACCGCTTTCATTCGGCACCTTCATTCACGGTGTGCACCATGTAGTTCACATCGACATTTGGCGCCAGCCAGTAGCGCTTGGTCAGCGGATTGTAATGCAGGCCGGTCATGTCTTTGAGTTTTAGATTGGCGCTGCGGATGTCATGCGCCAGTTCTGAAGGCTTAATGAATTTGTGATAGTCATGCGTGCCTTTGGCCAGCATGCGCAGCACATATTCCGCACCGATAATGGCAAATAAATAGGCTTTAGGGTTGCGGTTAATAGTCGAGAAAAACACATGGCCGCCCGGTTTCACCAGTTTTTGGCAGGCTTGGATAATCGATGCCGGATCAGGCACATGTTCCAGCATTTCCATGCAGGTCACCACGTCATACTGCCCCGCCTGTTCTTCAGCTAATTGTTCTACAGGAACTTGACGGTATTCAATGTTTTGCACATTTTCCTGCTCGGCATGCAGGCGCGCGACATTCAAAGGCGCTAAACCCATGTCAATGCCCAGCACATCTGCGCCGCGGCGCGCCATGCTTTCCGCTAAAATGCCGCCGCCGCAGCCGACATCCAGCACTTTTTTCCCGCTGATGCCGCCAGAATGCTCATCAATCCAGTTGAGGCGCAGCGGGTTAATCATGTGCAGCGGGCGGAACTCAGAATGCTGATCCCACCAGATGGCAGCAAATGCTTCAAATTTGGCAATTTCTTGCGGGTCAACATTCAATTGAGACATCAGAGTCACCTCAAGCAGGCCGTTATATTTTAAAAAGTCTATGGGAAGCTAGTGTAGCGTTTATTCTGGAAAAAGCGATAAAAGCCATAAAAAAGTTCACAGAATGAAAACGAAATCCGGCCGTTTTGATTTATAGTGTGAGCATAAGCTAATCATAATGATTCCAGAGGATTATAAGCTTCATGAAAAAATTCCTTTTCAGCAGTGCAGCCGCTGCTCTTTTTGCTTTTTCAGGCAGCGCCATGGCCGCGCAATTTGTTGCAGGCAAAGACTACACAGTTCTTCCCACTCCTGTTGCTGTTGAAAAGCCGGGTAAAATTGAAGTGCGTGAGTTCTTCTGGTACGGCTGTCCGCACTGTTTCAAGCTGGAGCCGCATATGCAGGCCTGGCTGAAGCAAATGCCGAAAGATGTGCGTTTTGTGCGTACGCCGGCAGCGATGAATCCGCTGTGGGAGCAGGGCGCGCGCGCCTATTATGTATCTGAAGCTTTGGGCGTGCGTCCAAAAACGCATTTGACTTTGTTCCATGAAATTCAAGCCAATGGCCAAAATATTTTAGAACAGCCTGCTTTCGCCAAGTTCTTTACTCAGTTCGGCATTCCAGAAGCGAAATTCAACAGCACCTATAAGTCCTTCCCAATCACCTCTAAAATTGCTCAGGCGCAGGATTTAGCCAAGCGCTATCAGCTGACTGGCGTGCCGGCAGTGACAGTAAATGGCAAATATGTGATTCAGGGTGAAGATCAAAAAGTGACACAAGTGTTGAACTATTTGATTGAACAGGAACGCAAAGCGAAATAAGCATCCTGATGATGAATTTCTGCTGAATGAAAAACCCGCAATACATGCGGGTTTTTTTAGGCTTGATCGATTGGATGCGCGGGAAAATGTTCAGCAGATGACGCGCTTTCCCAATTTAAGATGCCGCGGAACAGCAGCTGCACTTGAAACAGGGCTTGGCTTTTAAAATTTTCGCGCTGTTCGGCCTGCTGGCCGGGTTCAATGCGCCGGCTGATTTCAATCCAGCCCATGGCCCAATCCAACGCCAGCTGAATGAGAAATTGCGCCAGCATGCGCCGGTCTTGCGCCTGCTGTATCTGCTGCATGGTGTTAATCCGTCCCAGATCATTGGCTAAATCATCAATTAGATACTGAATCTCTCGGTCAATGGCTAGGCGCAGCGCCGCGGAACCGCCCCAGCGCTCTGAAATTAAAAAAATCCAAGGTTCGGGGTGATGCGCAACGGCTTGAAAAAAAATATCCAGGCTGACTTTGGTTTTGGCATTCGGCTGATACAGATAGGCCTGCCCCAGCTGATGCAGCACACCTTTTAAATGCAGGGCCGCCTGATCAATCAGTTCCAGCCCCAGCTGATCCATGTTGGAAAAATGACGGTAAAACGCGGCTGGCACCAAGCCGGCATGGCGGGTCATTTCACGCAGGCTCATGCTGCTGAACGCCCGTCCAGATGCACTGAGCAGGAGCGCGGCATCCAATAAGGCCTGACGGCTTTGCTGCTTGCGTTCATCGCGTAAAGACATAAAAGCACCTTTTCCTGAATGCAGCCAGTCTAGCAAAAAATAGGCCCTTAAACGATGCCGCTCATGGGCCGGCCAGGCCGGCAGCCGTGGCTGAGGTGTAAATCCGTAAATGCCGCGTCAATCTTTCAGGCAGCTTCTGCTATACTTAGGCGCAATAAATTTTTGACAGAAGAAGGGCTCAACATGCGTATCGACCAGCGTGCTTTAGATCAATTACGTGAAGTAAAAATTACCCGCAATTACACCCGTTATGCGGAAGGCTCAGTATTGGTTGAATTCGGTCATACCAAAGTTCTTTGCACTGCCAGCATTGAAAATTCAGTGCCGCGTTTCTTAAAAGGCCAGGGCCAAGGCTGGGTAACTGCAGAATACGGCATGCTGCCGCGCTCTACGCATACCCGCTCTGACCGTGAAGCTGCCCGCGGCAAGCAAAGCGGACGCACACAGGAAATTCAGCGCCTGATTGGCCGCAGCCTGCGCGCGATGGTCGATTTGAAAAAGCTGGGTGAAAACACCATCACCATTGACTGTGATGTCATTCAAGCGGATGGCGGCACCCGTACTGCATCGATTACCGGCGCTGCGGTGGCGTTAATTGATGCCATGAATGTGCTGCTGGAAAAGAAAAAAATTAAGCATGACCCATTAAAAGGCTTAGTGGCAGCAGTGTCTGTCGGCATTTTTAAAGATGAAGCGCTGCTGGATCTGTGCTATGAAGAAGATTCAAACTGCCAGACTGATTTAAACGTGGTGATGACGCAAGCGGGCGAATTTATTGAAGTGCAAGGCACAGCAGAAGAAAAGCCGTTTACCCGTACGCAATGCAACGAAATGCTTGAACTGGCTGAAAAAGGCATACAGGAACTCATCAAAAAACAGCAGGATGCTTTAGGCTGGTAACCCTGCTGATTTTATTCAATAAAAAGACGCACCTTCGGGTGCGTTTTTTGTTTTTCACCGGGCTGAAATAAAACCATCACCGCCCTGTCATTTTGCTGCTTTATTTCTATGTGCGCATACAACTCTAAGGAATCTAACAAATGCGCGTTTTTTTGATGCTGCTCATCATGAGTTCTGCTGTTTTGCTGAGCGCCTGCAATGGCGATGATGAGGATGTGTCCAGCGGGCAGCCAACGCCGCCGAAGCCCAATTGCAAAATGCATTGCGCCCCATAATAAAAACAGCAGGATAGAACAATGAACCGCCGTGACTTTTTAATAAATTCGACCAAAACATTATTCGGCTCTGCCGCATTTGCCAGTTTTCCGCTCAGCATTCAAAAAGCCTTGGCGATTGATGCCAAAGTTGAAACGGGGACTTTGCAGGATGTGAAGCATGTGGTGATTTTGACGCAGGAAAACCGCTCTTTTGACAATTATTTCGGCATGCTGAAAGGCGTGCGCGGCTTTGGCGACCGCTTCGGCATTCCGCTGGCGGGTGGGCGCAAAGTCTGGCAGCAGTATGGCAAAAATAATCAGCTGTATTATCCCTATCATCTAGACAGCCGTTTGGGCAATGCGCAGCGCGTCAGCGGCACGCCGCATTCTTGGAAAGACGGGCAGGCGGCATGGAACTGCGGGCGCATGGGCAATTGGGTTGAACATAAAAATCCGCAGTCAATGGGCTATTACAAAAAAGCTGAAGTTGAATTTCAGTATGCTTTGGCCGATGCCTTTACGCTATGCGATGCCTATCATTGCGCGATGCACGCCGGCACCAATCCAAACCGCAAATTTATTTGGACGGGAACCAACGGCCCGACTGGTTCAGGCACAGCCAGCGTGGTGAATGAATTTGACGGCATCGGCAGCTCTGCCGTGGGCTATGACTGGACGACCTATCCAGAGCGCTTGCAGCAGGCCGGCGTCAGCTGGAAGGTCTATCAAAACATGCCGGACAATTTTACCGATAATCCGCTGGCGGGCTTTCAGCAGTACCGCGCCGCCAATGAGCGTTCAGGCCAGCCAGTCAGCCATGATGCACCGATTTGCCCTGCGTATGATGAAGCGTTCGATGCCAAAGAGCCGCTGTACAAAGGCATTGCCAATACCATGCCGAACGACGGCGGTTTGCTGGGGCAGTTTAAGCAGGATTTAGCTGCGGGCAAATTGCCGCAGGTCAGCTGGATTGTGGCGCCGGCAGCCTATAGTGAGCATCCTGGGCCATCCAGCCCAGTGCAGGGCGCTTGGTACATTCAGGAACTGCTGAATGCATTGACGGATCAGCCGGAACTGTGGAGCCAAACCGTGCTGCTGGTGAACTTTGATGAAAATGACGGCTTTTTTGACCATATGCCGTCTCCTTCTGCGCCATCGCGGGAAATCAACGCCAGCGGTGAAGTGCTGAAAGTGCATGGCAAAACCACGCTGAGCGATGAACAGCTGTCTTATGAATATTTTAATCATCCGCCTGTGGCAGGCTCGACCGCGCAGCCGCGCCGTGAATTTATAAACGGTGAAAATGTGAATTTCTGGCATGGGGTATATGGACCGGGTGTGCGGGTGCCGATGTATGTGATCTCGCCGTGGAGCCGCGGTGGCTGGGTCAATTCACAAGTGTTTGACCATACCTCAATTATCCAGTTTTTAGAGCAGCGCTTTGGGGTGAATGAACCGAATATCAGCCCGTACCGCCGTGCGGTTTGCGGTGATTTGCTGTCTGCTTTTGATTTTAAAACGCCAAATACCGGCACACTGCCGAGCTTGGACGGCAGCAAAAGCAAGGAACAGGCGGATATCATCCGCAGCAATCAGGAAAAGCTCAGTCAGGTGCAGGTGCCGGCGCTGCAGGCCAAACCGAAACAGGAAACGGGCTTGCGTCCATCACGTGCGCTGCCGTATATGCTGCATGCCAGCGCGAAAGTGAATGCAGGCGCAGGCGCGGTGAAGCTGCTGTTCTCGAATACCGGCGGGCAGGCAGGCGTGTTTCATGTCTATGACCAGCTGGATTTAGGCGCTGTGCCGCGCCGCTATATGGTGCAAGCGGGCAAGCAGCTGGAAGATGACTGGGCGCTGAAAAACGGCCAGTATGATTTATGGGTTTTGGGGCCGAATGGTTTTCACCGTGCATTCAAAGGCGACTTGAATGAGAAAGCGCAGCTGCAGGTGCTGCCAGAAATTCGAGTCTGTATGGAAGAATGCGCACCGAGGATTTTTTTGAAAGTTCGCCATGATGGGCAGCAGGGTGCAGATATTACGGTAAAAGCCAATGCCTATTTAGATGGCAAAACATGGTCTATACAAAGCGCTGCCAATGAAAGCGAAGTGGTGCTGGATATGCAAAGCGTGCATGGCTGGTATGATTTTAGCGTGACGCTGAACAATGACAGCAGTTTTGAGCGCCGTTTTGCGGGACGGATTGAAACAGGCAAACATGGCTATTCAGATCCTTTTATGGGGGCTGAATAAAGGGCAGAGATGCGCCCTAAAAAAAGCGCCTTTAGTGGCGCTTTTTTTATTTCTGTTTGGGGTTTAGCCATTAAAACGCATGGATAAATCGACTGCTTTTACATCTTTGGTCAGCACACCCATTGAAATATAGTCTACGCCAGTGCTTGCCACTTCACGCAAGTTTTCAATGGTAATGTTGCCTGAAGCTTCCAGTTTACAGCGCCCAGCAACGTGCTTTACGGCATCAATCATTTGCTGCTGGCTAAAATTGTCCAGCATGACAATATCGGCTTGAGCTTCAAGTGCTTGATTCAGCTCATCCCAAGTTTCAACTTCAACTTCAACGGGTTTGCCCGGCGCAATGCTATGCGCTTTGGCAATGGCCTGAGCTATGCCGCCAGCTGCCATAATGTGGTTTTCTTTAATTAAAAAGGCATCAAATAGGCCCAAACGGTGGTTTTGCCCGCCGCCGACCGCAACTGCATATTTTTGCGCAATACGCAGGCCCGGCAAGGTTTTTCGGGTGTCCAGCAGTTTGGTATTTAAGCCATCCAGCTGTTTGACATAATCCGCTGTTTTGGTTGCGACAGCGGACAGCGTCTGCACAAAGTTCAGCGCAGAACGCTCCACGGTCAGCAGGCTGCGCGCGGAACCCGCCAGCTTCAGAAACGCTTCATCCGGTGCAACGCGGTCGCCGTCATTTTTCAGCCAAGTCACCTGCACAGATGGATCATAGGCCTGAATCAAGGCATTGACCCATGGCTGGCCAGCAAGAACCATGCCTTCACGGCTGATGATTGTGGCGGAAGCCTGCTCATCCTCAGGGGTTAATAGGGCAGTGATGTCTCCATCGCCAATATCTTCCTGCAGCGCCTGCTGAATATTGATTTGAATGGATTGTTCCAGCAAAGATTGAGAGATGCTCATAAAGTTCCGTCTCTATTAACCCAAGAAATTTGCGCGTTATATTAGCATTGTTCCTGAAAAATGAGCGATCTTTCATACAGCAGAAATGTTGAATTGAGATTTGCCAAGGAAAGTTTTAGCATGGGAACCATCTCTTTGCTGGCTTCCAGCATTATTTGAAGCGTATTAGGATGGATTTATGTCCGAAACAACCAGCTTTCAGGTGCGTGACGGCATACTGGACGGCGCGCGCCAAGTGCCGTCGCCAAATTATAATCAGCGCCCTGAACACACCGAAATTCAGCTGCTGGTGGTGCATAACATCAGCCTGCCGCCGTCTCAATTTGGCGGCGGCTATATTGAGCAGTTTTTTCAGAATCAGCTGGATTGGTCACAGCATCCATATTTTCAAAGCATTGAAGGCATGCAAGTTTCTGCGCATTTGCTGATTTTACGCAGCGGTGAAGTATTGCAGTTTGTCAATTTTAAAGACCGCGCATGGCATGCAGGGCGTTCCAGTTATTTGGGACAAAAAGAATGCAATGACTATTCGATTGGCATTGAACTGGAAGGCAGCGATGACTTGCCCTTTGATGAGGCGCAGTATCAGGCGCTAGCGGCGGTTACGGCCTGCCTGCAGCAGGCTTATCCAAAAATTCAGCAGCATTTGGCAGGACATTCCGATATTGCGCCGGGTCGCAAGACGGATCCTGGCCCATTTTTCGACTGGCCCAAGTTCAGAGCGGAATTGCACCATTTTAAAAATAAATAAATAACAACATTAGCTCTAAATTAACCAATGAAAATTAAGCCAGAGTTTCATTACAATAGCGGCAATTAAAATATTAGGTGAATACGATGGCATTATGGCGATCGACCGTCATTGTCAGTGCAATGACCATGCTGTCCCGAATTTTGGGATTAGTCCGCGATATTGTGCTGCTGAATGTATTTGGCGCAGGCAAAGATTTCGATACCTTTGTGGTCGCTTTCCGTATTCCGAACTTCTTTCGGCGGCTGTTTGCCGAAGGCGCATTTTCTCAGGCCTTTATTCCGGTTCTGACCGAATATAAAACGGGCCGCACCCATGCGGAAGTGCAGATTCTGATCAGCCGGGTATTCGGCTGCCTCACCACCTTTATGAGCGCTTTGACCTTTGTGGCGATGGTGGCGGCGCCGGCGATCATCTATATCTATGCGCCAGGCTTCCATGATGATCCGGAGAAGTTTGCGCTGGCGACAGACATGTTCCGCCTGACGATTCCCTATCTGCTGTTTATGTCGCTGACAGCTTTTGCCAGCAGTATTTTAAATAGCTATGGCTCCTTTACTTCACCGGCTTTCTCCCCAGTTCTGCTGAATTTGGCGATGATTGCAGGAGCCGTGTGGCTGACGCCGTATATGGCCGAACCGATTATGGCTTTGGGCTGGGCGGTGCTGATCGCCGGTATTTTACAGCTGGCCATTCAGATTCCGGAACTGTGGAATAAAAAACTGCTGATCCCGCCTAAAGTGGATTTCAAGCATGAAGGCGTAGAGCGCATCATGAAACTGATGCTTCCGGCGCTGTTCGGTGTTTCGGTGACTCAGATCAATCTGCTGCTGAACACCATTTGGGCATCGTTTATGCAGGATGGCTCAGTGTCTTGGCTGTACAGTGCCGAGCGCATGACGGAACTTCCGCTGGGCCTGATTGGGGTCGCAATCGGCACGGTAATTTTGCCGTCGCTGTCGGCGCGTCATGCAGA
Source organism: Acinetobacter entericus (assembly GCF_026168575.1). Classification (NCBI taxonomy): domain Bacteria; kingdom Pseudomonadati; phylum Pseudomonadota; class Gammaproteobacteria; order Moraxellales; family Moraxellaceae; genus Acinetobacter; species Acinetobacter entericus. The sequence goes on from NZ_JAPEQW010000004.1 coordinate 34,025, forward strand.
GCAGGATCAAGCCAAATTCCGCGGCATGATTGACTGGGCGGCCCGCGTGATTATGTTAGTCGGAATTCCAGCGAGCATCGCCTTATTTATGCTGTCAACGCCCATTATTCAGGCGCTGTTCCAGCGCGGTGAATTTACTCTGGAAGATACGCAAATGACAGCTTTGGCGCTGCAGTGCATGAGCGCAGGCGTGATTTCATTCATGCTGATTAAAGTCTTTGCGCCCGGTTTTTATGCACAGCAGGACACCAAAACACCGGTACGCGTCGGCCTGATGGCAGTAGCGGCCAATGCTATTTTAAACGTGGTGTTTATTGGCTTCTTTAAGCTGATTGACTGGCATGCAGAGCATATGGCGCTGGCATTGGCGTCTTCAGGTTCTGCGCTGGTGAATGCGGGCATGCTGTACTTCTATTTGCATAAACGCAATATTTTCCGTTTTGGCGCGCATTGGAAAAAACTGGCGCTGCAGTTTGCTTTGGCCAATATTGCCATGATTGCTACGCTTTGGTACGGGTTAACTTGGTATAACGGTGAAGTGTCGCAGTGGATCCGCGTCGCTGAAGTGATTGGATTATGTGTTGTTGGCATCGCTGCATATGGCATTGCATTAATTGCATCCGGCTTCAGGCCGCGCCATTTGCGCCCATAAAAAGCAGAGACAATCCTGAAAATAAGCGCCGAATTCGGCGCTTATTTTTTTGATAGTGACTGCAGAAGTACGCTATACCTTTCCGCGTGACAGGAAACCAACAATCGCAAGAATCACCGCAATCACCAGCAGGATCACTGCAAAATCTTTAGATAGCCCTGCAACGCCGCCAAATCCGAGCAGGCTCGCAATTAATGCGATCACTGCAAATATAATAGCCCAACGAAACATCGTACTTCTCCATGTGTTTTTATTCTGATCTTCAGTATAGGTTGATTGAATTTTGCACATTGTTATGCTTTTGTTGGGAACTTTTGAATAGATTGTGACGGCTGATTGAAAAAGTATCTATTGCGCAGCTGCAATCCAAAGTGAGAGGAGGCTGTTATAATTGCGCTGATGACCTAGACTGAATTTTAGACCATGACGGATGCCATTCGCCCGCAATTTTGGAAAAATTACGCTTTATCTGAGCTGACCCATGCCGAATGGGAAGCGCTGTGCGATGGCTGCGGCAAGTGCTGCCTAATCAAACTGGAAGACGAAGAAACACAGGAAGTCGCGTATACCAAAGTGGCTTGCCAATTGCTGGACTGCGCTACAGGGCATTGTTCAAATTATGCAGACCGCCTGCAGTTTGTTCCAGACTGTATTCAGCTGACCCCTGAAAAGCTGCAGAAAATTTACTGGCTGCCGGCGAGCTGCGCCTACCGCCGCCTGAATGAAGGCAAAAGTTTGCCTGCATGGCATTATTTAAACACCGGCAGCCGTGACAGCATTATTCAAGCGAGAAAATCTACCGCAGGGCGCTGCATCAGCGAAAAAGAGGTGGATGAAGATGAAATTGACGACTATATCGTGCGCTGGGTGCGCTAAGCATGCACTGCGGTTTGAAGGTCTCAATTATGCTTTTTTCATCCTGATTGGGGATGCATTTGCAATGCAGGCCGCAACATTATTTGAAATGAGCGCTGCGCTGATTTAAATATTCAAAGAACTCCAGTTCCGAGATGACCTGAAAGCCATGCAGCTGCAGCAAGGCCGCTGTAATGCCTGAACCAGCTATCTTTCTGCTGCTGAAGCTGCCGTCGTAAATCAAGTTGCGTCCGCATGACGGGCTATTTTCTTTTAAAACAGCAATTTTGATATGATTTTTCTGTGCTAAGGCCAAGGTTTTATAAGCACCATCAATGAATGCTTGGCTTAGATCTAAATTTTGAGCCGTCATAATTTGAGCACGACCTGCCAAAACATCTTCTGCAGTGCCGCCTCTGATTTCTGCAGGTTCACGCGGGCAGCTCAAGCCGCCAAGCATTTCTGGACAGGCAGTAATCGCCCTATTCTGCTGAATCAGCTGTTGAATGGCTTGATGTTGATAGGCTTTGCCATCATAGCGCACAGGCTGTCCTGCTAGGCAGGCACTGATTAAATATACGGGTGGTTTCATTTTGTCTTTATGCGAAGCGGTGTTTATCGTGTTGATAACAGCTGTTCAGCATCTGTGCTGTTCATGGGGGTATAAAAATAGAAGCCTTGACCCTTGTTGCAGTTGCAGGCTTTTAAAATTTCCAGCTGTTCAGTTGTTTCGATGCCTTCGACTAAAATGTCCAGCGCAATGCTGCTGCCCAGCTGGCTGATGGTTTTAACGATGGCTAAAGCAGACTGGTCATTGGTCATGTGTTCGACAAAATTTTTATCAATTTTAATGCAGTCAATCGGGTAGTCCTTTAAGCGGGTTAATGAGGAATGCCCTGTGCCAAAATCGTCCAGAGAAATTTGAATGCCGGCTGCTTTCAGCAGGTTCAGCGCGCGTATTACATAGTCGGCGCCGTGCTCGGAGAGGCTTTGTTCGGTAATTTCAATTTCAATCAGATGATGCGGAATGCTATATGTATGCATGCGCTTCAGCAGTTTTTCAGCATAATCATCTCGCAAAAATTCAACAGGGGCGGCATTAATAGAAATCGGCATAACCTCCATTCCATCCGCCATCCATTGCCGAATGTCTTTAAAAATTTTACGGTGCATGGTGTCGCTGATGCCAGAGGCGAGTTCATAATCATGAAAAGCCGCGAAAATATTGCAAGGCAGCTGTAATTGCCCTTCCTGGTTATGCCAGCGCAGCAGCGCTTCAAATCCAATGACGCGGCCATCCTGCAGCAGCACTTTCGGCTGATAATACGGCTCAATGCTGTCTGATTTTAAAATGCTGCGGGCTAAGGTCAGCTGTTGGGTTGTCACTTTCAGCGCTTCAAACATGGATTGAGTAAACATGCGGATGCCGCCGCGGCCGCTGGACTTTAAATCGTTTAAGGCAATATCAGCACATTTCAATAAATTTGATGCATTTTGCGCATTGCCTGGATAAATTGAGCAGCCGATACTCATGCCGCCATTAATGAATTGCCCTGTATAGCTGATCGGCAATTCCATTTGCATCCAGGCCTGATGCGCGATGCTCAGCAGCTGCTCTTGGCTTTTCAGATGAGGCACTAAAATTGCAAATTCATCACCGCCTAAACGCGCTACGGTAATATGCTCATCAAAACAGTTTTGGAAGCGCTGTCCTAAAGTCACCAGCAGGTGGTCGCCTGCAGTATGCCCCAGCGTGTCATTGACGTGCTTGAAATAATCCAAATCGATGAGTAGCAGGCCGACTTGCTGCTGGCGGTTTTGTGCATCCTGCAAGGTCATTTTGAATAATTTATTGAATGCCCGGCGGTTCAGCAGGCCAGTTAATTGATCTTCTTCAATGACATGCTGCAATTTTTCTTCGGCCATCATTTGCGGGCTGATATTCCGGGATACGCACAAAATTTGATGCGTGGCGCCGTTTTCATCGATGATGGGCGTTAAAATATTATCCCAATGCTGCACTTCCTGCCCAGACGTCAGGCTTTTTGCTGCAAAGCGCGCATTTTGACCTGAGGCCGCCAAATGCAGGGCTTTTTCACCCGCCGTGCGGGCATCGTTGGGCAATAAATTCAGCCAAGGCATGCCGAAATTTTTTTCATCAGCGGAGATTCCCAGCGCTAAACAGCCTGAGCGGTTCATATGCATCACTTTGCCATCTGGCGTTAAGATTTTAATGCAGTCTACACTGGCATCCAGCATTTTATTTTGCCGGAAAATCTGCTGGCTGAGCAGCAGCTGCTTTTCATATTCTTCATGGATATCGGTGATGCTGAGCAGCCATTGGTATAAGGGCTGTTCGGCTGCGGGAAACTTAATCTGCAGGCTGCACATGCGGTAACCCAGTTTAGCGTGTTTAACGCGGCAGTCTTTATGAAAGCTTTTGGAGGTCAAATTGGCTGTGCGCCAAAGGATAATCAAGTGTTCTAAATCTTCAGGATGGATGTACTGAAGCCATTGTTCGTCATTAACCGGTTTTTGTTCAAGGCCAATAAATTGCGCCATTGCGCTGTTGAAATAGGGGGAGCTGTGCTGCGTTTTGATCCAAATCGGCAAATGCAGATCATTCATTAAAGAATGGGGCAGGGGATTGGTGAGTGCCGGCATTGTAAACATAGCAGGAGGCTGAAATTGGGCTGCAATTTCTGATTTAATCGGCCTGGATGCATGCGCTTTGCTTTTCAATGACGACTTCATTACGTCCACCATTTAATGATTGCGTTTCAAATTATGACATTAATCACATTTTATAGTGTGGAAAATTGATTCTTCGATAAAAATATTTTAATAATCCTCAATGAATTAAACATATTTATTCGGCTTTGCATAGAGCATTTCGACTAACTAATCAATGAGTAATTTTCAGCATATAGGCGGAGGCTGCATGAATAATGCTCATGGATTTAAAATCCTAGTGTTAGAATGGCTTCCGACGTGTTTTTAGCAGCCGTGAAATCAGAAGATGTCAGACAGCAATATTCCGCTACCCGAACGTATTAGACCCCGAGACCTTTCCGAAATTATTGGACAGGATCACTTGCTGGGAGATCAGGCGCCGCTGCGCCAGATGATTGATCAGGGGCATTTGCCGTCCATTATTTTCTGGGGGCCGCCAGGCGTTGGGAAAACCACCGTCGCGCTGCTGCTGGCGCAGGCGGTCGATCGGCCATTTGTCAGCTTATCGGCGCTGAATACGGGGGTCAAGGAACTGCGTGAAGTGATTGCGGATGGCGGTGACTTATTGCCCCCTGTGGTGTTTATTGATGAGATTCACCGTTTTAACAAATCACAGCAGGATGCGCTGCTGAATGCGGTCGAAAAAGGCAAGATCACGCTGATTGGCGCAACAACAGAAAATCCGTCTTTTGAAGTCAATAGCGCATTGCTGTCGCGCTGCCAAGTGTATACCCTGAATGCGCTGGATGCCGAATCCATTCAAACCCTGCTGGCGCATGCGCTGCGTACAGACAGTTTTCTCAAAGAGCGTTATATCCAAATTGAAGAATTTGAAGCGCTGGTGCAGTTTGCCGCTGGAGACGCGCGCAAGGCGCTGAATATGCTGGATTTAATCGCCAGCACCTTCGAACCGGATCAGGAAAACATCATCACCAATGCGGTGGTAGTGAAAGTCGCGCAGCAGAATATTGCCCGTTATGACAAGTCTGGCGAACAGCACTATGATCTGGTTTCAGCCATGATCAAGTCCATCCGCGGCAGTGATCCTGATGCTGCCTTGTATTGGCTCGCGCGCATGCTGAAAGGCGGGGAAGACCCGGTATTTATTGCGCGGCGCATGCTGATTTTGTCTTCTGAAGATATCGGCAACTCCAACCCGAATGCGCTGCTGCTGGCGGGAGAATGCTTCCGCTCTGTACAGGCCCTAGGCATGCCTGAAGCGCGGATTATCCTTGGGCAGTGCGCCGTGTATTTAGCCACCAGCGCCAAAAGCAATAGCACCTATTTAGCCATTAATCAGGCCATGAGCCTTGCGGAAAAGACTGCGAATTTGCCTGTACCGCTGCATTTGCGCAATGCGCCAACCAAACTGATGAAAGAACAGGGCTATGGAGTGGACTATCTGTATCCGCACAATTATCCAGAGCATTTTGTGCTGCAGGAATATTTGCCGCCGGAACTTAAGGGCACCAAACTATATGAATCTGCACGCAATAAACGCGAAGTGGAAGGTGAGCGCCTGCAGCAGCGCCGCTGGATGCAGGAACAGCAGCAACAGCAGTAAAAAAGCCCGGCTTTGGGGCTGGGCAAAAAGAATGTCCCTGAGAGACGCATTCTAGAGCGCGGCGGGCTGGCAAAGCCCTGCAGTTTATTTTCCGTCAAAAAAGCCGGGCTGAATGCCCGGCTTTTTGCTTTAAAGCTTAGACATGCATTAGATGTCTGAAAGATCGATGCCGATACGGGCAGCGACTTCTTCATACGCTTCAACTACACCGCCTAAGCCTTGGCGGAAACGGTCTTTATCCAGTTTTTTCTTGGTGTCTTTATCCCACAGGCGGCAGCCGTCTGGAGAGAATTCATCACCTAAAACGATACGGTCATGGAACACGCCGAATTCAAGTTTAAAGTCCACCAGCAGCATGCCGCCAGCAGCAAATAATTCTTTAAGCACGACGTTTACTTTATAAGTCAGCTCTTTCATTTGAGCCAGCTGTTCAGCAGTAGCCCAGCCTAAAGAAATCGCCTGAGATTCGTTGACCATTGGATCGCCCAGCGCGTCATCTTTAAAGAACAGTTCAAACGTAGGCGGAACCAGTTCTTTGCCTTCTTCAACACCCAGGCGGCGGCATAATGAGCCCGCTGCGTAGTTGCGTACGACACATTCAACAGGAATCATTTTCAATTTTTTGACTAAAACTTCAGTCGGAGAAAGAAGCTTTTCAAAGTGCGTTTCAATGCCGGCAGCAGCCAATTTTTCCATGATAAAGGCGTTAAAACGGTTGTTCACCTTACCTTTACGATCCAGCTGTTCGATTTTCTCGCCGTTGAATGCGGATGCATCATCACGGAAGACTAGGATGAGGTGATCTGCGCTGTCTGTTTCATAAACAGATTTCGCTTTACCAGTATAGAGCAAGGTTTGTTTTAACATGGAGGGAACCTTTTTCAAAAAAAATGCCTAGAAGTGTCTAGGCTGGCCAATTTTGGTAAATCTGAGTTAACAGGTCTGCAGCGGTTTGTTTGTCTGCAAAACTGTTATCGGCATTGAACACAGCAAGGCTGTTGCTGGACCCAGCAGATGAAAGTCTTAAAATATAGGTTTGCTGATCGACTTTAACAGTTACTTCGTAACGGTTTTTGCTTTGAGCAACGACGGTATGATTAAGGCTGCTGAGGGTAGCAAGCGTGTATTGCCAAATTGTAGCAGAATTCCCATCGATTTTGAGCAATGGATTCTGATTTCCGTCTGTGACCAGCTGAGGACGGCCGATAGCAGCTTCTTCGGCCTGGCCGGCATCAGAGATGGCGTGTTCCTGATTTTCATCAGGACGCGGCAGGGAAAAACGGTTGCCTTTCTGATTTTCCAGTTTAGGGGCATGCTCAATAGCAAGCTGATCAACCGTTGGAGCAGGATACAGCGGCGTTGCAGGACGAACCATGGAGCCTTCAGGATATTGCAGCGGATTAAGCTCGGTCGTGTCTTTGTAGTCCAAGGTGCCATTGTTAAAGGCGAGGGAACTGCAGCCGGCTAAACTGAATACAGAAAGCGCAAGGGTTAATCCTAAACGTAATTGCATAATATTTTGCTCTTTATTGAATAACGCCCGCATCGGCTAATGCTTCATGAAGCGGTGCGCGGTATTGTTCTGCTAGCGGAGTTAACGGCAAGCGGATGCCTGCGCCGATTAAGCCCATGTCATGAAGTGCCCATTTCACAGGAATCGGGTTGGATTCGCAAAATAGAATATTGTGTAAATTTGCAACTTTGGCATTCAGCAGTTCAGCGCCAGCCGCATCGCCGGCAATCGCAGCTGCGCAGACTTCGCTCATTGCTTTTGGCGCAACATTGGCTGTTACAGAAATATTGCCCTGCGCGCCTAAGCCCATCAATTGGTAAGCAGTTGCATCATCGCCTGAATAAACAGTCATGTCTTTGCCTTTTAAGCCTTCAATCAGGGCTTGACCGCGCGGCACATCGCCGGTGGCATCTTTAATGCCGACAATTTGCGCAATGTCAGCCAGGCGGATCACGGTTTCGTTTTCCATGTCGACGCCTGTACGGCCAGGGACGTTATAAAGAATCATCGGCATGTCAGCCGCTTCAGCAATGGCTTTATAGTGCTGGAACAAGCCTTCCTGCGTCGGTTTGTTATAGTACGGCGTTACCAGCAGGGCAGCGTCCGCCCCCAGCTCTTTAGCTTCTTTGGTCAGCTCAATCGCTTCATGGGTAGAGTTTGCGCCAGTGCCGGCAATAATCGGAATGCGCTTGTTGGCCACACGGATGATTTCTTTGATCACTTGCGTATGTTCAGCCATGCTTAGCGTTGATGCTTCGCCTGTGGTGCCGACGGCAACAATGCTGTTGGTGCCTTGGGCGATATGCCACTCAACCAGCTTCTCTAGACCCTTCCAATCTACGCTTCCATCTTCAAACATGGGGGTGACGATTGCGACAATTGAGCCTTGAATGGTCTGTGCTTGCTGAGTCATTTTGAAAAAAATCCTATTTGTCCATCCGAAGTGAAGTTTGGGAAACATGAATTTGGATGGGTTCGTATTTTGATTTATAGCAAAATCAATGCGCTTCATGGCGGCTGAATAATGCTTATGCAAATTATGACTGATCGTAAGCATAAGAACAATATGCTTTAGTCAAAGCCATAAAATTCTTTATACAAAGCCTATTTAAAACAAGCAAGCGGATATTCTGTGAAATTTACACAAAGGCGGGGTGATCAAAGAAAACGCGGCAGGCAGTCCATTTGAGCGTACTCAGTTGCGGCGTGCTGCCTGAAGTGAACTGCTGTAATGGTGCCGAAGCGATGAAAAACTGGAAATCCGTGCTTTTTACTCAAGTTTTAAGAGGAAAAAAGGATGAAGATAGATCTGAAAGCTATCCAATTTTGAATGTTCCATCATTAAAATGATCAATAAAAACTACCTTAATAATCTATTTAAAATATAAAGCACTCGCTCTGCTAATGTGCCGGCTTTGGCATTTCAGCGCTGATTTGAAACGATGAGCGGCTAAAACTCCGGCTTCAGCCTAGAGTTCAGTTATTGTTTTTATGACTTTATTCGATCCGTAAAAAAACGCTAAAAAATCCATTATTTAAAGTTAAACCTGAGTAAAAGGTTCAACTTATTGATAGTTATTTTATACAGCACGCTCATAGATGATGGAATTCTAATTTGAACACTGATTGAACAAGGATTCTACAATGGAAAAATCAGACAATAAACACGCTATTGTCACGGTAGCCATCTGTTTCCTGATTGCGGTCATTGAAGGCCTGGATATTCAGGCGGCCGGCATTGCCGCTGCAGGTATCCGTGAGGACTTTGGTTTGGACAAATCGCAGTTGGGTGTGTTTTTTAGTGCAGGGATTCTAGGCTTATTGCCTGGCGCACTGGTTGGTGGCCGTGTTGCAGACCGGATTGGACGCAAGAAAGTCCTGATCTGCTCTACGGCAGTGTTTGCTTTATTTACGCTATTCACAGCATGGGTCAACAGTTTCCACAGCTTATTGGCGGTACGTTTTCTCGCTGGCGCTGGCCTTGGCGCAGCCATGCCGATTCTGATTACGCTGGCGTCTGAAGCGGTCACGCCGCAAAACCGCGGCCGCGCAGTGGGCTTGATGTACTGCGGCATGCCGGTCGGCGCAGCCATTCTGTCACTCATTGCGACGACGGACTTTGGCGCAAACTGGAAAAACGTATTCTATTTAGGCGGCTTATTGCCAATCATTGTGATTCCACTAATGATGTGGCTGCTTCCTGAATCGAAAGAATATTTGAAGACCAAAGAACTGGCTGAAAATGCAACTGCTGCAGAAGCTACACCTCAAGGTTCTTTCAAAGATCTATTCAATACTGAAAACCGCACGCGTACTTTCTGTATTTGGGTAAGCTACTTCTTCACGCTGATGGTGGTATACATCATGCTGAGCTGGTTGCCATCTCTATTCACAGAACTTGGCTTTACACGTAAAGACGGTGCAACAGCACAGTTCTACTTCATGGTGAGTGCAACAATCGGTACGATCATTTTAGGCATGCTGACGGACCGTTGGAAAAAAGCCTACGTGATTGTTTTGATGTACGGCGGTATTTTGGCTGGCCTATTTGCCCTCAATGGCGCGGGTTCATTAACGCAAATGTACATGGCTTCCGCTTTGGTTGGCGCATTTGTGATTGGCTGTCAAGGCGTGCTGTATGCGTTTGGCGGTATTGTGTATCCGACTGAAGTGCGTGGCACAGGTGTCGGCGTCGGTTCAGCGGTTGGCCGTATCGGAGCGATGCTTGGGCCGGCTATTGCAGGCCAGCTGCTGGCTGCAGGCTTTGGCGCAGCGGGAGTCATTTCTGCGGCGATTCCATGCATTATTATCTCTGCAATCGTTATGCTGCTGCTGGTACGCCGCGTACCGCAGTAAAAGCAGCAAGGCTGTAAAGATTTTTGACAAGGCCCGCTGATGCGGGCTTTTTTGTTTGCGGAGGTTCACCTGCAGCTAAACGCATGCGCAAGTGAACACATGCCGGATTTGCCCTGAACAGTCAGCAAAGCAGAAAAACGGTCATTCCATTTTACGGAGGAAGCCTGAATACTTAAGGCTTTTCAGCTATGCTGAGAAGCAGTCAGCAATGAATAAGAAAATGGAAAGAGCATTATGCAAAACAATAGCGCACTGATTATTGTCGATGTGCAGCATGGATTTACCCCTGGCGGCAATTTAGCAGTCGCCCATGCAGACCAAATTATTCCAGCGATCAACCAGCTGGCGCAGTATTTTGACAATGTGGTGCTGACTCAAGACTGGCATCCTGCCGATCATATTTCCTTTGCCGAAAATCATGCAGGCCATCAGCCTTTTGATACAATTCAGCTGCCTTATGGCGCGCAGGTTTTATGGCCTGCGCATTGCGTGCAGGGAACACATGATGCAGCACTGCATCAGGACTTGAATGTGCCGCATGCGCAGCTGGTGATCCGCAAGGGTTTTCATACAGGCATCGACAGCTATTCTGCCTTTATGGAAGCGGATCACCGCACCTCTACCGGACTTGCCGGATATTTGAAAGAGCGCGGGATTGATACGGTCTTTGTGGCGGGCATTGCAACCGATTTTTGTGTCGCGTGGACGGCGATGGATGCCTGCAAGCTGGGATTCCGTTCTTTTGTCATAGCAGATGCCTGCAAAGGCATTGATTTGAATGGATCTTTGCAGCATGCGTGGCAAGAGATGCTGGCGCAAGGCGTGAAGCGCATCTATACAAAAGATATTGTCAGTTTGCATGAAACGGTATAGTTTCAGCTCCAATAGAATATGACAGATGAATGTAGGTATCTTGCAGGATGCCTTTTTCATCTGCCTGCAGGAGGGGAGCGCATGGCCGCTTTTTTGAGCTTTAATCAGTGGATACAGAAAACTTTTGCGTTATGGGTCGTGCTGCTTTCTGGCATTGCGCTGTGGATGCCTGAACTGTTCATTTGGCTGAAAGCCTATATTCCGTGGGTGCTGGGCATCATTATGTTTGGCATGGGAATGACCATGACCGCCGCCGATTTTAAAGGCGTGCTGCAAAGCCCTAAAGCGGTACTGATTGGCGTGGCTGCGCAGTTTATTGTTATGCCTGGATTAGCTTATGTATTGTGCAAAGCTTTTGCTCTACCTGCAGAAATTGCCGTAGGCGTGATTTTGGTCGGCTGCTGCCCTGGCGGGACTGCTTCCAATGTCATCACTTATATGGCCAAAGGCAATACGGCTTTATCTGTGGCATGCACTTCGGTCTCAACGATTTTGGCGCCGATTTTAACGCCTGCCATTTTTTATTTATTAGCCAGCCAATGGCTCGAGATCAATGCAGTTTCTATGCTGCTGTCTATTTTGCAGGTGGTGCTGTTTCCGATTTTGCTGGGCTTGATTGCGCGCAGCCTGTTTAAGCGTCAGGTTGAATCTTATATCCAAGTGATGCCGCTGATCTCGGTATTGGGGATTGTCGCGATTGTGGCGGCGATTATTGCTGGCAGCAAAGCGCAGATTTTAGAGTCTGGCCTGTTGATTTTGTGTGTGGTGATGCTACATAACGGTTTGGGCTATCTGCTGGGTTTCTGGGCCAGCAGGCTGCTGCATTTGCCTTACGCTGACTGCAAAGCGGTTGCCATTGAAGTGGGGATGCAGAATTCCGGCTTAGGGGTTGCGCTGGCGGCAGCGCATTTCGCAGCCTCACCTGTGACGGCAGTGCCCAGCGCTATTTTCAGCTTATGGCATAATATTTCAGGGCCTGCTTTGGCCAGCTATTGGGCCAGTAAAACAGAACCCGCACAGCAGAAAGCCCTGCAGGATGCATCTTCATCGGAAGCGCCTTAGCGCTGTTTTTATTACAGAAAAATGACGGCTTTCCTGCTGAAATCCGCCCGTTTCGAACAGCTGTAACATGTTTGTCATAAAGTCTGCCTAACATGCCTTCCCGTAAGCTTTATAACAGACTGTTGCAAAACAGCATTGAGAGGGTATGCAAAATTTTCAGCATTCATCGGAGACTTATTTCAACCGCGAATTATCGCTTTTTGAATTTAACCGCCGCGTGCTTGCGCAGGCGCAGGATTCCCGCCTGCCTTTATTGGAACGCTTAAACTTCCTGATTATTTTTGCGCGGAATCTGGATGAGTTCTTTGAAATCCGCATCGCGGGCTTAATGAAGCAGCTGGATTTGAATGCAATTGCCCGTACGCCCGATGCATTGCCCACTGAGGTTGTGCTGCAGGCGCTGTCTCAAGCGGTGCATGAGTCCGTTAAAACGCAGTATGGCATCTTAAATCAGGCGATTTTGCCGGCGCTGCAGAATCAAGGCATTCAATTTATTCAATATCAGGATATTGAAGAAAAGCACAAGCCATGGATTGCCAATTTTTTTGCCAAAGACGTACAGCCGGTATTAACGCCAATCAGTTTAGACCCTTCACATCCTTTTCCGCGCCTGGTGAATAAAAGCCTGAATTTTATTGTCAGCCTGGAAGGCAAAGATGCTTTCGGCCGTGAAATTGCCATGGCGATTGTGCCTGCGCCGCGCTCCTTGCCGCGCCTGATTCATCTGCCTGCTGAAGTTGCCGGAAGTGCTGACGCGCAAATTTTTTTAACGGCTATTATTCAGCAGCATATCAGTGACTTATTTCCCGGCATGCGGGCGACCGGCTGTTATGCCTTCCGCGTCACCCGCAATGCAGATTTGATTCTGTCAGAGGATGTCGATGACTTGGCTGTGGCATTGAAAGATGAATTGTCATCGCGCCGTTTTGGACGCGCAGTGCGTTTGGAAATAGAAGAGGATTGCCCTGCCGGCATTATTCAGTATCTGCTGGATGAATTTGATCTGAGCGAACAGGAGCTGTACCGCATTCATGGCCCGATCAATCTATCGCGCTTAAGCTCCAGTTTTGACCGCCCTGAGCTGAAGTATCCGCTGTTCACGCCGATTATTCCAAAAATCTTCCGCAAGCAGCAGAGCATGTTTGACATTTTAAAGGCGCAGGATGTGCTGCTGCATCATCCTTTTGATTCGTTCCAGCCGGTGATCAGCTTGCTGAAAGAAGCCGCCAAAGATCCCAAAGTGCTGGCGATGAAGCAAACCCTGTACCGCAGCGGGCCGGATTCTGAAATTGTGCAGGTGCTGGCGGAGGCCGCCCGCAACGGCAAAGAAGTGACAGCAGTGATTGAGCTGCGCGCGCGCTTTGATGAAGAGTCCAATATTATGGTGGCGAATATTCTGCAGGAAGCGGGCGCCGTCGTGGTGTACGGCATTGTCGGCTATAAAACCCATGCCAAAATGATTTTGATTGTGCGCCGCGAAAGCGGTCAGCTCAGGCGCTATGTGCATTTGGGTACCGGCAATTACCATGCGGGCAATGCCCGCATGTATACCGATTACGGCCTAATGACCACACAGCCTGAAGTGTGTGAAGATGTGCACCGCATGTTTCAGGAATTGACAGGCATGGGTAAAATGGCCAAATTAAAAGCCTTGCTGCATGCGCCGTTTACCTTGCATAGTGAACTGCTGCGGCTGATTGATCAGGAAATTGCATTTGCGCAGGCGGGTAAAACAGCCCGCATCATCATTAAAGCCAATGCGCTGACGGAGCCGCAGCTGATTGCGGCGCTGTACCGCGCTTCAGAAGCCGGCGTCAAAGTTGACCTGATTATCCGTTCCATCTGCTGCCTGATTCCGCAAGTTAAGGGCATGTCGGACAACATCCATGTACGTTCCATCGTCGGGCGCTTTTTAGAACATACCCGCGTGTACTATTTTGAGCATGGCGGCGAGAAAAAACTGTACTGCGCCAGTGCGGACTGGATGGGCCGCAATTTATTCTCCCGGGTGGAAACCTGTTTCCCGATTCTAGATGCCCGCCTGAAAAAGCGTATTTTCAAAGACGGCTTGATCAATTATCTGCAGGACAATCAAAATGCATGGGAGCTGCAGGCGGACGGCCATTGGAAAAAAGCAGCCTGCACTGATCCTGCTCAGGCGCATAGCGCGCAGCGCCTGCTGATGGAGCAAAAACTGCTGAAAGTCTAAGGCCGGTTCCGCTGTCTTATCTCCATAAAAAAAGCCTGAACAGTGTCAGGCTTTTTTTATGTCTTATCGCAGTTTAAGAGGCTTTAGACTGCTTGGATTTTAAAATTTCGGTGCGGAAGCTTTGCGCCAGCTCGGCCGCATCGCTGTCCATGCCATTGACCATAAAGGCATGGCGGGTCAGCACGTTGGTTGGATTTGGCAGGCTGACCAGCTGGAAGTGTTCTGAAATTTCCTTCAGCAGTTCATTGGGCACGTGCACGGCGCTTTCTTTGGCCGACAGCTGCTGCACCAGGCGTTCAGCGGCTTGCACTGCTGACAGCTGCATCGCTTCCACGGCGCTGGATACCGCGCTGCGGGTTTGCAGCACAAAGCGTTTTTCTTCTCGGTAGCGCTTGTACAGCACATCAGACAGCAACTGGAAGACTGCGCCGATCATGGCTAAGCACTGCAGGGCATTGGGCTTATCGGCTGCAATGCTGATGGTTGCGCCCTGATCATCAAATTTATGCACCGTGCAAATATCGGAACTGTTCAGCTTGTAATGCTGTACGCACAGTTCAGCCGTTTTATTCAGGAAAATCTGGCATAAATTAAAATACGGCACAGAAACGGTCGTGTTGACCGTATCCAGCAGCTGTTTAGGATCGTAGAACTGAATGTTCAGCGCTAAATCATTGCTGTCGACCACTGCAGGCTTGCTTTCTTTGATCTTGGCTTTGTGCTGCGCATTCTGCTGCGCCTGCGCAATCGCGACAGCCGCGTTATGCTTTTCCTGCTCCAGCGCTTGGGTCAGCGTTTGAATTTCATGCTTCAGGCGGGATTCATTGTTGATGCGCGCCAAATATTCGCTTCGGCTTGGACGGGCAATCGCGCGGTAAGCCAGCCAAAGCAAGCCGTGAACAAACAGCGATGCCAGAATCGCCAGCCACTGTGTCCGCAGAATTTCGCCAATGCTGGGTTTAATTAAGGTGATTTCCACAGTGCCGACTTTCTTTTCATTTTGCAGCGCATCGCGGACAAAGACCTCGCCAGCGCGGGTTTTGGTTAAACCGCCGGTTGCCAGCACTTGATTATCCGCATTTAAAATACGGATAGAAGCCACGCTCGGGTTGGTGGCATAGCGGTCTGCCAGCAGCGCCAGAGAGACGGTATTCGCGGGCTCCATTTCAGAAATGCTGTCCGTGACCAGCTGGCTGGTCATGAGCTGGCCCTGACTGGCGCGGTTTTCATTCAGCTGGTGAGTTGTTGCCAGTACCAGTAAAAAGGTATGAAAAGCAAAACTTATAATCAGTAGGCTAGCAAATAGCCCTTGTCTAGGCGCATTCAACGTAAACTTCCAAGGCAATTCAGTTCATTTTCGATTATGATTCTCACAATAGTTGCAGCTCAGACCCGAGTCACTTCATGCGAGAAATCATTCTTATTTCATTTTTAGGACCTGACCAGCCTAATCAATTCACACGATTAATGCAGGTTCTTTCCGTTCATTCCTTACAAATTCTAGATGTTGGCCAAGCCGTCATCCATAACCAGCTGACTTTAGGTATTGTTGTATCGTCTGATGATCAAACTGCGACAGCATTAGCCATGAAGGAAATACTGATTCTAGCACATGATATCGGCTTAACTGTGCGCTTTAAACCGATCTCTGCAGCAGAATATGACCAATGGGTGAGTGAGGGAGGGCGTACACGCTATATCGTGACGGCTTTGGCGCCAGAACTGACGGCTTCGCACTTACAGGCGGTTACAAAAATCGTCTCTAATCAAGGCTTCAATATTGAAACCGTGACCCGTTTATCCGACCGTCCCGAGCTGAATGGACAGCAGAATGGCCCGAAACGCGCCTGCGTTCAATTTGGCCTGAAAGGGCAAATGCTGGATGCCGCGGCGATGCGCGCAGCTTGCCTGCGCCTGTCTGCAGAGTTGAGTGTTGATGTTGCGGTGCAGGAAGACAATGCTTACCGCCGCAACCGCCGTTTGGTCTGCTTTGATATGGATTCGACCCTGATTGAGCAGGAAGTGATTGACGAGCTGGCGATAGAGGCGGGTGTCGGGGCGCAAGTGGCGGAAATTACAGAACGCGCGATGCAGGGCGAGCTGGATTTTCAGCAAAGTTTCCGCGCGCGCGTTGCGCTGCTGAAAGGCATGGATGCGTCTGTGCTGCCGAAAATCGCCGAACGCCTGACCATTACAGAGGGTGCCGAACGCCTGATTTCAACCCTGAAAGCATTGGGCTACCGTACCGCTATTTTATCTGGCGGTTTCCAGTATTTCGCTGAGTATCTGCAGGAAAAATTAGGGCTGGATGAAGTGCATGCCAATGTTTTGGATGTGCAGGATGGCGTTGTCACTGGCGAGGTGAAAGGCCATATTGTGGATGGCGCGCGCAAAGCCCTGCTGCTGACCAATATTGCCAAAGAAATGGGCATTTCTGTAGAGCAGGCGATTGCTGTGGGTGATGGCGCGAATGACCTGCCGATGCTGTCGATTGCAGGCTTGGGCGTGGCTTTCCGTGCGAAGCCGCTGGTACGCCAGAATGCCAATCAGGCGATTTCCAGTGTGGGATTAGATGGTGTGCTGTACTTATTGGGTGTACACGATAAAGATTTAAACCGTGCATAGAAAATGACAGGGTGATGAAAATGCGGCGCTGGCGCCGCATTTTTTTTGTCCATTTGCAGTGAAAGCCGACCAGCGGTAATTGAAAATAGCTGAGAAAAACAACGGTTAAGCTCATCTGAAAAAATAATTTTTTAATGCATAAAAGCCGTGTTTATTTTGTAATGACACGCCAAGCGGGATGGAATCATTGTTCCAGAAAAAGCGGAAAACGGAAAAATGTAATGACAAAATAATATTACGACAAGCTATGTCGCTTACTCAAAATACAAGACTTTTTTTATGCAAAAAACTCCTCATAATGCATGCATAGAGATTGAGATCGACAATATTCCATTGATTCATTTAACGGTATTTTTCGGCAGAAGGGCAAAGCAAATGCATGCAGGTTCTGCCGTATGACGGAGGTTTTTATGGTAACAGCGAATTTAGCAACCATCATTGGCATGGGTTTAATTGCCACTGCGTTGATTGCTGTTTTCTTCTCGCCTTATCGTCGCTGGTTAAGTTTTATGCTGGCTGGGATGCTGGTTTGGGGACTGATTGAAGTCATTCGTTTTGGCACGCAAACGGTGTTTGAATTGCCAATAGCCTACAGCTATCTGACCGCAATGGCTTCTGCGATGGTGGTGTTTAGTTTAGTTTTACTGCGCGAAGACCGCCGTGCAGAGCGCGCTGTAGCCAACCGCCGCTATATAGAGCATACCCCTGTGTATGAAGATGAGCAGCGGTGCTCTAGCCGTTAAGTCCTAAAAACAGTTTGTTAAGAAATGCGCCTTGGGGCGCATTTTTTATCTATTGCGCCTCGATAATTATTGTACAAAGCCATACGCCTGAAATTAGAAGTTATGGTAGGATGAGGCAGTCAATTTTCCAACAATTACAATAGGCTCAAAGTCATGAAACTATCGTCAATCCCTGTCGTAAAGCTGCCGCTGGTTGATGTCAGCACGGATCCGCTGGATTTGCTGGTTGCTGGTTTAGCGCTGCGCATGAAGCAGCTTGCGCGCACCAGCCCTAAATTTATTGAATTGGTTCATGAGCGCCAGTTCCGTATCCAGATTGGCACAGACTTAGGTGTTGCGCGCCAGATTATTGTAAATAATGGACAAATTGACACAGTATCAGGCGATGCTGAAAAAGCCGATTTTATCTTGCAGTTTGCGGACAGCGAGCAAGGCGTTAAAACCTTAATGAAAGGTGACCCAACGGCATTCATGACAGGCATGCAAAACGGCAGCATTAAAATGGAAGGCGACTTTGGCTTATTGGTGTGGTTTAACAAAGTGGCGAAACTGATCCCGCCTAAATTGCCGAAACCGGTGAAAGAAAAAATTAAAATTGCCCGCCGTTTTATTAAAGAAAAAACCGGCAAGTAAGTTTTACTTCCCTAACCCCCTTCTTTTTTAAAGAAGGGGTTAGAGAAGGATTAAAAAAAGCCCTCATCTGGAGGGCTTTTTTGTGTCTAGCGCTTATTCAACTTCTAAATTGAAGGTCACGGGGCCGTCATTGACCAAATGTACTTTCATGTCTGCGCCGAAAATACCGGTTTGCACATTTTCAAATTGGCTTTTTGCATAGCCGACCAACTGTTCGTACAGCGCTTTGGCTTCGCTGGGCGGCATGGCTGGGCCAAAATCAGGGCGCAGGCCTTTTTGGGTTTGCGCCATCAGGGTGAATTGCGAGACCAACAGCAGTCCGCCGCCGGCTTGACTGACATTCCAGCCCATTTTGCCTTGTTCATCATCAAAAAAGCGGTATTTTAAAATCTTATCAATCAGCTTTTGGCCCTTTTCTAAAGTATCGCCTTTTCCGATGCCTAGAAAAACTAAAATTCCGTGTTGGATTTCTCCTGCAGTCGCACCGTCTACAACCACTTTGGCTTCTAGAACACGCTGAAGCAATGCACGCATATTGGACTCAAATGATGATGGAAAACGCAGGCATTGTAGCAAAAAAGAGTCAAGGCTAAGGAAAGAGGGCGGTTTTTATTCTTTGATAAACTGCTGATTTTATCTGATAAAATTTTAAACAATTTGAAAATACGATTAAATTCATAAAAATAATCTGTTTTATCTATTTTTTGAATATCAGTATCTTTGCGCTGCAGGAAAGGTATTTAACAGAGAGATTAAGACGATGTTTAAGCGTTCTTTATTGGTTGCGATGTTCACATCAGCAACAGCAGCGGCTCAAGCTGCGCCATTAACCAAAGATAATGGCGCTCCGGTAGGCGATAATCAAAATTCAATTACTGCTGGCCCGCAGGGCGGCACAATGCTTCAAAATGTGCAATTGGTGCAAAAGCTGCAGCGCTTTGGCCGTGAACGCATTCCTGAGCGTGTGGTGCATGCGCGCGGTACAGGCGCTTATGGTGAATTTGTTGCGACGAAAGATTTGTCTGACATTACTCTGGCATCATTGTTCAAAGCGGGCACTAAAACGCCAGTATTCTTACGTTTCTCGACTGTAATTCACGGTAAGGGCTCACCAGAGACTTTACGTGACCCGCACGGTTTTGCCATCAAGTTCTATACACAAGAAGGCAACTGGGACTTAGTGGGCAACCAAACGCCAGTCTTCTTCATCCGTGATGCGATCAAATTCCCTGACTTCATCCATGCCATGAAGCCAAGCCCAATCAACAACGTTCAAGACGCAAACCGCGTATTTGACTTCCTGTCGAGCCAGCCATGGGCCACCAATATGCTGACTTATGTGTATGGCAAGCAAGGCGTGCCAACCAGCTACCGCGAACAAGACGGCTTTGGCGTGCATGCTTACAAGCTGTATAACGGCAAAGGCGAATTCAAATACGTTAAATTCAACTTCCGTTCTCAGCAAGGCGTGAAGGGTCTGAACGTCAAAGAAGCTGCTGAGCAGCAAGCTAAAGATTTCAATCATTTAACCAATGATCTGTATGCCAATATCAACAAAGGCAACTTCCCGAAATGGGATCTGTATGTTCAGATTTTAGATCCGGAAGATTTCGTGAAATTTGATTTTGATCCGCTGGATCCAACCAAAATTTGGCCAACTGACATCGTTCCTGAAACGAAAGCCGGTACTTTGACGCTGAACCGCATGCCGAAGAACTTTTTCCAAGAAACCGAGCAGTCTGCGTTTGCGCCAGGCAACTTGGTTCCTGGTATTGAACCGTCTGAGGACCGATTGCTGCAAGGCCGCATCTTCTCTTACTCAGATACGCAAATGTACCGTCTGGGCGCAAACCACCAGCAAATTCCTGTAAACCGTCCAGTAGTTGCAGTCAGCAACAACAACCAGGACGGCTATATGAACACTGGCATGCGTGATTCTGATGTGAACTATGAGCCAAGCCATAAAGAGCCTAAAGCAGCAACTGAGAAAGCGCGTGCAGTGCAAACACCATTGACTGGCACAGTGCAGCAAATCGGCACGAAAGAGCAAAACTTCAAGCAAGCGGGCGAGCTTTACCGTTCATACGCGGCCAAAGAAAAAGACGATTTAATCATGAACCTGGCTGCAGATCTGGGCAATGTGAAAGATTCTGAAACCAAGCACATCATGCTGTCTTATTTCTATAAAGCAGACGCAGACTACGGCATGCGCATGACTAAAGCGGTGAAGGGCGACATGGCCATGGTTAAAGCCAAAGCGGCAAAACTTCAAGACTGATTCTGATCGGCCTTTGAATTGGTGACTAGGGTCTCGCAATCACCTCCGAAAAGTCCTGTAGAACTCCAAACCTTTCCTGCACCCTAGGGGGAGTTTTACAGGCGCTCAATATGATTGACTGCATTTGAGCCTAGTTTTTAATTAAGATTTGATTTCTGTTGGAGTTCATCATGAAAGCTGTGCAGCATTTGACTTTAGCCAGTCTTCTCGCGTTTGGCTCCGCATTCGCAAACGTGGCAATCGCGGAAGATATCTCCCCCGCTAAACCTGCTGCAAGCGATCAGATGACCTCACAACAGGAATTGATTGACATCTTCTTTGCCGCGGCCAAAACAGGCAATCAAGAGGTTATCAATGAGTTCCTTAAGCATGGTTTCCCTGTTGATGTGCGCAATGCTGCTGGGTTCACGCCCTTAATGATGGCGACGTATTATGGCCATCAGAGTACTGTCACCTCGCTATTGGCGCATGGCGCAGACCGCTGCGCCCGAGACAGCAAAGGCAATACCGCACTGATGGGCGCTTTATTCAAGATGGAATTTTCCATTGCCAAGCAGCTGCGCAAAGTCGACTGTGACGCCAATGCGCAAAAGAGCGGGCAGAAAACCGCAGCTGAATTCGCGCAGGTAATTGGACAGGAAAAACAGCTGTGGCAAATTATTGCGTCCCTGGAAAAAGATTCAGCGAAAGGCATGAAATGATCTTGCAGGCGCGCTGAAACTTTGGTCTAGAATTCAATTAGCTGTACGTAAAACTTGCAATATCGCCGGGCAAAGTATGCTTTAATGCAAAAAGCACAGCGAAATTTCCAGAGATATGGCTCCAATCATTCAATCCTTGCTAGACACTGACTTGTACAAATTCACCATGCTTCAGGTGGTGCTGCATAAATTTCCGCAAACCCACAGTGTTTATCATTTCCGTTGCCGCAACCTTGAAGACACCGTTTATCCGCTGGCGGATATTCTGGATGATTTGAATGAACAGCTGGACCATCTGTGCCAATTAAAATTTAAAGAAGATGAACTGCTGTATTTGCGCAGCCTGCGCTTTATTAAAAGCGACTTTGTCGATTATCTGGAACTGTTCCAGCTGAAGCGCCGCTTTATTAAAGCCGGCATAGACAGCGAAGGGCGTTTGGACATCTGGGTGGAAGGCCCAATGGTGCAGGCCATGATGTTTGAAATTTTTGTTTTGGCGATCGTCAATGAACTGTATTTCCGCCGCATCCGTACAGAGGGCGTATTGGCTGAAGGCGAGCGCCGCCTTGCCGCCAAGATTGAGCTGCTGAAACAATATGAAGCGGCACAAAACCCCAATGATCCGCCATTTTTAGTGTCTGATTTTGGAACACGCCGCCGCTATAGTTTTGAGTGGCAAAAGCATGTGATTGAAGAATTTAACCAAGCCTCGCCGTATATTTTCCGCGGCACCAGCAATGTTTTGATTGCGAAAGATTTGAACATTACGCCGATCGGCACCATGGCGCATGAATTTTTACAAGCCTTCCAGGCGCTGGATGTGCGGCTGCGCAATTTTCAAAAATCGGCGCTGGAAACTTGGGTGCAGGAATACCGGGGCGATCTGGGCATTGCATTGACGGATGTGGTCGGCATGGATGCGTTCCTGCGCGATTTTGACCTGTATTTTGCCAAACTGTTTGACGGCCTGCGCCATGACAGCGGCGATCCCTATGAATGGGGCGATAAAGCCTATGCGCATTATAAAAAATTAAAAATTGATAGCAAAACCAAAATGCTGACGTTCAGTGACGGCTTGAATCTGGAAAAAGCCTGGGATCTGCATCACTATTTCAAAGGCCGTTTTCAGGTCAGCTTTGGCATCGGCACCAATTTGACCAATGACATGGGGCAAACCCCGCTGAATATCGTATTGAAGCTGGTGGAATGCAATGGCCAGTCTGTCGCTAAAATCTCGGACAGTCCAGGCAAAACCATGACCGATAACGATACCTTTCTGGCGTATTTGCGCCAGGTCTTTGATATTCAGGAAGAGCAGGCTTAAGCGCTGCAATTTCCGCAAAAGCTGAACTGCGGTTCGGCTTTTTTTATATCTGAAATTTTGCAAAAGGAATGCAAAAATTCAGAATAATAGTGAAATGCAGTTATGCTAAGATCGAAGCTCAGTAGATGGATGAATAGTCGAATCGCGATGGCTGATGCTGTATTAAATTTAGGATTGCTCATTGAAGCAGAAGAGCTGGCGCCCTATTTGGGCCATGAAAAATTAAGGATCATCGATTTGTGCCGCCGTTCGGTATATGAACAGCTGCATATCCCGCAGGCCGTTCATGTCAAGCCCAGTCTGCTGGTGCGCCAGGAAGAGCAGGCGACAGGCCTATTGCCGGATCAGGCGGGCTTGGAGGCGCTGATCCGCCATTTAAACATCAGCCCAGATCATCATGTCGTGGCCTATGACGACGAAGGCGGTGCATGGGCAGGGCGCCTGATTTGGAATTTGCATTGCTTAGGCTTTGAAAATACCAGTTTACTGAATGGCGGCATTCATGCATGGCTGGGCGCAGGCCTGCCGACTTCTTCTGATGCTGGAACGGCGCCGCCTGTAGAAAATCTGGTTTCTGTTAACTTAAAATATAAGAATCAGTATCATACAAGCTATGATCAGCTTCTGGAAAAGGTCAGCCAAAATGCGGTGCAAGTCTGGGATTGCCGCACAGAAGATGAATATACCGGCTTGCGTTTGGCTGCGCGACGCGGCGGTCACGTTCCGGGGGCGCGTCATTTTGAATGGAGTACTGCCCTAAACCGGGAAAATCATTTAAAATTGCATCCCTTGGAACGCACGCAGCAGCGCTTAGAACAGCTGGGATTCAATATAAATGAACCCGTGGTGGTTTACTGTCAGTCACACCACCGCTCAGGGCTTGCCTATATTTTAGGGCGCCTGCTGGGCTGGAATATTCAAGCTTATGATGGTGCGTGGAGCGAATGGGGCAATCGTTTAGATAGCCCTGTCATTACTGGAGAGTTGCCGTCTTGAGCATCACATCACGATTAAAAAAACAAATTTTCATTCAAGCGCAGCGTGTTGTGCCGCAGCACAAGCTGTCCCGCGTGATTGGCAAAGTCGCTGCCAGTGAAAACCCGGTACTGAAAAATGCGGTGATTACTGCATTTAAAGCGCAATATGGCATTGATATGTCGATTGCGGAACAAAGCAACGCTTTAAAATTCAAATCCTTCAATGAGTTTTTTACCCGTTCGCTGAAAGACGGCGTGCGTGAAATTGATGCCGATGCATCCAGCATCGTGTCTCCCGCAGACGGCGCGATTTCCCAGCTGGGTAAAATTGAAGAAGGCGATATTTTTCAGGCTAAAGGGCAATACTTTTCGGTAGAAAAGTTGATTGCCGATCCGCAGCTGGCAGAGCCGTTTAAAAATGGCCAATTCGCGACGGTCTACCTGTCTCCGAAAGATTATCACCGTGTGCATATGCCGTTTGCCGGCACATTGACTGAAACCTTGTATGTGCCGGGGGAGCTGTTTTCTGTAAACCAGACCACTGCGGAAAACATTCCAGGCTTATTTGCGCGCAATGAACGCATGGTCTGCCTGTTTGATACCGAACTGGGCCGTATGGCGGTGGTTTTAGTGGGTGCAATGATTGTGGCCGGCATTGAAACAGTGGCCACTGGCAAAGTGAAGCCGACAGGCCGTTTAGAATTGAATCAGCACAATTTGTTCTTGGAAAAAGGCGCGGA
Organism: Acinetobacter entericus; assembly: GCF_026168575.1. Classification (NCBI taxonomy): domain Bacteria; kingdom Pseudomonadati; phylum Pseudomonadota; class Gammaproteobacteria; order Moraxellales; family Moraxellaceae; genus Acinetobacter; species Acinetobacter entericus. The sequence goes on from NZ_JAPEQW010000004.1 coordinate 58,363, forward strand.
ATTGGGCCGATTCTATTTGGGCTCCACTGCTGTGGTGTTATTTGAAGAAAATAAAATGCAGTGGGATGCTGAATTGAAAGCCAATTCTCCGGTAGTGATGGGCAAAGCCATGGGGCATGCGCTTTCATAAAGTTCCCCACCCTTTGATAAAGGAGGGGCTAGGGGAGGATTATGCTGTATATATAAATCCCCCCTCATTCCCGCTTTCATGAAGAGGGAAGTAAAAGCAAAAAAAGCGCCTTTCAAGGCGCTTTTTGATTGAATCCGCTCAGCGTTTCACGACAATCGAATCAATGCCGCTATGCTGCAGGGTTTGCTGTGCAATCACAGCAGCTTCTTGCGAATCATAAGGGCCAGAGACCACACGGTACCAAACCTTTCCGTTTTCAGTGGTTTGCACCACATCTGCCGATAAGCCGTTCAGAATAATTTCTGCGCGGCGCGCATCGGCCTGATCCGGGTCATCATAGCTGCGCACTTGCAGAATATAATTGGGCGCCTGTGCAGGAGCGCTGGCTTGCAGGCTAGGCTCTGCTGCGCTTGCAGCAGGGCTTTCCTTAGGCGCTTCCACAATGACGACGGTCCCTTGATTTTTAGTTTCAGGGATGGCCTCTTCAGGAATTGGCGTGACTTGCTGCTGCGGCAGAAGGTCATAAAAACGGTAGTCTTTATTGGTTTCTTCCGGCGCGTGTTCAGACGTAATCTGATTTTTCGGCTTCACAGGTTCCCACGGTTTCCAGAGCATCAACGCCACTACAAAACTTAGGATGATCAAAATAATCGCCAATGTTCCCAGCCACGCTGGAATTAAAGGCTTTTTCGGCTTATTTGGCCGCTCAGATACACCGCGCTGCGTTTTTCCAAACACGTGGGAACCTCATTATTTTAATAAATATGCCTCAAGAGGCATGGTTTTCAGCTCTATCGCTGTATGGCTCTGCACTGCCCGATGAATACCGCGAAAGTATTCATCGGGAGCGGCGCCCTACATCGCTTCCGGTGCAGATACGCCTAACAGCTCTAAGCCATTGCGGATGACTTGCTGTACGTTTACAGACAGCAATAAGCGCGCTTGAGATAAGGCAACGTTTTGTTCATCTAAAATTTTGACATCTTCTTGAGCATACCAGCCATGGAAAGACGCGGCCAGTTCTTTCAAGTAGTTGCCAATTTGATGCGGCTCATAGTTATTGGCTGCGCGTGTAACAATTTCAGGATACGCGGCCAGTTTTGCCAAAATTTCAGTTTCAGTGTCTGAAACCAAAAGTGATGCGTCATAGTTTGCTAACTGGCTGCGGTCAAATGGAATATTTTTTTCAGGCGCGCGAATATCCACCATGCGGTTCACACGCGCATGTGCATATTGAATGTAATACACCGCATTATCCTTGCTTTGTGACACAGCAAGGTCTAAGTCAAAATCAATGTGCTGTTCAGATTTGCGCATGACATAGTAGAAACGCGCTGCATCGTTGCCCACTTCTTTACGAAGGTCGCGCAAAGTGACGAACTGGCCTGAACGCGATGACATTTGCACCATTTCGCCGCCGCGCCATAAGCTGACAAACTGCACTAACAGGACAGTCAGTTTTTTCGAGTCATAGCCCATTGCATCAATGGCGGCTTTAACACGGGCAATATAGCCATGGTGGTCAGAACCCCAAATGTCTACGATGTCGGTATAGCCGCGCTGCAATTTATTCAGGTGGTAGGCAATGTCAGAAGCGAAATAAGTGGTTTGACCGTTGCGGCGCTTGACGACGCGGTCTTTTTCATCGCCAAACTCAGTCGATTTGAACCAGATGTTGCCGTCTTTTTCATATAAGAAGCCGCGCTGATCCAGTGTTTGCAGCGCTTCTTCAATTTTTTCAGTCAGCGATGCTTCACTGAACCATTGATTGAAAGTTACGCCAAATTCGCCGAGGTCATCTTTAATGTCGTCTAAAATCGCTTTTAATGCCGCCTGGTGGAAGACGCGGTAGCCTGCGCCTAAATGGTTTTGCGCATTATGGATCAAACCGTCAATGTGCTTTTCTTTGTCGCCTGACAGCACCACTTTATTGCCGTCGGCATCTAATTCTGCAGCGTACTGAATATCTTCGGGCACATCTTTGTAGATATCCGCCACTGGACGCACGTATGCGTCGCCGTCTTGATCAATAATGCTTTGCGCGATTTCTTTTACATAGTCGCCTTGGTAGGCATTTTTCGGGAAGACCAATTCTTGGCCGGTTAATTCGAGGTAACGCAGGTAAGTTGATGTGGCTAAAATGTCCATTTGACGGCCAGCGTCGTTGACATAATATTCACGGTCAACTTTTGCGCCTGTTGCTTCCAAAAGGTTAGCAACGGTCATGCCGTAAGCTGCGCCGCGGCCATGGCCTACATGCAGGCTGGACGTCGGGTTGGCGGAAACGAATTCAACTTGAATGCGTTTGCCCGCATTGGCTTGGGTGCGGCCAAACTGATCTTTTTGCGCCTGAATCTGTTCCAGCACTGCAAAGCGCTGATTAGCGTTTAAGAAAAAGTTGATAAAGCCGGGGCCCGCGATCTCTGCTTTGCTGATGTCTGCAACTTCCGGCAGGCTGGCCAGAGTTTTTTCCGCCAAATCACGCGGCTTCATACCGGCAGCTTTGGACCCGATCATGGCAATATTTGAGGCAAAGTCACCGTGGCTTCGGTCTTTGGTACGCGTCAATGTGCTGGTATTTTTCCAGTCAGATGGGAGTACACCTTCAGCTTGAAGGGATTGCACTGCATGGTCGAGCGCTGCTTGGATTGCCGTATTCATAATCAGTCGAAAAATAAATGTCGCAGAAAAACAGCAAATATAGCAAATTTCAGACTCTTTAGGTGAACCCATTTGCTGCGAATAAATAATATTCGATAAAAATATCTGGTTGCTTATATCGAATGAGGGCGATATATATGAATATGCAATCAATCCGCGCTTCAGGCCAGACCGATATGACTCAACAGCACCCTCCTGAAAGCCCTAAAATTATAGGGAAGATTCCCAAACTTTCTGCACGCTGGGCAGCCATTGTTGTGCCGTTTATTTTGTCCTGCCTGATGAGCGGCATCATCTCTTTTGTGAATATGCTGCGCAACTTGGGCTGGTTTGACGGCTTTATTGCCCTTTGGCTGCACAACTGGATGATTTCATGGGCGATTGCCTTTCCAATTGTCGTCACCTTGCTGCCGTTTGTACGTAAATTTGCCAGTTTGCTGGTGGATATGCGTCCGCCGCACTAAGCGCTGGGCGGAATGCTTTAGGGCTCACGGCAGCTGACGGGCTTTTGCAATAATTCCGCTTGATTGTTTTGGAAGGCATAGAGTTTGGATGCATTAAAAATTTTAATGTTTTTGGCCGGCATCAGCGCTCTCTTAAAGTTTTCCAGCTTTTTGGCATGGTGCTGATCAAAAGGATTGCCAAAGTTTTTGTTGTCCAGTAAAAATTGAACGGTGCCCGCACTGTCGTCATAGGCGTTAAGCAGCGCCTTGCCATCTGCGCCGCTCAGGCTGAAAGAGGGGCGCTGGTTGGTGATTTTGCAATTCAGGCGCAATGATAAAATCACGTTCTGATCTGATTTATTTTGCAGATCCGCCGTGCCTTGCTGCGCATTTTCAAGATAGACCCACTGATTCGTCGGCAGATGATTCAGCAGTTTTTCCAGCCGCAGCTGAGCGGCTTTGCTGACTTCAGCGGTGCCTTCCACATGAAGCTCTGGTTTTTTTTCTTTGCCGAGAAGCGCTAGAACCTGATCCGGCCATGCCGCGCTGTGCTGAGAAATGCGCTGACAGCCTGTCAATGCCGGAAAAGTCAACACGGCAGAAAGCGCAAAGACATGAAATTTGTTGGGCATAGTTCAATCTTATTGTTGTTGTCCCCGTATCTCAGGGAATAATTTTATTGAATCAGAATGTTATTTTAGCCGAGAATTCTGAGAATGCTGAAACGCGGCGGCCAGCTTAGCGATTTTCAGGCGAAAGTACAAATTTCATGGATTCATCACGCAAGCCTGATAACTATTTTAATCAAGGACAGCACGTTACAGCGCGACTTCCACAATCGCGCGGATAATTCCGAGAATCAGGCCAATAAAGGCGCCAACCACCACGCCATTGACCCGGATCATGTGTAGGTCTCCGCCGACTTCATTTTCAATTTTGCCGATCATTTCACTGGAATCCCATTCATGAATGCGCTGGCTGATAAAGCGGATGACTTTTTCACTGTACTGACCGGACAGGCTGATGGCGACATCGCTGAGTTTGTCATTCAGCAGCTGGCGCACGGCAATATTGGAAATCATATTTTCGCCCACCTGCTGAATGGCCACGCGCAGGTTTTGCGCAACGCCGGAATCCGCTTTCTGCAAATCGGCTTTGATGGCGTCGCATAAAATCACCACGGCGCCGCTGATAAAATTCAGCACCTGCGGGCTGTCCAGCAGGGCATCTTTGGTCTGGTTCAGCCGCATGCTGGCTGGGCTGCGATGATCCGCCAGCTCCAGCATCAGTTTCTGTCCGGCCTCTTCGATTTTTCTGCGCCACGGATGTTCCGGGTCCGCCAGCATGGATTCGACCCGTTCAATTAACGAGTCAATGGTGCGCTGCTGCACATCAATGCCAATCCAGCTGGCGCCTTTGGCCAGCTTCCAGACCCCAAGCTCTTTAAACAGCTGGCGGGTCAGATCGCCCGCCTGTTCAGGATGATGCGTCATCCATTCATGCGCCAAATCCAGTCCGCGCTGCAGCACATCCTGATGAAAATCATTTTCCAGCACAGCGCGCAGCATTTCGCTGGCCAAATGGTTTACCTGCGTATTTTTAACCCATTGCACGCTGTTGCTTTGAATAAAGCGCCCGATTTGCTCCTGTCCGACGAATTCAAAAATTTTCGGAACTGTCTGCTGGATGACATCAGTCACCTGCTTGTTGTTGTGCGGATTGGCCAGCCATTTGCCGGCCGCCAGCGATAAATCAATATCCTGCAGGCTGCGTTCCACTACCTGCGGCGACAGAAAGTTTTCCTGCACAAAACGGCCCATGGATTCTGCAATGCGGGCTTTGTTGCGCGGGATGATTTCGGTGTGGTCACGCAGAAATTTCGGGATCGGCATTTTCCCGAACGGGTTGCGGAACAGCACCGTAATGGCATACCAGTCTGCCAGTCCCCCGACGACGCCTGCTTCGGCGGACAGCATTAAAATATGAATCAGCCAGACATGCTCTGGCAGCAGTTTAGCAGCCACCATCAGCGCAAGCCAGGCCAGTACTGCCGTCATGAGAGCAATCGTGGCAAAGCGCTTGCTGCGCTGCAGGTTCGGGGATACGGCGTTCTGGTCTTGATCCATAGGCATGGTGCGTTCTGCGCTCCTATTTTGATTGAGCCGGTTCAGGAGCCGGCAGGACTTCGCCCGTGCTGCTGAGGCCGTACTTCGGGCCTAAAGACTGCAGAATCAGGCGCGCATCAAAAGCATCTTTGGGCGCTGACTTTTCGTTTTTAAAGCATTCAATGGTATAGGCCACTTGCGTCGGGTCTAAGGTGACCACCCGCGGCATGTCATAGAATGGATCGGGCCAAAAGCCTGGATAACGGCGGTAATAGCCATATGGATAAGGTGGTGGCGATGGATAAACGACAGCCTGCCTCGGCGGCTGCTGTGTGCGGTTGCTTGGATCATCCAGCACTTTAAAAAACTGAAAGCCTTTTTGCACCGTGACCTGCGCTGATTTCACCAAGGTAATTTCTTCTGCCGTGCCATAGCTCATATTCGGGCTGGCTTTAAAGCTGATGCGGAAGGTCTGCGCATTCAGCGGGGTGCTGCTGAATTGCCCCAGCTGATCAAAAGTTAAGGGTTTAGAGGGCGTGGTTGCGCAGCCGGCCAAGGTTAAGCTGGCGCCAATAGTAGCTGCAATGAATAATTTTTTCATGCTTTAACCTCCTAAGTGTGGCGGTTGAAGGGGGGAAGAGGCCGAACCGTTCATTTAAAAACTGGAGTTGGGCTGGGTTAAAAATTCTGCTTCTTCTGCTGTGGACGTTCGCCCCAATACTGGATTGCGGTGCGGATAGCGCCCAAAACGGTCAATAATCATTTTATGTTTTTTTTCAAAATCCAGATTAATCGGATTGCCGAGATCTTCAAACAATTTTAACGCATATTGATGGATCAGGGGGGATTCACTGTGCATGAACGGCATATATAAAAATGAACGCTGTTCTGGCCGCAGCTGCTGATCAAGGCCCTGACTGATGGCTTCCTGCGCTAAGGCCAGCGCCAGCGCGTCATGGGTAAAAGCCAATGGAGAGTTGCGGAATAAATTGCGGGAAAACTGATCCAGCACAATGATTTCAGCCAAGCGGCCTTCCGCGCTGCTGCGCCAGTTCCACAGTTCTGAGCGGGACGCGCTCTGCAGTACAGTTTTAAAGCGCTTTTCAATGGCTTGATCAAACGCATCATTCTTTGCAAACCAGCTGGGCTGGTTTTCCGGCGCAAACCAAAAGTCTAAAATATCTTGATAATTCATATATTTTACGGGTTATTAGCATTTATTCTTCAATAAGATCACAAATTTTAAATGTCATATAGTGCAACTTTGTGATAAAAAATTGCAAAAATAAAACCGCAGATTGCCTGAAAAATATGCGGGGTATAATGTGCTGCAGATAAATCACGTTATACTGCATAAATAAATGATTTTATTTTAGTAGTTCTTCCATTAAGCGAGATTGCAATGAGTCAGCCCGAATCGACCTCTCAAGATATTTTACCGGCTTGGGTGGATTCTACGCATATAAGCGGCATGTTGCGCGGCATAGAGCGCGAAAGCCTGCGCATGCAAAGCAGCGGTTTTCTGTCTCAGGCCGATCATCCGAAAGCGCTGGGCTCTGCACTGACGCATCCGCATATTACGACGGACTACTCTGAAGCGTTAATGGAATTTATTACACCGCCTAAAGACAGTATTGGCAAGGCATTGGACTATTTAAAAGATATTCATGCCGTGGTGCACCGCCAGCTGGAAAATGATGAAAAACTCTGGCCGCTGTCTATGCCGTGCATGCTGGATGATCAGGAAGAAAACATCCGCCTTGCGCAATATGGCACATCCAATGTAGGCCGCTTTAAAACCTTATACCGCCATGGCCTAGGGGTGCGCTATGGGCGCCGCATGCAGACCATTTCCGGCGTGCATTACAATTTATCTTTTCCCGATCATTTTTTTGAAGCGCTGCAGCATGCGGAAACGGATGAGCAGCTGAAAGCGCTGAGCCTGCAAGACTACCGCAGCCACCGCTATTTTGGCCTGATCCGCAACTTTATCCGCCTGACGCCGCTGGTCATGTTTGTGGTGGGCGCCAGCCCATCCGTATGCAAATGCTTTATGACAGGGCGTGAGCATCATCTGTTGCCCTTGCTGAAAGGCACGCTTTATTTGCCCTATGCGACGGCACTGCGCATGGGCCGTTTTGGCTATCAAAATTCTGCGCAAAAACAGCTGGGCATTCACTACAACAATCTCAGCGGCTATTTAGACGGCCTGCAAAAAGCGGTGTATACGCCGTATGCGCCATTCAGCAGCCTGGGCTTAAATGATGCGCAGGGTCAGCCGATTCAAATCAATGACCATGTGCTGCAGATTGAAAATGAATATTACAGCCTCGTGCGCCCTAAGCAGGTGCCGCAGGAAGGCGAAACGCCGTCTGAAGCGCTGCAAAAGCGCGGCGTGGGCTACGTCGAACTGCGCGCAGTGGATGTCAATCCCTATGATCCTGTCGGCATTGATGAAAATACGGCCGGTTTTCTAGAAGTGCTGGCGCTGTATTGCCTGCTGCAGGACAGCCCGGACTTGCTGGATGATGAACAGGAAATCATTGAGCAGAATCAGGCGGAGGTCGTGAACCGGGGCCGTGCGCCGAATGCATCGATTGCTGAAAACGGCAAGGCATACCCCATTGAAGAATGGTGCAGCCGCTATTTAACAGCAATGCAGCCATTATCGGCTTTACTGGACAGCGCTTATGACACACATGTGTACCGTGATGCATTGGCCGTGATGCAGTCGCGGGTGGATGAAGTGGATGAAACGATTTCTGCGAAGATGATTGAAGACACATTGAAGCAGGGCGGCACATGGAGCTTTGGCAGCTATATGGCGCAGCAGCATGCCGGCGCTTATGAACAGCATCCGCTAAGCGCTGAAACTCAGGCCTATTTTGCAGAAGCTGCGCAGGTGTCCCTGCAGCGCCAGCAAGAATTAGAGCAAGATACATCAATCAGTTTTGAACAATATTTAACTCATTTCAGATAAAAACTTAAGAGGATATGCCATGCAATGGAGTTATCGCTTCGTGAGTGGTTTTTTGTTTTTAGCCAGTGTCATCGGCATGGCTTTCGCCCTGTATTTAGAACATGGCCAAGGCCTGCATCCATGCCCGCTGTGTGTTTTTCAGCGCATTGGCTTAATCGGGCTCGGCTTAATCTCGCTGATAGCCTTTGTGCATAACCCTTTTTCCAATGGCATGAAGCGCGTGTATGCCTTTTTAGGCGCATTGAGCATTCTATGGTCTGCGGGTGTGGCTGCCCGCCATGTCTGGCTGCAGAGCCTGCCGCCGGATGAAGTGCCAAGCTGCGGCCCAGGCTTGGATTACTGGCTGGAGACCTTGCCGTTAAAATCGGTGTTTCAGCAAGTGCTGACTGGTTCTGGCGAATGCGCCAGAGTTGACTGGACTTTTCTGGGCCAGTCGCTGCCGGTGTGGTCGCTGGCGTTCTTCTGCGTGCTGGCGCTGATCAGCCTGTGGCAGCTGCTGCGCAAATATCAGACAGCGCCAGTAAAGCGCCTGAGAGATAAATATTAAATAGTCTAAAAAGCAATTTTAGCCAGATATTCAACTGCTAAAAAGCCCTCACATAGAGGGCTTTTTATTTGACCGCAGCAGCAGGATCAGGTCAGGGCGATGCCTTCAAAATGCTTTAAATCCATCATGTACTCATGGATTTCAGTGCAGTGGATATCCTCAGCATTGGGATAGAACCAATGCACAATTTGTTCTGCAACCTGTGGATGATGCTGAATTTCAAAATGATTTAAGCCGTAAAAAATCGCTTTGTGCGCATCGGGCACTTTCAGCTGATAGCGCGGGTTTGGATGCTCGCCCAAGGCGCTTTTGACACTGACCAGATAATCGCCAATCACTTGCAGCGTGCGGTTTTTACGGTTCTCAAACTCAATGGTGCCAGCCACCAGATAGGTATTGATGTGTGATGGAACCGGCGCGGGCTTGCGGTTGTCATCCATCAAGCCAATGCGCGCATCGTTATGTTCCCAGTCATCGTCCCGCACGCTGCCGTAGCGCAAGTCTAAAATGCCGTTGCTGCGGATATTGGCAATGTGGCCGATAATTTTCCCTAAGGGAATACGCCGCAAATGCTTCTGCAGGGCAAAACCGATGCGCTCCAGCACAGCGCCATGATGCGGTGAGCCTAAGCAGACTAAATTTTCGACCTGGTGAATCCAGCCGTACATATTCTGCTTGCCGTAAAACAGCGCGCTGCGAGAAACCAGTCCGCCCATGCTGTGGCCAATCAAATCAATGCTGGTAATGCCCGGATTGCGCTGCACTAAATCTTCCAGTGTGTTGGATAAGCTGCGGCCATTGGCAGAGATGCGCCGCCCCGTATTGTAGTTTAGGTACAGCATGGTATTGTGATCGCGCTGCGCCAGCAGTTTTTCGCCGATGCCGCCGTATTTGCGGGTTGACCAGTCTAAATGGCTCATGCAGAGGCCATGCACCAGCAGGGTAATGCGTCCAGTCAATTCACCTTTCTGCACAGCGCCGTAATGGTCATACACCACCATCGGCAAAGCCATCGGATTATGATATTTCAGCAAATAGTCGCCTAAAACGCCATTCAGCGCGCCTACTAAAAAGTGCAGTGTCGGCGTCAGCTGTTTTTCATGAAGACGGGGAAACTTTTCAATAATGCTGCGCAGCCCCGGCGCCAGCAAATAGTTTCCATAATTGAAAAAAGTTTCGTAGGTGAGCTGATATATTTTTTCAACATATGGAATTTTATGAAATTTCTTGGATTTTTGCTCGCTGATGCCAAAGATGCTGATCAGCAGTTCACGCTGAATGTTGCGAATCAGGTCATGCACGACATCGCTGAAACGCATAGTGACCAGCTGTGCCAGACCTTCTAAAACATCTGCTTGGCTGGGCGGGGTACGGTCCCATTTACAATAGGTTTCATGCAGCGGCGTTAAACTAGGCATTGGTTGCTATCCTATTTCTCTGCATCCCCCGCAGGCAGTGATCTGCTTTAACGCAGGGATGGCTTTTCTTGTTGCTATTTTGTCATTCATCTCGAATTCATTTTAAAATACATAGATTTGCAGCAGTGTTCTGTTTATTTTGTCTGACAATCCAATAGATAACGCAGTTTTAATACAATGAGACATTCACCGCATTGCTGCGCCTTCTTATGCGGGCAAGTTTGAGTCAAGGAATATGGCATGAATCTTATTTATTTGCATGGCTTTCAAAGCAGCGCCTTGTCCATTAAAGGTCAAATGCTGAAACGTTATTGTGATGAATCATTTGAAAAATCACGCCATATTCATGTGCACTTGCCGGATTTGAATCAGCCGCCGCTGCTGGCATTGCATCAGGTTTCAGAGCTGATTGGGCAGCTGGAGCCAGAAAATACAGCATTGCTCGGCAGCAGCCTAGGCGGATTTTATGCCCTGCAGCTGGCGGCTCAGCATCATATTCCAGCGGTCTTGATTAATCCGGCCATGCAGCCGTGGGCATTGTTTCGAACACTGTTTTCACATCAGCCGCTGCCTTATGCCGTGACGGCCCAGTGGTCGCTGGATCATAAACAGCTGGATGATTTAGAAAAAATGTCAATCAAAACAGCGAGTCAGCCTGCACCTGTTTTAGCGCTGCTGCAGCAGGGCGATGACGTGTTAGATTACCGTGATGCACTGTCTTTTTTCAGCCAGCCGGCGAGCAATGCGGTGGTCATTTGTGAAACGCAGGGCAGCCATGGCATGGATGATTTCGCCGCTAAAATTCCGATGATTTTGCAATTTTTATCTGATCACCTCAGTGCTGTAAGAAAAGCCTGAATCAATCCGGCAGCCATAAGCATTGAGGGGGAGCGGAAAAAAATATGATGGCTGGCATCTATTCAAATGCAGTGAAATCCCGTAGAAAAGAGCAAAAAGACGTTTGGCTTTAGGCTAGCGCGCCGCAACTTGACGCTTAAATGCGGTTTAACACCGATAAATGGCGAAAGAAATAGCGCCGGCAAACGGATACATATGCTTTTTTGCTAAAAAGAATATACTGTAGCGCTTGAGATGAATCTTTTAACCAATCATGCAGGGAATTTTGCAACGTGACGCAATATACGGCTCAATCACTTGAAGTTTTATCTGGTTTAGATCCGGTCCGCCGCCGTCCGGGCATGTATACCGACACGACCCGTCCAAACCATTTGGCGCAGGAAGTGATTGATAATGCCGTGGATGAAGCATTGGCCGGCCATGCCAGCAAAATTACCGTCACGGTGTATAAAGACGGTTCGCTGTCTGTGGAAGATAACGGGCGCGGCATGCCGGTAGACATCCATCCCGAATATGGTCAAAGCGGCATTGAAATTATTATGACCAAGCTGCATGCCGGCGGTAAATTCAGTACGGATAACTACCAATTTTCAGGCGGTTTGCATGGCGTGGGCATTTCCGTGGTGAATGCGCTGTCGACCCGTGTAGAAGTGGAAGTGCAGCGTCAGGGCAATCTGCACAAAATGGCCTTTGCGCAAGGTGAACCGGTAGCGCCGCTGGAAGTGCTGGAAGGCAAGTGCGCCAAACGCGCTACGGGTACACGCGTGCATTTTTGGCCGGAAGCTAAATATTTCGATTCGCCAAAATTTGCATTAAAAGCGTTAAAGCACAATTTAAAAGCCAAGGCGGTATTGGCCGCTGGCCTGCAAATCATTTACATCGATGAGATCAATAACGAAAAAATCGAATGGCAGTTTGAAAATGGCCTGGTTGACTATTTGATGGATGAATTGCAGGATCGTGAAATTCTGCCGATGCCGGCTTTTGTCGCAACAGGCGCGGCTGAGCGCGCCAGCGCAGAATTTGCCATTTGCTGGAATGCCGAAGGCGGCGAGCAGGTTCAGGAAAGCTATGTCAATTTGATTCCAACCGCGCAAGGCGGCACACATGTCAACGGCCTGCGTTCAGGCGTGACAGATGCGATCCGTGAATTTTGTGAACTGCGCAATTTATTGCCGCGCAATATGAAGCTGTCTGCAGAAGATGTCTGGGATGGCGTGAACTATATTCTGTCGCTGAAGTTTCAAGAACCGCAGTTTTCTGGCCAGACCAAAGAACGCTTATCCAGCCGTGAAGCATCCGGCATAGTGTTAAATATTGCCAAAGACGCTTTTGCTTTGTGGCTGAATCAAAATTCAGAGATTGCCATGCAGCTGGCGGAAATGGCGATTGCCAAAGCTGGCCGGCGCTTAAAAGCAGCCAAAAAGGTTGAGCGGAAAAAAATTGTCTCGGGTCCAGCCTTGCCGGGGAAATTGGCCGACTGTGTCGGGCATACGCTGGAAGAGTCGGAACTGTTTATTGTTGAAGGCGATTCTGCCGGCGGTTCTGCGAAACAGGCGCGTGACAAGAATTTCCAAGCCATCATGCCGATCCGCGGTAAAATCTTGAATACTTGGGAAGTGTCGTCAGATGAAGTGCTGGCGTCGCAGGAAGTGCATGATATTGCGATTGCGATCGGCGTCGATCCAGGCAGTGATGATCTGTCTGAATTGCGCTATGGCAAAATCTGCATATTGGCTGATGCTGACTCGGATGGCTTGCATATTGCCACGCTGCTCTGCGCGCTGTTCGTCAAGCACTTTTCAAACCTGGTGGAAGAGGGGCATTTGTTTGTCGCCATGCCGCCGTTGTACCGGATTGATGACAATAAAGACGTGCATTATGCGCTGGATGATGAAGAGCTGGACAGCATTCTGAAACAGTGCAAAGCAAAAAGCCCGCAAATTACCCGGTTTAAAGGCTTGGGCGAGATGAATGCCAGCCAGCTTCGTGAAACTACTATGGATCCAAATACCCGCAGGCTGGTGCAGCTGGATTTGGATGACGCGCATTTTACTGCCGGGCTGCTGGATAAGCTGCTGGCCAAAAAACGCTCCAGTGACCGCAAGCATTGGCTTGAACAAAAAGGAAATTTAGCCGAATTGACGGTTTAATTGATGAAATTCTGTAAACAAAAAAAGCCGCATTGATTGCGGCTTTTTTGTCGCCTTTGTAGAGAAATGCCGCGTATCTCATTTGAGTTGAGCGCAGCCTTATTGCGCGTGCGCCATCCGTCAGCTGTCAAAAAAAGAATGGATTATTTACATGAAACAGAGCGCGAGCGGGAAATCTAAAGGGCCTGCATATACAATTTCTCAGCATATTTTTTCTTTTTTCGCGTTAATCTGAATGGAAGATCATGACAAGAAGATATAATTGATGGAAGCCAGCTTATTTTTAATTCATCCAAATGATTTAGAAACTTTGATTTTAGAGGCGGAGACAGCTCAGTCTGTGCTTGAATCGCCCTTTATCCAGCAGTCGCTTTATTTAGGCGATACTTGGGATGCCGTCAACCGCGCCTTGAATCCTGAAGGTCAAGCCGCCCAAAATGCGCTGCAATACGTCATTCAGGCAGAGCACCCGCTGTCAGAGCGGATAGATCACCCAGAAGCGGTGCATTACAATACGGTAGTGCGGACAGATGAAATCCAGCAGCAGCTGCAAAAGCTCAGTGTTGATGAGCTTAAAAAGCGCTATCAGTTTGATGTGGTGCAGACAGCGCCCGAAGAATTGGCGCAGGAAATCCGGCTGGCGGAGCTGAAGCTGATTTATCTGCAGCTTCAGGATTTTTACAGGGACGCGGCCAGACAGAATTTAGCGGTGTTGAGTGTCTTTCAAACGCGGATTAAGCCGGAAAAATTAATCTAAGACCAGCTGCATCAGCACCAAATCGCGCCATTCGCCAAACTTTTCACCGACTTGCGGCATATAGCCGGTTTGACGGAAGCCGAATTGCTGATGCAAGGCAATGGAGGCGGCATTGCCATGATCAATGCCAGCCACCATGACATGCTTGCCTTGCTGCTTGGCATAGGCAATCAGGTGCTGCAGCAGGCATTTGCCTAAGCCTTGGCGCGCATATTCCGGCGAGATATACAGCGAATGCTCAACAGTGTGGCGGTAGCCGGAAAAATTGCGGAAAGCGGCATAGTCCGCATAGCCTGCAATTTTCAAGTTTTCCTGATCTTCAATGACAAAAAAAGGGTCATTATTTTTTTGGAACAGCAGAAGTTTTTGCCGGAAATCTTCGAGGCGGTAAGCCTGATCATTCCATGTGGCGAAACCATGCAGGACTTCGGAATTATAAATTGCCAAAATACAGGGCAAGTCTTGTTCTGTGGCGGTGCGGATTTGAAAAGGCATGGCTGATGACAGCAGAAAAAAGGAGCTTTTATTAGAGGGCTTAGGCATAAAAAAAGCAAGGCGCTGGGCCTTGCTTTTTAATTCGCTTAGGAATTAGAAATGGTATTTCACTAAAGCGCTGACATCATTTTGATCTACGCCCTGAATACCGTATTTGTTGTTCCAAACAGAGTGTTCAACACCAAGATATAATCTGGCTTTTGGAGAAATATGCTTGCCCACATTCCATTTCCACTGAGTCGTCCAGTTCAATTCACTTGCGTGATCGCCTTTTTCTGCAGTTGACCAGTCCAGAAAGCCGTCAACCAGGAAATCTTCAGAACCGAGCTTAAATGGCACACCATAAGTGATGGTCATTTGATAGTCGTCTTTCTGAATATCATTGTCAGCGCGGTAGAAGTTTACGCTGGCGTACTGTGTATACGGGATATCAAGGTCAAAGCCTACACCGTATAAGAAGTTATTGAATTCTTGGTTTTGACGGTATCCGGCATTGTGTTCCCAAGTGGTTGCAATTAATACATCTTTAATTGGGCCAGCAGAAAGTTTTTTTCCAGAGACTTCACCGAGGCTTAAACGCGGCGATAATTCTAAATATGTAGAATGATCCTCATTGCCGTCCACTTGCTGGTCAACGAAGAAAAAGACATCTGCATATTTCAGTTTAGCCGCATATTCTGCAGTTACTGTTGTGCGGTCTTCAGTTCCCACTTCATAGTTGTCGCCATAAAGGCCAGTCAAGCTGAAGTCTTGCCATACAACTGGCGAAGCTTGAGTCAATGCAGCAGCAGACGCCAATGCACATGCAGTAACAAATTGTGTAAGTTTCATTAAAAAAGATCTCCCCCGAGAAGGACTGAAAGCATACAGATTCTCTAGCAAAAATAAAGCCAAAAATGATTGGAGGTAAAAAAAGTTCAAGTTTAATTTTTTTATTTTGAATGCTTGATATAGATAACTCTTTATTTTTTGAAATTTTATCGAATGAATCAAGTTTTTATCTTTCATGCTGCTGGAGGCGGGCCAGCGTAAAATATGGAAGAAATGCAGTGCAGCGGCAGGAAAGCCATATGCTTTATAAGGGTTTCAAAAAAACATAAAATAGCACTTGCAAATTTTTCACTTAGGCCCGATATTCAAAGTATAAGGACACAGTTCTGCAGACTATAAAAGTGTTCATCATTCAATGTGGAGGACGGCGTTCCAAACGAAATTGAAGATGTTCTGGCTGTTTAAAACAGCAAGTGTGAGTGTGCCAAGATAAGAAAGTTTTGCACAAAATTTTATAGATAATCCAGAAAGTTAGAGGATGATATTATGAACATAGAAATCCGTACAGATAAAAACATCCAGAATAATGAGCGTTTAATCGAATACGTTCGTGCAGAACTGAATCAGGAATTCCAGCGCCATAGTGAACGCATTACTCACTTTTCGGTGCATTTAAGCGACGAAAATGGGGACAAGGGCGGCAGCGATGACATTAAATGCATGATTGAAGCGCGTCCAGCGGGCTTAAAGCCTGTGGTTGTTAGCCATAAAAGCCACAATGTCGATACGGCAATTCATGGCGCAATTGACCGCCTGAAACGAAGCCTAGAGCACGTGTTTGAGAAAAAAGAAAATCCGCGTGCGGCTCAGCCGGCATTTGCTGATGCTGATACCGATGATGAAGACGCTTAAGCGTTATTCAAAAAAAAGCCCTGCGGGGCTTTTTTTATGCCTCAGAATTTTATAAAGAAAATTCAGCTTGTTTACATTAAGTCAAAACAAAGGGCTGTTTATTCGGCATAATAGTCATTAATCATTTGAAGTGAGCTTTCCCATGTTAACAGCACAGCAGCAAGTTTTTGTGCAAGCTTTAGAAGAACAGAATCTTGAGCAGATTCAGTCGCTTTTAGCAGAAGGCCTGAATCCGAATTTTATCGATTTTGATAAGGGGCCTGCGATTTCTGTGTGGTCTGATGGCCTGTTTAAATGGTGGGAAGGGGTGTGTGAAGCTTATGAAGCTGGCGCGCCATTATCAGCGCAGCAAAAGCAGGAACGCCTGGCTGTGCATCTGGATATTTTAGAAGCCTTGATTCAGGCGAAAGTGAATTTGCATTTATGGGACGCAGAAGAGTTATATGGCCCCTTATGGGATGCCGCCAGCGCCGCCTGCGTGCCTGCAGTCAAACGCCTGCTGGAAGAAAAGGTGAATCCGAACAGCAAAGACAGTGACGGCTTGACCATCCTTTCATCTATCAGCGATTTGTTTTTTGATTGTGATTTTGATGAAATTAATTGGGCGGAATCACTGGATGAAGAAAAGCAGACTTTGGAATTGCTGCGCAGCAATGGCGCTAAAATGACCAAAGAATTCGAGTAATTACAGAGAATTTGCATGATGATGAAAAGTAAAATAATCAAAACATTTGCATTTGCAGCTCTGGCGGGAGCCAGCACGAGTTACAGTATGGCTGCGGATTTTTCATTTGACCGGCCGGGCGCCGGCTTTGGCACTGGCATTACTCCAGTGGGCCGGCTGGCTTGGGAGCAAGGCCTGCCGAGCGCGGCTTATCAGGAAAGCACTGACGCAGCGGGTGAAAAGTCAAAAAATCTCACATTGAATGGCGACATGCTGCTGCGGACAGGCCTCGCGCAAGGGTTAGAGCTTCAATTGGGCTGGCAGGGCCCTGCGTGGTCTAAAACCAAGGCTGGCGGACGCAGTATGGAAGAAGACGGTTTGGGAGATGTCAGCATTGGCTTGAAAAAAGCCATTGATTTAGACGATGAACAGCTGTCGATGGCCATTTTAGCTGAAGCTGTTTTGGCGACAGGCAATGACGGTTTCAGCAATGAAGATGATATTTACAGCCTCAGTTCCGCTGTGGCGTACAATTACAGTGACTTGCTGCAGACTTCAATAACCATGCGCTATGAAGTGCAGAACAGCGACTGGGCCGTTTCAGCGATTCCGACCATTGAATATAAGATTGCGGGTAAGTTATCAGGCTACTCTGAATTTGTATTCCGCAAAGCGGAAAGTGAAGATCAGCAGTATTCATTGGGCACAGGGCTGATGTATGCCGTCAATGAGCGTATGCAGCTGGATGCCAGCGTGGGCGTGGATTTGAATGGAAAAGATAAAGGCTATCAGTCTGGCTTAGGCGTTTCTTATTTATTCTAAGAAGATAGTTTTTAACAGCTGCAGCTGAAGGTGATTTCAGGATGAGTCGATTGGTATGAATAAATTGGCGTATGGCGCAGCTGCCGCCGTGCTGGTATTCAGCGTTGGCCTGCAGGCAGAAACCGCCCTGCTTTCTGCGGAAGAGGCTTTTCCTGTTTCGGTCATTTCCAGTGCAGAGCAGCAGGCTGAACTGAGCTGGGACATTCCGCCGAATTATTATCTTTATCAGCACAAAATTACTGTGCAGCAGGGCAGTCAGCCGCTGGCGCTCAACCTGCCGCCTGCAGAAAGCCTGCATGATGAGAATTACGGCCAAGTGCAGGTGTATTACCGGCAGCTGCAGCTGCAGATTCCGACACAGGCGGCGCAGCAGTATCATGTGACCTGGCAGGGCTGCGCGAAAGACCGGGTCTGCTATCCGCCGCAAAGCATCGATTTTCAGACCGATGCCAATGGCTTGGTCAGCGTGCAGAATCATGGCAAGACCAAACAGCTGCTGGATCTAGCCGGCAAAGGCAATCTGCAGAACAGTACGCTGGCTGCCGAAAATGGCGCCGCTGCAGCGTCTAAACCTGTGCGGCAGGAAGAGGCTGCGGCCTCTGAATCTACGACGGCTAAAGATCAAATGTGGTCGGAAAAACTGCAGCAAAGTTCATTGGCCTATGGCCTGCTGCTGTTCTTTGGCTTAGGGCTGTTGCTGGCGTTTACGCCTTGCTCCTTGCCGATGCTGCCGATTTTGACCTCCTTGATCGTCCGTGACAGCAAAGGCTTAAAAGCATGGATGATTGCGCTGACTTTTGTCTGCAGCATGGCTATGGTCTATGCTGTTTTGGGGCTGATTGCGTCATCAGCGGGCCTGAACTTTCAGCGCTGGCTGCAGCAGCCGTCCACTTTAGTCGCTTTCAGCCTGCTGTTTATTGTTTTCGCGCTGAATTTATTCGGGCTGTTTGAAATCAAATTGCCGCGTGCGCTGGTGCAGCGCTTAGATGATGTACAGTCGATGCAAAAAGGCGGCAGCCTTGTTGGCGCAGGCGTTATGGGCATGGTTTCCGCCTTGCTGGTGGGGCCATGCATGACGGCTCCGCTGGCAGGCGCGCTGCTGTTTATTTCACAGACTCAGAGCCAATGGCAAGGCGCAGTGCTGCTGTTCACCTTAGGTTTTGGCATGGGTACTCCGCTGCTGCTGGCCAGTGTGCTGGGGTCGCGTATTTTGCCGAAAGCCGGCATGTGGATGAACCAGATCAAAGTGCTGTTTGCCTTTATTATGCTGGGCTTGGCGCTGTATTTTGTCCGCCCGCTGATGAATGATGCGTGGATGCAAGGGCTGTCACTGACGCTGGAGCTCAGTTTTGTGGCCTATGTGCTGTGGCAGATTTTCCGGCGCAGCACGCAGCTGAAATGGCTGTACATCGTTGCTTTATGTTTGGCTGTGCCTTATGCCGTGTACAGTCAGTATCAGCAGAGCCAGCGCTTTTTTGCCGAACAGGCTTCTGCGCAGGCGTTATGGCACCGGGCGCAAACCGCGGCTGAGTTTCAGCTGCTGCTGCGTCAAATACCTGACGGGCAAAAAGCGATTATTGATGTGTATGCCGACTGGTGCGTGGCATGCCAGCCCATCGAACACCGCATTTTAAAGTCAGCGCAGGTGCAGCAGGCCTTGGCGCCTTATTATCTCATTAAGCTGGATCTGAGCCATTACGATGAGGCGCATCAAGTCCTGCTGAATCGATGGGATATCCTTGGCCCGCCGACGTATTTGTTTTTAGATGCACAGCATCAGGAAGTGCGTGGGCTGCGTTTAACCGGCGCGTTTACAGAGGATGAATTGCTGCAGCAATTGCAGCGTTTTTGATCATCAGGAGCATTATGATGCAGCTGCTAATCGCCAATAAAAATTATTCCAGCTGGTCCATGCGCCCTTGGCTGGTGCTGAAAGCGTTTGACTTGCCGTTTGAAGAGGTCATGATCGCGTTTTCTGCGCAGCCGCATGGCGGCGAATTTAAACAAAAAGTGCTGAGCATCAATCCGAATGGCAAAGTGCCTGTTTTGCTTGATGATGGGCAGATGATCTGGGATTCTCTGGCCATTTGCGAATACTTGGCGGAAAAATTTCCTCAGTTGCCGCTGTGGCCTGCAGAGTTGGCTTTACGGATCCGCGCGCGCTGTATTTCGGCCGAAATGCATAGCGGATTCATGTGTTTGCGCAGCCAGTGCGGAATGAATATCCGTGCAGATTTTAAGGCATTAGGCGCAAAGTTATGGGCGGAGGATGAAGGCCTGCGCAAAGATGTGGCGCGCATCGAGCAGATTTGGACATCGCGTCCAAGCGTAGACAGCTTTCTGTGCGGGGCGTTTTCAATTGCAGACGCTTTTTATGCGCCAGTCGTGATGCGTTTGAAAACTTATGGGCTGCCAGCCAGTGATTCAGCGCAGCGCTATATGGCGCTGATGATGGAGCATCCTGCCGTTCAGCAATGGGTGCAAAGTGCAGTGGCTGAACCGATGCGGGTCGGGTATTTGGAAGCCGATCGTTAATAGGGTTCTTTATACCGCCGGCTCAGAAGCTGCAAAATAAATTTTAACCGCATTCCGTCCGCTGGCCTTGGCCTGGTACAGCGCTTTATCCGCCTGGCTGAGCAGCTGCTGCGGGCGCGATTCCGCAGCAGCAATGGCTATGCCAAAACTGGCGGTAATTTGAATGCGCTGCCCTTCATCTGAAAACAGTTCAATCTGTTCAATTGCGGAGCGGCATCGTTCAGCAATCTGCTGCGCCTGTTCTAAACTGGAGTGATGCAGGATTAAGATAAATTCTTCCCCGCCAAACCGTCCAACAACATCCGTGCCGCGCAAAAGCTGGCTCAGGATTGCGCTCACTTTTACCAAGGCTTCATCGCCTTTATGATGTCCGTACTGATCATTGATATGCTTAAAATGATCCAGATCCAGCAGCACCAGCGCATAATTTTCATGCACAGGATGGTTTAATTGATCGAGGCACTGATTGATGCTGCGGCGGTTGAATAAATTGGTCAGCGGATCCATTTGGCTCAGCTGCTTAATCAAGTGTTCGCGGTGCCGCCACTGGCTCAGCAGAACTTCAAACAAGATTAGGCAAGTGCATAAGATGGGCGCGATAAAAAACAGCATCGACAGCAGCCAAAAATGATTGCTGTAATAATGGTCACTGATTTGAAACAGCGGGCCATAACTTAAGCTGCCGGTATAGCTGAGGTAAGCGCTGCCGATTAAATATAATGTAGCCGGTATGAATGCGCTGTATACAATCACGCGCGGCAGAAGCACGAGGCCCACTGCGACTAGGCTGACATAGGAAATCATGGTGGCGGGACTGAGCACGCCAATGAGGTAGCCATCTCGGCAAAGGGAAATAACAAATAGCCCGACCGATAAATAGGGCAGGGTCAGCTTGACCCAGCGTTTGTGCTGCCAAGCATAGCAGGGCCAGATCATCAGCAGAAGCAGGATGAAAAAAATGCTGTTCAAGGTGAGCTGCAGCTGAACTATCGGAACATTAACCCATTGCCAAACACTCGGCGTGAGCAAGACAAAGGATTTCCAGATGATCCATGTCAGATGAACCGCAGCTCCTAAAAAAAGCATCAATACGCATTTTTTGAGGATATTCCAGTTCATAATGACTTCACCTTCGAGCATATATTTCCTAATTTTTTGCTTCGAGAGGGCTTGGTCTGTGGGCGGAGGTATCTTCATACGCGTGCATTCGCCTTTATATTAATTATATTTTTTTCTTTAAGTTTATACAGATAGGGTTATTTGATTCTAAAATAGCATGCTTTATCGGTGTTGGTGATGATTATTTTTTACTCTCCAGTCGTAAGGGTAAGCATTAATAACCGTTCTAAATACGAGACAGTGTGTCTTGATGCTGATGATTATCTCATTCATGATTTTTTGTAAACTGCACCTAATCAAGAAATTTAAGAAACAGGGTTAATCATGAAAGTTCTGCATATCGATTCCAGCATCATGGGTGATGCTTCTGTATCCCGCCAGCTAAGTCAAGCCATTGTTGTGCAGCTGAAAGAAAAGCATGCGGATGCGCAAGTGGACTATTTAGATTTGGCGCAGCAGCCGATTCCGCA
Source organism: Acinetobacter entericus (assembly GCF_026168575.1). Taxonomy (NCBI): domain Bacteria; kingdom Pseudomonadati; phylum Pseudomonadota; class Gammaproteobacteria; order Moraxellales; family Moraxellaceae; genus Acinetobacter; species Acinetobacter entericus. Next base: position 80,203 of record NZ_JAPEQW010000004.1, read on the forward strand.
TTTAACTGCTGAAATTCTGATGGGTAAAGATGCAGAACAGGCGGCTTTAGGCGAACAGATTATTCAGCAGTATTTAGATGCAGATGTTGTTGTGGTCGGCGCGGCTATGTATAACTTTGGCTTGTCTTCCGCGCTGAAGGCATGGATTGACCGCATCAGTGTGGCAGGCAAAACATTTAAATATACTGAAAATGGCCCTGTGGGCTTAGCGGGCGGTAAAAAAGCCTATATCGCCAGCAGCCGCGGCGGTATCTATGGGGAAAACAGCCCCGTTGATTTTCAGGAAGGCATGCTGAAAACTGTATTTGGCTTTACTGGCGTTAATGATGTGGAAATTATCCGCGCCGAAGGTGTCAACATGGGGGCGGAGCTCAAAGATAAAGCCATGGCGGATGCAATGGCTAAAATTCAAGCAATTTAACGTATTTCCTCAGCTGAAGCCTCTCTCTTCAATGGATTCAGCATTTGTATGGTCAGCCTCGGCTGACCATTTTTTTGCAAGGCTGCCCAGCTCTTCAGCCTGCGGCTGGCCTAATTGCGGTCTAGGCGGTGGGCAAAGTCCGACAGGTCGGCCAAAGCGCGCTGGCCTTCTTCAAACCATGCGCTGAACATCTGAAAGTTGTGCCACATGCCTGTATAAATTTTAAATTCAACTTCCACACCGGCCTCATCCGCTTTGTCTTTAAAGCGCTGCGCATCATCCAGCAAAATTTCTTTAGAACCCGCTTGCACATGGATCGGCGGCAATCCAGCCAACTCTGCAAAAAATGGCGAAACACAGGGATCTGCGCGGTCGACTGATTTCGGCAGATAATAGTCAATACCGGCTTCCAGCGCTTCAATACTCAGCAGGGCATCATGCTTGCGGTTAAAGCGCAGCGATTCGCTGCTTAAGGTTAAATCCAAAAACGGCGACATTAAAATCAGTCCGCTGACTTGCGGCAACGCGTCTTTCTGAATCCGAAGCGCCAGCGCCAAAGCCAGATTGGCGCCGCAGGAATCGCCCGACAGAATGATATCTTTAGCCTGTATGCCCTGATCCAGCAGCTGGCAATACACATCAAACAGCGCCTCCAGCGCTTCAGGATACTGATGCTCTGGGGACAGCGGATAATCCAGATGCAGCACCTGCATTTGCGTGCGCGCCGCCACTTGGGTCAAGAACGCGCGGTGGGTATTCATCGAGCCCAGGAAAAAAGCGCCGCCGTGAATATGGAAAATCAGCTGGGTGGATTCATTTTGCGGTTTGAGTTCTTCGGCGCGGAGGCCTGCCAGGCGCAGCGGGCGGATGCGGATATCCGGATTTTGCGGAATGATCCGGCAAAGCTGCTCCAGTGCAAAACGCATTGTGCTGGGCGGTAAGTTCAACTGGCTTGGCGCGCGGATCGCCATCTTGAGAAAGCGTTCTGTAAATAATTGTTTAGTCAGCGGGGATATTTTCATATTGTTTCCATCTTTTTATCTTTTTTGGCCAGTGTTTGCTTATTTACCAACACAAGTTACAAGGTTACACTAAATGGTCACATTCAAAAATTGCAAATTTGTTGTGAGTTTTTAATAATTAAGCTGTCTATACCAGACCAGGGAAATAAACAAAAATGAAAAAAATTGCGCTAGCATTGGGATTGCTCGGGTTAACTGTATTTGCAAACGCTGCAGACCCTTTAAATGGCACATCTTGGAAAACGATTGACGATAAAACCAAACAGCCGAAAGCCATTGTGAAATTTACTGAACAAAAGAATGGAACATTGACTGCCAGCATTCAAAACATTTTGACCAAAGGTGAAGAAAATGCCTGCACAAAATGCGAAGGCCCGTACCATAACAAATCGCTGAAAGGCTTGCGTATTGTCAGCGGCTTGAAAAATGCCGGCGGCGGCAACTATGAAGACGGCACGATTTTAGACCCGCAATCTGGTAAAACTTACCGCCTGAAAGGCCAGATTGCAGAGGGCGGCAAAAAGCTTGAGCTTCGCGGCTTCATTGGGGTAGCCGTGCTTGGGCGCAACCAAACATGGATTCGCGCAAACTGATAGTAGCCATGCTTTGATGCCCGCCTAGGGCGCTGAGCCAGAAAGCGGCTCAGGCTCTGAATAGCTATAAAAAACCAGCTGTTTACAGCTGGTTTTTTTATGCCTTGCGACTAAGGATAAAACAAGGCTTATTTTAAATTGCGGTAGGCTTGTTCATCAAAACCGATAATCAGGCCTTGTTCTGTCTGCAGTACAGGACGTTTAATCATGCTGCTGTGCGCAGTCAAGGTTTCAATTAAATTTGCCTCGCTGTCAAGGGCTGCCTGCTGTTCGGCCTCATTCAGCTTTTTCCATGTGGTGCCTTTTTTATTTAAAATAAGGTCTGCGCCTTTGGCATCCAGCCATGTTTTGACGGTTGCCGCATCAACCGGCTGCTTTTTATAGTCATGAAATTCATAGGCGAGCTCCAATTCATTCAGCAGGTCGAAGGCTTTTTTCATGGTGCTGCAGTTTTTGATGCCGTAAATCTTAAGCATTGGGATACATCCTAAAAAATAAATCATGCAATGCCCCACAGATTAACCAAAAATGCAGGAAAGCTCTATCTTCTGCATCCGCCTTTTCATGATTTAAAATGGATAGCGCTGATGGAAAGCCTGTCATTAAATGGACATGTAGAGGCTTTAAACTATGCTTCAAGAACAATAATCCAAGAGCATGGCAGGGGAATCACCCGCATGATAATAACAAAACTGTAAAATGAGACGAAGCGCATTGAATGCACAGCCCAGAAGATCAAAATGAAAAGGATAAACAAAAAAAGCTGTGCGGATCTTTATTGAACGGAAGATTGAGAATGCAGAGGCTGAAAAAGAGAAAACCCGCATTTAATCATCCTGATCATGCGGGTCTCAGTACAACGTCCATTGTCACATCCTTGAAAAATAAACTCAATCATGGGTTTATTTCTGCTTTCTTCCTACGGCGTCCTATCCCTTCGTGTCATCCTGACAAGTCCCTGTGCCGTGCGACAATAATGCACTGAATTAAATGTCAGTGAAATCTACTAAAACGGCAGGGCTTGTGCGAAATCGTCGCTAATTCAGTAAACAGTTGTTTACTGAACTGGACGGAAGATTTAAAGTTTATAGTCAATAATCACTGGCGCGTGATCACTGAACCATTCATCCTTAAACACCCAAGCATTGACGGTGCGGTCTTTCCAGTCCGGCGAGCAGGCGTGGTAATCAATACGCCAGCCCACGTTTTTGGCGCGCGCCTGCCCGCGGTTAGACCACCACGAGTACAGCTCAGCTTCTTTGCGCACTTCACGGAAGGTATCGACATAGCCCAAATCATCATAAATATGATCCAGCCATGCGCGTTCGTGCGGCAGGCAGCCGGAAGATTTTTGGTTGCCTGACCAGTTTTTAATATCGATACGCTTATGCACGATATTGTAGTCGCCGCAGACAATGATGGATTTATCTTCATCGCGCCACTGCTTCAGAATTTTTGCATATTCTTCCAAGAAGTGGTCTTTGCGCGCCTGCGCTTCATCGCCGGATGAGCCGGATGGCAGGTACAGCGAGCAGATGTGTGCAGATTTGCTTAAGCCTAAGTCAAATTCAGCGGCAATGAAGCGGCCTTGCGAGTCAGCCAATTCAAAACCGAGGCCATCTGTGACAGAGAGGAAAGGCAAGCGGCTGTAGATCGCTGTGCCTGCATAACCTGCGCGTTCTGCAGGGAACAGGTGGGTATGCCAGCCTTCCGGTTTGAATTTATCCGTCCACTGCGCATGAGTAATGCGGCTTTCCTGCATGCAGATCACATCGGCATCAGACTGTTCCAGCCATTCCAGCAAGCCTTTGGTCACAGAAGAGCGTAAGCCGTTGACGTTAATTGAAACCACTCTTAGAATTTTTTGATCACTTGGATAGCTAGTCTTTGGTATCATGCTCAGGTTTAACCTCAACTTAGAAAAATGGAGCACCTCATGACAGCGCAAGCGGCATTTAACCCACAGGCTTTTATCGAACTCGCCTTATCACGCGGTGTGCTTAAATTTGGTGAGTTTACTTTAAAATCGGGCCGCGTGAGTCCTTATTTTTTCAATGCGGGCCTGCTGAATGACGGCGAAGCTTTATCATTGCTGGCTTCGGGCTATGCAGCAAAATTAACAGAATGCGATAACGTAGACGTTATTTTTGGCCCTGCGTACAAAGGCATTCCATTTGTCGCAGCGGCTGCTGTGGCTTTATCGCAAAATCATGGCGTGAGCGTGCCATGGGGGTTTAACCGTAAAGAAGCTAAAGATCACGGCGAAGGCGGTGTATTGGTTGGCGCGTCGGTTGCGGGCAAAAAAGTCTGGATTATTGATGATGTGATTACGGCGGGTACAGCCATCCGTGAAGTAGTGACGATTCTGAAAAATGCCGGCGCGCAAATCGCAGGTGTTCTGGTGGCGCTGGACCGTCAGGAAAAGGGGCAGGGTAATTTGTCTGCAATTCAGGAAGTGCAAAAAGAATTAGAAATTCCTGTGCATGCGTTAATTACCATGAAAGATTTGATGACTTTCTTGGATGCTAAAGGCGAAACTGAAGCTTTAGCGAAAATGGAAAATTACCGTGTGAAATACGGCATTTAATTTTTCGTAATTAAAAAAGGCAGCAAGGGCTGCCTTTTTTATGATTTGTTGAAACTGCAATTATTGAATCAAACTAATGAAAAGTGTGGATCAGCCGTTGAATAATAGGCGTGGAGCGTGAAGAATCATTAAAAAAGCCAAAGGTGATTATTTTAGGTTTTTGATGTAATGTAAGGCTATGAATTAAATAAATAATTTAAAAGTATTTTGTATAGCGCGTATTATGTTGATTTTAGATAAATTTAAATATGATCCATTTAGATCATAAGAGACTAGAGCGCAAGAATGTTACTTGAAAAAAATTTAGATTTAATGATTAACGATATTTTAAACGGTCACTTTGAACTTGTGAAAGAATATCCAAATAATCCTAACTCAAGGGTCATTGGAGCCATTTATTTATCTAAGCATGAACTCGAATTAAAGCTATACGAAGGTTTGAGAGAATTAAGTATTAATTTTTTTGAAAAATATCCATTTGATTTTTCATTATACCTTAATTTTTTTAAGCAGATGAACTCGATCTATTCTAAGACTTACAATGGCTTTGAACCTTGTCTGAGTATTTACGCCGAAAAATTTATTCTTCCTATCTATTTTTACCAGGAAGAACCTAATAAATCTTGGTCAAAATGGCTCAAGAAACCAAACCTTTGCTTAACAAAGCAAGATCAAGATATCTTGAAAATTTTCATGTTTGGCATACGTTGTATGGCATATACACAAAGCCCTAATTATGAAATGAAAAAATACTTAGGTTATGTGAATGAGCTTGATATGAATCTGTATCAGCAACTGGTGTCTATGAGCAATGCTGAACTTGAGATAGATGTCATTACGATTGAAAATGCATATTTCAAAGCGACTAGTAATAATGTTTTAGCAAGTATAGAGATTCTAGCATTTAAAGATAATGAGGAAACTTATAAGGAAATTCTAAACTATATCAATCAGCTTTTTACAACAGGCTTCCCACAAAGCCATCAATTAAAATTCGAAGTTAAAAGAGTTGATGATCAACAGAAATTAAGTATCGTTGGTTTACCTGATTATGGTGCCAATAGGTTATTCAATAGTGCTGCGCAATATCATAACTTACATGCAGATATAGAAACATATCTTAATCAAGTCAAAAATGGTTGTGGCTTTTATACGGACTTGGAGGAAGAAAATCACATAGAGATAGATGGATTTGCTATATTTTCGCTTGTTATTGAAGATGTAAAATATATGGATAGGTTCATCCAGTTTTTAAATAAGACAGATGATCACTGCATTCTTCAAAACTACATTCCAAACGCTTACTTAGAACGACAAGGCATTAGTAATTTTACCGTTAAAACCTATTTAAGGATGTGTGAAGAATTACTCAAACATGAGAATTTTTTCCCTAATTCAGATATTTCTTTAAAATATTTCAATGATTTTAATCATATGAAAATATTGGTAGAGGAAGTCAATATTTACGTCAATGAACAGCATGAAATTTCATGGTCGGATATATTTCTCGCTATAGTAGGTTATGAAGAAGCTGAAGACCTCGGGTATGAAGAATTTGCGATACAGAAATTTAAAACTCATGAAATTTGGAACATGTATTTGATGATTGCAAACCTCGAATAAAATTTAATTATCCGACATACGGTATTAAGTAGCTTGAAGTTTGTTGAACATAATCTCAAAAAATACCCCAAGCCGGCTTTGAAATGAGTTGGGTTTTTATTAAGCGAATTTGTGGCTTTTAGCCAATAAGCATGATCAAAAAAGCATTCATTTTTTCCCTGATAATTCAATATTTTAATTCCAGAAATTATCCCCAATTTCTGCGGACAACGCCTGGGGTGAAAATTAGCCAATTTTGTACGCCTGAGCGTACATTAATTTAGGGGTTTTGCGGATGTTCACAAACCCTTGTATTCAATAGCATGAAGTCATAAGAGAACAGGACGTTCCACAGAATAAAAATAAATAATCGCACAAGGAGCGACGGCAAGACAGGAGTCATGCTAAGCGAACCAATACGAAAAACCCCGACAGGATGTCGGGGTTTTTTTATGCATGAAAATGAAGAGCAATGAGTATTAATGCGGTTCTAATCGACTGGTGGAATTCATTTCATGCCTTACTTGGCTGATACGGTCGTAAATGACTTTACGCATACGGTTTATTGCGCCAAGCGGTTGATGTTCCAGCCGTGCATGCCAAGGGCTAAATGAAAGATTTTCACAAAATTTATTTTGATCAGGCGTATCAAAAAATTGCTGAGGAATGCGAATGGTCGCCACCTTGTAAAAAGGCGCTTGGCTTTCTTTCCATTCGCTCATGGAGTCTTCAATAGACATGGCATTTGATGTTCTGGGCTGTACTAGAAATTCCATACAGCTGTCGGCTTTTTGCAAATCACTGCGCATTGCTTCTCTGAGAAAATTAGAGTGAGGCGCATGCGGCATAGGCGCTGTAAGCGCTGAGCAGGCTCGGGCCGAGTATTTTACCGCCAGACGGTCAGGGCCTGCCCCTAACTGGTAGGGCACCATAGACCAGTATCGTGTTTGCAGTAGATTTGAAATTTTGCTCCTGGAATTGAAGGCAATCCAAGTGCCTTTTATCCCTAAGGCAAAAGGAATATGAAGTTTTTTTAATACTCCGCCGCCATTGATATCCTGCATGAACGAGATATACCGATCGGGATCATTTACGAAAAAAACGGGATGATTAATCATAATGAAATCTTGTGTAGATGCTTCATCTGGCAAAAGCTTTTTTCCAGGCACGCCTAATAGTTTGATGGCCATGCCTCGGGCATCGCTTTTGATGTCTGCCTGTGTTGCGTCACGAGATCCATTCGAGAAACGAATCCATGCGTGATATGTTTGTCCAGGAACAAATACGCCTTGAGCCAGATTTTTAGGCAGTGTTTCATTGATTTTGAATTCAGCGCGGACACAGCCATGCGCCTTAGGATGCGCATCCCGCAGGGCTAAGCCGGAGGAATATTGTTTCCGAATGGATGCTGCAATGATGTCTGCAATTTCTTCCGCTTTGATGGCTTCATTAGGATACAGGCGCTCACCTAAGTGGTGATCAATACTGGGGTAAACCGTATTGTTCAGTGTATGCAGTGCGGCAGGAGGCGTATTTGCATGCACTGCCGTACAAATGCTGGCAGCCATTAGCGTATGGAGTAGCGGATTTAGGCGCATGGGCCATATCAGGTGCGGCATTGATGGCCTCCTTGCCTAAGGCTTGCATTCATTTTAGTTTTGATGAGGCAGCGTTGCTTAAACGTATTATTCAAGACATATTATAACTGGATGATCTGTGATGTTGCTTATTCACTATTTATTGTTTGAAATAAAATGTAATTTTATTCGGAGTTGAAAAAGCTGCCTTCTTCTATAACCGTTCTATAGCAAACTGTGCTCTTCACACTTCTTACACTCCAGCATCACCCCTAATTTAGCTTTTCGTCCATGCTCTGTTAAAACCCAAGGCCGGTTCTGCCAAGGCGGATCATGCCGCACATGCTGCGTATGGCCGCAGGCCAAAATGGCGTACCAGTGATTTTCATCATCCAAAGCAAAATCAATAATGGCTTGCTGCATAGCCAATTCCTATATAAAGATCGTACGTGATGAAAGGGCATCAAGTCCATATCATCAGCATAATGGTTTTCAAAATCATAATCTTGAACAATCTGGGCTAGAACCATAGCAATTGCCAGACTTCATTTCATAAATGGTGGAATGTCCCGGATTTCCCTTCGGCCGCGGTACACCTTGCGGCACAAAAAAGGTCACCGAATGTGCGCCGTATAAACCCGCAGGAATGGTCATTTCTCTTAAAACGACATAGGCGCTGTCAAAATGCACATAGTCCATGCCTGTACCCGAGGAAGGTGATCCGCCGACCACAGGCGGGGTATGAATGTTGCGCGCTTTATTATAGGACGCTTTCCATGCATCTATATCTGCACGCGTTGCAGGGCGAAGCAACCCCTTCGATACTGCATCCTGTATGCCTGCTGGTCCAGCCAAAGGTGCATTTGGATCAATGACGTCTTTGATGGAACGTTCCTGTGATGAACTCAGCTGCGTATCTGCACTGACATTGCCGATATTGGCGCGCCCATTTTGAGCAATCACAACCGCTTGAATATCACGTTGCAAAATACGCTGCGAAAGCTGATTCATTTCTGCGGCATTGTCATCAGATACATAGCTGTAGCCACACTGCGCATTTTTATAAGAGCTTTCTAAAACAGGAATGGATTTTGGCAGGCCAATCACACGCTGTGCGTGATAGCCCGTTGCAATAACGCCAACGATTTTGGTGTTGCTTTCCCATTTAATCTTCCAAATGGTCGGCTCATAGGCACCTAAAATCAATACCACAGGACGGTTGTGCTGAACTTGGATGTCCATTTCAGTCGCTTGATGGCCGCTATCGTCAATTTGATAATTGGTTTCCTTGCCTGAGTAAGCGCCTGTAGCAAATACATCAAATTGAGCGGGGAGCTGAGTTTTAAATTTGGTGCAATCATTTTGGATTGGCGGCGTATACGTCGAATTTTGTCGTTGTTGACGTTGCGCTGCGGCAGAAGACAGCAGTGCTGTTCTTAACAGGTCGGAGCGATCAGGCGCTTCTTGTCGATATAAGCAGTCTTTTGGACGAACTTTGTCGGCTAAGTCTGAGAAACATTGCCATGTTGTGATGGGCTGTCCCGCATTGATTTGCGGCTGAAAGTACAGATGGTGACCCGCCAGTGAAGCAGGGATGCTGTCATGGTTCTGCAGCTCGGCAGACAGCTGCACTTGGTCAAAACGAAACACAATACCGTCTTTTGTTTCCAAGTTGGCAGCGACTTCTCTTTGAATCTGTGAAGACTGGCGCAGCAACTGCATCACTTGCTGTGAACTCTCCTGAGTGGGTGACAAATACAGCTGATTCACTTGCGAAACGAATTGTTGTTTTTGCTGTTCAATATGCTTTAACACTTGATGATTTTGATATTTCTCAAAGCCGAGTGTTCCAGCAAAGCCTAAGCCGATAAAGGAGCAGCTTCCCAGCACACCGGCCATGACCCCAGATTTAAATGTTCGATGATGATTTGGCATTTTTATACATTTTTTTTCATTTATTCGTGCTTAAAATACAGCAAAGTTTTGAAAATAAATACAATACAGTCTTTAAATAAGCCACTTATCCAAGCCTGATTCAAAGATAAGCATCACAAAAAATCAGAAAACATCAGCACTAATCTCCGCTATACTTTTCAGCAATCAAATTTATATGAGCGTTCCAGATGCGTGTACTTGTTGTGATGGATCCCATCGAAAATGTAAACCTGAAAAAGGATACCTCAATGGCCATGCTGTGGGCAGCAGCACGCCGCGGCCATGAGTTGGGCTATGCATTGCAGCAAGATTTATATATTGATCAGGGCAAAGCCTTTGGCTTAATTGCGCCGTTAAAAGTCTTTGAGGATTACAATCACTATTACGAATTAGGCGATAAGAAAAAAGAATCGATTGCAGGCTACGATGTGGTTTTAATGCGTAAAGATCCGCCGTTTGACATGAACTTCGTTTACACCACCTACATTTTGGAACAGGCGGAGCGTGAAGGCGCATGGATTATCAATAAGCCGCAAAGCCTGCGTGACTGCAACGAAAAACTCTTTGCGACGCAGTTTCCTGAACTGCAGGTTCCTACTTTGGTGACATCGCAAGACAGTTTGATTCGTGAATTTCTGAAAGAACATGTTGATGTCATTGTTAAACCGCTTGACGGTATGGGCGGAACGGGCATTTTCCGCTTATATCAGGACGGCATCAATATTGGCTCAACCATTGAAATGCTGACCGATAATGGGACACGGCCGATTATGGCGCAGCGCTACATTCCAGAAATTGTGGAAGGCGATAAGCGGATTTTAATGGTGAATGGCGAGCCCGTGCCGTACTGCCTGGCGCGTATTCCGCAAAATGGCGAAGTGCGCGGCAACCTGGCGGCAGGCGGCTTAGGCGAAGCGCGCCCATTGACTGAAAATGATAAAGCCATTGCTGCCAAAGTTGGGCCATTCCTGCGTGAAAAAGGACTGGTGTTTGTCGGTTTGGATGTGATTGGCAATTACGTGACGGAAATTAATGTCACCAGCCCAACCTGCGTGCGTGAAATCGATGCGCAGTTCGGCACGTCCATTGCGGATGATTTATTCGAAGTTTTGGAAAAAGGCCGCAGCGCTTAAAAAAAGCTGAAGCTTGCAGGAGGGTCCGAAAGGGCCCTTTTTTATAGCTGAATGGATCGTAAAGCGGCGCAGGGGCTGGTCTGCAATAGGGCGGTTCAGCTTTTACCGTTTAAAAATGTATAAAATTTGACAATTTAGCCCGATTCATAATAAAACTAGTTTAAACTTCAAAATCTGCAGAAAAAAACAATGGTGCAGCCCGTGAAATAAAGCAAATAAACTTTCACGGCAATGCGTTTGTGATTACAATTGACTGCTTATCAAGATTTACTCTAGCCTTATTTAAATTGAAGAATTAGACCGTGACTGACGCACAGCGAAAACAGCCTAAACATGTCATGATGATGGCCGCAGGTACGGGCGGACACGTGTTCCCCGCTTTGGCCGTGGCAAAAGAACTGCAGCTGAAAGGCATTGAAGTGTCTTGGCTGGCAACGCCAGCCGGCATGGAAAACCGGCTGCTGAAAAACCATAATATTCCAATTTATCAAATTGATATTCAAGGCGTGCGCGGCAACGGCATGGTGCGCAAAATATTGGCGCCTTTTAAAATCTTAAAAGCTACGCTTAGCGCCATGCGCTATATGAAACAGCTGAACGTCGATGCTGTTGCCGGCTTTGGCGGCTATGTCGCAGGCCCTGGCGGCCTAGCTGCCCGCGCTTTAGGCATTCCGGTGCTTATTCATGAACAGAATGCGATTGCAGGCTTTACCAATACGCAGCTGTCGCGGATTGCAAAAACAGTTTGTGAAGCTTTTCCGCATACTTTTCCTGCACAAAACAAAGTGGTTGCTACAGGCAATCCTGTACGCAAGGAAATTACCGAGATTTTAAATCCGTCTTGGCGCTATCAAGAACGTGAAAAAGCGGGCCAGCCGCTGCGGATTTTAATTGTCGGCGGTTCCTTAGGCGCGCGCGCATTGAATGAATGTGTTCCAGAAGCCTTGAAACGGCTGAATGTGCCGCTGAATGTCTTTCATCAATGCGGTCAAAACAATGCGGAAGCGACTCAAGCGCGCTATGCAGATGCGCCGGATACGCTGAAAGCGGAAGTTGCGCCATTTATTGAAGATATGGCGAAAGCCTATTCTGATGCTGATTTAATTATTTGCCGTGCAGGCGCGCTGACCGTAACTGAAATTGCGACTGCAGGCCTGGCAGCGGTTTTTGTTCCATTGCCTAGCGCTGTAGATGATCATCAAACTGCAAACGCCAAATTCCTGGCGGATATTCAGGCTGCGAAAATTTGCCCGCAGGCCCAGATGACCCCAGAAAGTTTAATTGCATTGCTGCAGCCACTGATGAACCGCCAGCTGTTACAGGAAATGGCGGTGAAAGCGCGCCGGCAAGCACAGCCAGATGCAGCACAGCATGTGGTTCGTTTAATTCAAGAATTGTAAACCGAGTAATTTATGTCTCCTTCAACTCCTGCTGAGCAAGCGAAAAAGTTAATTAAAGTGCCAGAAATGCGCCGCATCAAACACATTCATTTTGTGGGGATTGGCGGCGCCGGCATGTGCGGTATTGCAGAAGTCTTGAAGAACCAAGGCTATAAAGTATCGGGTTCAGATATCAAGGCATCAAAAACGACTGCTCAGCTGGAAGAAAACGGCATTCAGGTCTATATCGGACATGCGGCTGAAAATATTCAAGGCGCCAGCGTTTTGGTGGTGTCGACGGCCATTGATCCTGAAAATCCTGAAATCAAAGCCGCCATTGAAACCCGCGTGCCTGTTGTGCGCCGTGCAGAAATGCTGGGTGAGTTGATGCGCTACCGCCATGGGATTGCAGTGGCCGGCACACACGGCAAAACTACAACGACCAGCCTTGTAACGTGCATGCTGGCGGAAGAAAATCTTGATCCCACCTATGTGATTGGCGGTTTGCTGAACCGTACAGGAGTCAATGCTGCCTTGGGTGCAAGCCGCTTTATTGTTGCGGAAGCCGATGAGTCAGATGCCTCGTTCCTGCATCTGCAGCCCATGGCTGCGATTGTGACCAATATCGATGCGGATCACATGGATACCTATGGCGGCAGTTTCGATGTATTGAAGGATACTTTTGTGCAGTTCCTGCAAAAGCTTCCATTCTATGGCTTAGCGGTGGTTTGCGGTGATGACGCCAATATCCGTGAAATCATGCCGCGCATTGGCCGTCCGCTGCTGACTTACGGTTTCAATGAAGATAATGATATCCGCGCAGTGGATGTTGAACATGAGGGCATGCAGTCACACTTTACCGTATTGCGCAAAGACCGTGAGCCATTGCGTGTCACCATCAATATGCCGGGCGCGCACAACATTCTGAACTCACTGGCAGCGATCGGCATTGCAACGGATGAAGGGGTTTCAGATGCCGCTATTTCGCGCGCTTTAGAAGGCTTCAGTGGTGTAGGGCGCCGTTTCCAGGTGCAAGGTCAATTTGCGCTTGAATCTGGTGATGTGAAGCTGGTAGACGACTATGGCCACCATCCGAAGGAAGTGGAAGCGACCATTAAAGCGGCCCGCGCCAGCCATCCTGACCGCCGTCTGGTGATGCTGTTCCAGCCGCACCGTTTCAGCCGCACCCGCGACTGTTTTGATGATTTTGTTGATGTATTGTCACAAGTTGATCAATTGCTGCTGCTGGAAGTTTATTCTGCAGGTGAAAAGCCGATAGTTGGCGCTGACAGCCGTGCGCTGGCGCGCAGCATCCGTCTGCGCGGCGAAGTTGAGCCAACTCTGATAGACCCAGTAGAAGGCAATCTTCAGAATGTGATGAAAAAAGTGCTGCAGCCGGGCGACTTGTTATTAACGCAGGGCGCAGGTAATGTGGGAGCTATCTCTATCGAGCTGGCTCAAAACAGCCTGTATTTAAAATAAGCATCTTGTTTGGATGTGATTTTTGATTTGATCGACCAGTTTAAAGTTTAAGGATATAAACGTGTCAAATGCTTCAAAGTTCGGCAAAGTTGCCGTGTTGCTTGGTGGTAAATCCGCTGAGCGTGGGGTTTCTCTAGATAGCGGTACAGCAGTACTTGAGGCATTGGTCCGCTCGGGGGTTGACGCGGAAGGCTTTGACCCGAAAGAGCGCAGTGTGACGGAACTGGTCGGCTATGACCGCGCATTCATTGTGCTGCATGGCCGGGGCGGTGAAGACGGACAAATTCAAGGCGTGCTGGAGTGGCTGAATATTCCGTATACGGGCACTGGTGTTCAAGGCTCTGCAATCGGCATGGATAAGGTGAAAACCAAGCAAGTCTGGCAAGGTTCAGAATTGCCGACTGCGCCGTACCGTATTGTCAGCAAAGATTCAGATTTAAACGAAATTGTCGGCAGCATTGGCCTGCCGTTCATCATCAAGCCTGTACATGAAGGCTCAAGCATCGGCATGAGCAAAGTTGAAAAAATTGAAGATTTTGCCGAAGCCATTGCGAAAGCGGCAGTGCATGATGCTGTGGTGATGGCTGAAAAATGGATCACGGGCCGTGAATTTACCATTGTAATTTTGAACGGCCAGGCATTGCCGGTGATCCGTTTAGAACCGCCGAAAGATGTGGCGTTCTATGACTATGAAGCAAAATACAACCGCAATGACGTGCAGTACGGCATTCCATGCGGTTTGACTGAAGATGAAGAAAAGCGCCTGCAGGCTTTATGCCTGCGCGCATTCCAGGCAGTCGGCGCCAGCGGCTGGGGCCGCATTGATGCCATGCAGGATGAAAATGGCAATTTCTGGCTGCTGGAAGTCAACACCGTGCCAGGCATGACCAGCCATTCTTTAGTGCCGAAAGCAGCCCAAGCTGTAGGTTTGGATTTTGATCAATTGTGTGTGGCTATTTTAGAGCAGACACTGAATGGTGCGGTTCACTAAGACATGGCTCAACTCCCTGCATCAATGCGCCGCAAGCGGGCTGCAGTCACCTCGATTCACGACAAGCCTCCGACCCGTAAAGAGAAGCTTGCGAATGCGGGCGGCTGGCTTTTGATGCTGGTGGCGGCAGCCGTGCTGGCGGCAGGGATTTTCGGGCTGTATAAGGTGATGACAGATGCGCAAGTCGCATCGCTGGATGTGGTGGGCGCCCGCTCTGATGCAGAGCGCAGGCAGGTGCTGACGCATGTTGCGCCGATGGTGACGGAAAATTATTTCACCTCAGATTTGAGAACCATACGCGATCGCGCCTTGGAGATGTCCTGGATAGATCGTGTTGTTGTATCCCGCGCCTGGCCAAATGCCATTCGTGTGCGCGTGATGCCGCGCAATGCAATCGCGCGTTGGGGAACAGGGCGGCTGCTGAGCGACAGCGGCGATGTGTTCACGGAAGTGACGCCGCGGAATTATCAGAATTTGCCGCTGCTGCATGGGCCGGTGACGCATTCAAAAATGATGATGCGCCGCTATAATGAAATTAACCAGTTATTCCTTCCAGTCGGCATTCGATTAAAAGAATTATATTTAACAGAACGCATGACTTGGTTTATGCAGTTTGATTCTGGCCTGCGCATTATTGTCGATCAGGATCAGACCATGAGTAAGCTTCAACGCTTGAGTCATCTGGCAACTGCAGATTTAAAGCCGGTATGGTCTAATATCTCAGCAATCGACTTGCGCTATCGAAACGGTTTGGCAATTCAGTGGAAAAACGCTGCGCCGCCGAAAATAGCAAATGGCCGCTTTGTTGTAACGATTAATGACACAGGCATTGCGGACGGAATAGCCGTAAAGCCATAATGTTTGGCTTATACGTATACGCAGAGGCTTCGCGCCATAAATTAAACACACATGTGAATGGTAGTAGTAAATAATGAATGAAGCTGTTCCCTCGGTTGTTGCGATTGACATTGGGACACATAAAGTTTCAGTTTTGATTGGTAAAGTTCATGCGCCGGATAATATCCAGGTGATTGGCATGGCGACCGCTCGTAACCGAGGCATGAATAAAGGCAAAATTGTCAGTCTCGATAAGGTTATTACCGCAATTAAAAATGCAGTGCAGGAAGCGGAAGATATGGCGGAGTGCCGTGTGCATTCTGCCTGGATTTCCATTCCTAGCGCTGAGTTGAAAAGTTTTTATGCCTCTGGGCGCACGCCTGTAGAAAATACGGACCATACGATAACAACCAATGAAGTGGTGCGTGCATTAGAGCTGGCTAAAGCCAGCCATTTAACATCAGATCATTACCTGGTCAGCGCTGTGCCGCTGGGGTTTGAACTGGATGATGCGCCGGAATGGGTATTGAACCCGATCCGCATGTCAGCGCACAGCATGACCGGGCACTATCATTTGATGATGCTACCGATCAGCACCATGCAGAACCTGGACCGCGCATTGAAAGGCGCCAATATTGGTGTGGAGCGCATGGTGATTTCCAGTTTGGCGACAGCGGAAGCCAGCCTGCTGAAAGATGAACGCGAATATGGCGTCTGCTTGCTGGATATCGGTGCAGGCACCACGAATGTTGCGGTATATTTAGATGGCCGCTTGGCGATGACGCATACGTTGCAGCGCGGCGGTGAGCATGTCACCCGCGATATCGCAGCGGTGCTGCAAACCACGACAGAAGAAGCCGAGCGCATTAAGCTGCTGTATGGCTGTGTCGACCTGAAAGTGGTTAAGCCAGATCATATGATTCAGTTCCAAGGCATTGATGGTCCTCAAACGATCAGCCGCATTGAGCTGACTGAAATCATTATTGCCCGCTACGATGAAATCCTGGGTTTGGTGCGTGACGTGCTGGAGCGCAATGGCGCGATTCATGGTTTATACCATGGCGTTGTGCTGACGGGGGATGCAGGGCAAATTGAAGGCATGGTGAGCTTTGCGCGGAAAATACTGGGTGTTTCTGCGCATTTGGGCAATCCGCCGGTGCAGGTGCATGCCGAGGATCAGAATCAGGCTGCGCTGCGCCGTTCGCAATATGCAACGGCGGCGGGTTTGCTGATGTTCAGCCAAAGTGATACGCAAGATACAATTGTAGAGCAGGATGATTCTGAGCCGCTGTCAATGGCGCAGCGGGTAAAGCGCGCATGGTCAGGCTTGAATGAAACATTGAAATCCATCTTTTAGGTGGAAATTTTTGGGAATATTGTTGGGAAGTTGTACGGAATATCGCTTGAACTTGACAAGCTCAGGCTGGAACCGCATTCTAAAAACAATTTTATTAAGATCAAGGCAGTATACGGGCTGATGTGACTGCCGATTAAGATTAGGAATTTTACAGGTCATGGCCTCATTTGAATTTTTAGAAGACGATCAAAGCGACAGCATTGGTCAAGCCCGTTTCACTGTATTCGGTGTAGGCGGTGCAGGCGGAAACGCTGTGCAGCACATGCTGGAATCAGATATTCAGGGTGTAAAATTTGTCTGTGCAAATACAGACAAGCAAGCGCTGGACCGCATGAATGCGCAATTTAAAATCCAGCTGGGCGAGCAAGGTACACGCGGTTTGGGTGCAGGCGCAAACCCGCAAGTTGGGCAGGCGGCGGCTGAAGAAAGCCGTGAGCTGATCCGCCAGCATTTGGAAGGCACAGACATGGTGTTTGTGACTGCCGGCATGGGCGGCGGCACAGGCACAGGCGCTGCGCCAGTGGTTGCTGAAATTGCCAAAGAAATGGGCATTTTGACTGTCGGCGTGGTCACTACGCCGTTCAACTTTGAAGGCAAGCGCCGTCAGCAGTCTGCTGAGAAGGGCATTGAAGCTTTAGAGCAGCATGTGGACTCGCTGATTATCATTCCCAACCAGCGTTTGCTGAAAGTTTTCCGCGACATTTCAATGAAAGATGCGTATAAAAAAGCGGATGATGTTTTGTTGAATGCGGTGCGCAGCATTTTTGATTTGGTGGTTCGCCCAGGCCATATCAACCTTGACTTTGCTGATTTGAAAACAGCAATGAGCACGCGCGGCTATGCGATGATGGGCGCGGGCAGCGGCCGCGGTGAAAACCGTGCGCGCCAAGCCGCTGAACAAGCGATCCGCAGCCCGTTGCTGGATAACGTGACGATCATGAATGCTAAAGGCATCCTGATTAACGTGACAGGCGGCGATGATGTCACTTTCGGTGAAATCGAAGAAATTACCGATGTCGTGAACCAGATTGTCGATTTGGATGAAGGTCAAGTGTTCTACGGTACAGTGTTTGATCCGGATGCGCGTGATGAAATCAGTGTGACGGTCATCGCGACAGGCTTAACCCGCAATTCTGCAGATTCTGTGGAACCTGTGAAACGCCCGAGCGTGCAGGCAGTCCGCCAGCAGTCTGCGGTGCAGAGTGCGGTTGATGAAGATGATGTTCCTGCCATTCAGCGTCAGCAGGCGGATGGAACGAATGGCATGCCGATACAGTCAGCTCCTGCAGTGTCCAGCCCGCGTCCAACGCCAATGAGCATTCAGGATTATTTAAAAAATCAGCAGCGTAAGTGATTAACAGTGCGTTGATTTTTAAGTTAAAAAAATAAAAAGGCAGCAGCAACGCTGCCTTTTTTGTTTTTTATCAATGGCTAAATATGCTAACGTATAGCGGTTTGATCTACCGATGAATGAAAAGCATGTTGAAACAGCGTACCCTGCAGCGCATCGTGAAAGCGAGCGGAATTGGTCTACATAGTGGGCAAAAAGTTATGATTAACTTTGTGCCGCATCATGCAGACGGGGGAATCGTGTTTCGCCGTATCGATTTGGAGCCGCAAGTGGAGATTCCAGCGGATGCTATGCTGATTCAGGAAGCATTCATGTGTTCAAATTTGGTTCAGGAAAATGCCAAAGTCGGCACGATTGAACACATCATGAGCGCGATAGCAGGCTTGGGCATTGATAACCTCATTATTGAAGTATCTGCGTCGGAAGTGCCGATTATGGATGGCAGTGCCGGGCCATTTATCTATTTGCTGATGCAGGGCGGCTTGACTGAACAGGACGCGCCAAAAAAATTCATTAAAATATTAAAGCCTGTCGGGGCCTTTATTGACGATAAAAAAGCAGTCTTCAGTCCGCATGAAGGCTTTCAGCTGAATTTCACTATTGATTTTGATCATCCTGCATTTAAGAAAGAAGACCAGTCAGCATCTATTGATTTCTCGACTGAAACTTTTGTATATGAAGTGAGTGAAGCGCGTACTTTTGGCTTTATGAGAGATCTGGATTACTTGAAATCGAATAATTTAGCGCTGGGTGCAAGCTTGGATAACGCGGTCGGATTGGATGATACCGGTGTGGTGAATGAAGAAGGTTTGCGCTTTGCGGATGAGTTTGTTCGTCACAAAATATTAGATGCTGTGGGTGATTTATATTTGCTGGGCCATCAAATTATTGCTAAATATGATGCCTATAAGTCAGGCCATGCTCTAAATAATCAACTGCTGCGCAATGTCAAAAGTGATCCAAGCAGCTATGAAATTGTAACATTTGATGACATCAATCTTTGCCCAATTTCTTATGTCAGTGTGACATAAGTCCTTGTCTTTTAAATGTTGCGTTATAATATAACAAAATAAAATGCAA
The DNA here is from genome assembly GCF_026168575.1 of Acinetobacter entericus. Lineage (NCBI taxonomy): Bacteria > Pseudomonadati > Pseudomonadota > Gammaproteobacteria > Moraxellales > Moraxellaceae > Acinetobacter > Acinetobacter entericus. Next base: position 99,550 of record NZ_JAPEQW010000004.1, read on the forward strand.
AGCAGGTCACATAATAATTTCAAAGGCCGTGCTCGATCCTGAGCCGGTTACTTTTTATTGCTTGCCAAACGCAGCATAGCTTGGCTAAGCTTAGGGTCGCTCACAAAGTCAGCAGCATTGCGCAGCATATCCTGTGTTTCTGGGCTAAGTGATTTGGGCGGTTTTTCAGGAGCCAGCGCCGTTTGAGATGGATGTCTTAAACGCACTTGGATCTTGTTTAATTCTTTCAATTCATGTATTTGTGAAAGCTGAGCAATGTATTGCTTTTGAAGATAGGCCAACTGGCTCACCAGCGCTTGATTTTCACCAGTCAGCATCAGCACGCCATTTTGATAACAAACGACTTGCCATTGCTCCGGCTGGGGCAATAAAGGTTGTACGATTTTCGTCAGTTTCTGCCATGCGGCGACTTGCGATGAGAGAAACGAAAAGTTTCCTGTTTTTATGTGTTTTCTTGTTTGTTGAAAGACGTTCAGGGGTTCAGACATTCATATTTCCTTCATGTTTATGTCCTAATCTTATGCGCTTCTTTCAGTAGATATCAAGGAAGAGATCACTCAAGGAATTCGATTAAGAACAGTTTTAATGAGGTTTTTTATGCATTTGCGCCGTATTTTATTGGCATTTTCATTCGCCGCGTCAGCAGCATCAGTTGCATTCGCGGACTTGGTTGAGGTAACGCAGGACGGTTCAACAGACCGTATTGAGCAGTTAACCCGCACTTTGGCTCAAGGTGCTTATTCTGAATCCAGCGATATGGATATTTCCGCTGAAACAAAATTGAACGTGAAGCTGCGCGAAAAGAGCATTGAATTGAATAATGCCTCAATTGCGAAAAAATACGGTTCAAGCAGTTCAAAATCCTATTCTGCATCTTCAAATAATCCCTATTCTTGGCTGGTTGCGCATCCGCTTCCAGATTTGAAACGGGTCAGTTCAGACTTCGGCGGCCGTACCATGGGCGGCCGTGCGGAAAACCATTCCGGTCTAGACATGTCGGCGCCGAGCGGTACACCGATTTACGCGACTGGCCCAGGCATTGTAACGAAATCAGGCTGGGGTACAGGCTATGGCCAATATGTCGAAATTAACCACGGCAATGGCTATTTAACCCGTTATGCACATGCTTCACGCCTCATTGCGCGTGTAGGTGACCGCGTTGAAGCGGGCGAGCAAATTGCCAATGTTGGCTGTACAGGCCGCTGTACAGGTCCGCATTTGCACTACGAAGTTGTAAAAGATGGCCAGCGTAAAAATCCATCGACTTATTTGGCCATGCTGCCTTAATAAGCTCCTGCATTCATGATTCAAAAGCGCAAAGCATTATAAAACCCAAAAAACTGTTTTACTTTAAAAAGCCACTGTTGGAGTTTCAAACTCGAACAGTGGCTTTTTACATTTCATCACTACACTTTTGACACTATCACTTTATAGAATAGGATTCGGTTAATATTTGCACTTTATTGGCTCTATTTTGATAATTTATGTAAGTTATGGTCAATGTCTATTTATTTCCTAAATATTGGTCGATTGCCGTATTCATTTGCAGCCATAACTGAGCTGGATGAAAATATGGTACATATAGAAGTATAAAATTAGGCACACAGGATAGGTGAAATATGGCGTTCTACAGCGATACAGATGCGCAGGAAACCCAAGAATGGCAAGATGCATTCGATTCAGTTTTACAGCATATGGGAACGGAGCGAGCGGCTTTTCTGCTGGAAAAACTGTATCAGCGCGCAATCGCTAAGCATGTTCCTATTCAGCGTCTAAATACTCCTTACCGTAATACCATTTCAGTTGAAGAACAGCCGGCAATGCCCGGTGATCAGGATATGGAGCGCCGTATCCGCGCGCTGATCCGCTGGAATGCTTTGGCAATGGTGCTTCGCGCCAATAAAACCGGCGATGATTTAGGCGGTCACTTGGCCAGCTTTGCATCTTCGGCAACCTTATATGATGTCGGCTTTAACCATTTCTTTCGCGCCAACAGCAGCAGCTTCGGCGGCGACATGATTTATTACCAAGGCCACTGCGCTCCGGGTATTTATGCGCGTTCATTTCTTGAAGGCCGTTTAACCGAAGAGCATTTGAATAATTTCCGCCGTGAAGTCGGCGGCATTGGTTTGCCAAGCTACCCGCATCCATATTTGATGCCGGATTACTGGCAGTTCCCGACCGTATCAATGGGTCTAGGGCCAATTATGTCGATTTATCAGGCGCATATCCAAAAGTACCTGATGAACCGCGGCTTGATCAAAGAAGAAGACCGTAAAGTCTGGGCGTATCTGGGCGATGGTGAAATGGATGAGCCGGAAAGCTTGGGCGCAATTTCACTGGCGGGCCGTGAAAAACTGGACAACTTGATTTGGGTGGTGAACTGCAACCTGCAGCGCCTGGATGGCCCAGTGCGCGGCAACGGTAAAATCATTCAGGAACTTGAGTCTTTATTCCGCGGCGCAGGCTGGCGTGTGATTAAAGTCGTTTGGGGCCGTCATTGGGACCCATTGCTGGCGAAGGATACGACTGGCGCGCTTCAGGCCGTGATGGAAGAAGCGGTCGATGGCGATTTCCAGCGTTATCAAGTGAAAGGCGGCGCATATACGCGTGAAAAATTCTTTGGCAAATATCCGGAAGCTGCGGAACTGGTCAAAGATTTAAGCGATGAAGATATTGATAATTTAAACCGCGGCGGCCATGACCCATACAAAGTCTTTGCGGCTTATGCGGAAGCATGCACAGCCAAAGGCCAGCCGACGGTAATTCTGGCGAAAACAGTCAAAGGCTATGGCCTGTCTGAAGAAATTGAAGCAGTCAATAAAACCCATCAAATTAAAAAGATGCAGCTTGAATCTTTGAAATATGTGCGTGACCGTTTCAATTTGCCATTTAATGATGAACAGTTAGAAGAAGTGCCTTTCTACCGTCCAAGCGAAAACTCGCCTGAACTGAAATATATGAAAGCGCGCCGTGAAGCGTTGGGCGGTTACTTGCCTGCACGCCGTAAAGAAAGTGAACAACTCGCTATTCCTGAATTATCTGTATTTGATGCAGTATTGAAAGGCAGTGGCGGCAAAGAGCAGTCAACTACGATGGTGATGGTGCGCTTAATCTCTGCATTATTGAAAGAGAAAGCCATCAAAGACCGCGTTGTGCCGATCGTTCCAGATGAAGCGCGTACTTTCGGTTTAGAAGGCATGTTCCGTCAATTGGGTATTTATGCCGCGCATGGTCAAAAATATACCCCAGAAGACCAAGAACAGCTGATGCATTACCGTGAAGCCAAAGATGGCCACATGCTTCAGGAAGGCATTAATGAAGCGGGCGCGATGAGTGCTTGGGCGGCGCTGGCAACCAGTTATTCCACCAATAACCTGCCAATGATTCCGATGTACATGTACTACTCAATGTTCGGCTTCCAGCGTATTGGCGACATTGCGTGGGCCGCGGGCGATGCGCAGGCTCAGGGCTTCTTGCTGGGTGCTACAGCGGGCCGTACCACATTGAACGGTGAAGGCCTGCAGCATCAGGACGGCCATTCGCACATTTTGGCCAATACCATTCCAAACTGCGTGTCTTATGACCCATGTTTCGGTTATGAATTGGCGGTCATTGTGCATGACGGCTTGCAGCGCATGTATGTCAATCAAGAGCGCGTGTTCTATTACCTAACGGTCATGAACGAAAACTATGAACACCCTGAAATGCCGCAAGGCGCTGAAGAAGGCATCAAGCGCGGTATGTATTTACTGCAGGAAGATGAAAAAGCCACGGTTCAGCTGATGGGTTCAGGCGTGATTCTGCGTGAAGTGATTAAAGCCGCGCAAATTCTGCGTGATGAATATCAAATTCACTCCAATGTCTTCAGCGTGACCAGCTTCAATGAATTGGCGCGTGACGGCATGGCATGTGAAGAATACAACCGCCTGCATCCAATGGCTGAAACAGCAAAAGAAGCGTGGATTTCACAGCAGCTTCGCGGCACCAGCGGGATTGTGGTATCGGCTACAGATCATATGCGCGCATACAGTGAACAGATCCGCGCTTATCTTCCAGACAACCGTCCATTCGTTGCCCTAGGTACAGATGGTTACGGCCGTTCAGATACGCGTGCGAATTTGCGCAGTTATTTCGGTGTTGATGCTGCGCACATTGTGGTGGCGACGCTGAAAAAATTGGCAGATGAAGGCGAAGTGGATGCGCGTTTAGTGAAAGATGCGATTTCCAGCTTTGAATTAGATACAGACCGCCCAGTGGCATGGCTGCCTCAAGCGCATCCAGAACTGCATGCAGTTGCTGACTACAAAGAGGAGAACTAATCATGCAAATTACGACTCCTGATATTGGTGTAGATAAAGCGACTGTTGCGGAAATTTTGGTTAAAGTGGGCGATGCCATTAGTGTTGATGACAGTATTGTATTGCTTGAGTCGGATAAAGCCTCTGTTGAAGTGCCAAGCACTTCGGCAGGCGTGGTGAAAAGCATTTTGGTTCAGCTGGGCGATGACGTTGCTGAAGGCGCGGTTTTAATTGAGCTGGAAGCAGAAGGTCAAACTGAAGCGCCAGCTGTTGCGCAAACGCCTCAAGCGGCGGCGCAGCCTGCTGCACCCGTTGAAGTAAAAGCGGAAGCGGCTCCAGCTGCATCTGCGGCGGCTTCGCAAGTGGCTGATGTGCAGGTGCCGGACATTGGCGTGGAAAAAGCCACAGTTGCTGAAATTTTAGTGAAAGTAGGCGACACCGTTGAAGTGGATGACAGTTTAGTGCTGCTGGAATCGGACAAAGCGTCTGTAGAAGTGCCTAGTCCTGTGGCGGGAACTATTGAAGCGATTGAAATTCAAACTGGCGACAGCGTGAAAGAAGGCGTGGTGATTCTCACGGTTAAAACTGCAGGTACAGCGCCGGCAGCAGAAGCGCCAAAAGCAGAATCAGCGCCAGCCGCTGCTCCTGCAACAGCTGAAGCCCCAGTTGCGGTTCAGGCAGCACCTGTACAAACGGGTGCAATTGAGATTGCTGTGCCTGATTTGGGCGTGGATAAAGCCGCTGTCGCTGAAATTTTAGTAAAAGTGGGCGATACGGTCGAAAAAGACCAAAGTATTGTGGTTGTAGAGTCGGATAAAGCGACTGTAGAAGTGCCAAGCACCGCAGCAGGCGTGATTAAGGCGATTCATGTTCAGCTCGGGCAGAGTGTGAGTGAAGGCATTGCTTTAGTGACGGTTGAAGGCCAGGCAGCGGCGCCGGCAGCTGCACCCGTTCAAGCGGAAGCGCCAAAAGCAGCAATGAAGGCGGCGCCTGCACCTGCTGTTCAGGCTGCAGCGCCAGCCTCAGCTCCTGTTCAAGGCGCAGACAAGCTGACGAAAGCGCAGAATGACGCCAATGCGAAAGTCTATGCAGGCCCGGCTGTACGCAAGCTGGCGCGTGAATTAGGCGTCGTATTGTCTGAAGTAAGCGCGTCTGGCCCGCATGCGCGTGTCATGAAGGAAGACCTGAAAGCATTTGTCAAAGCGCGTTTAACTGCGCCTCAGGCTGCTCCAACCGCTCAGGCTGTTGCTCAAGTTTCTGGCTTGCCAAAGCTTCCGGATTTCACAGCGTTTGGCGGTGTCGAAGAGAAAGTCTTGACGCGCTTGCAGCAGGTATCCATTCCGCAGCTGTCTTTGAACAACTTTATTCCGCAAGTCACACAGTTTGATGCCGCGGATATTACCGAGCTTGAAGCTTGGCGTAATGACCTTAAAGGCAACTTTAAGAAAGAAGGCATCAGCCTGACCATTATGGCTTTCATCATTAAAGCGGTTGCGCATTTGCTGAAAGAAGAGCGTGATTTTGCAGGCCACTTGGCAGATGACGGCAAGTCTGTACTATTGCGTAATGAAATCCATATGGGCATTGCTGTAGCAACACCAGATGGTTTAACTGTTCCTGTACTGCGTAATCCAGACCAGAAATCGATTAAAGAAATTGCAGTTGAATTGGGCGTGCTGGGTCAGAAAGCGCGTGATAAGAAGCTTTCGCCGAAAGACCTGCAAGGCGCAAACTTCACAATTTCAAGCTTAGGCGCAATTGGCGGTACGGCATTTACCCCATTGGTTAACTGGCCGCAAGTGGCAATTTTGGGTATTTCACCAGCGGCCATGCAGCCTGTGTGGAATGGTGAAGGCTTCGATCCGAAATTAATGCTGCCATTGTCATTGTCTTATGACCACCGTGTGATTAATGGTGCGGATGCTGCGCGCTTTACCAATAAGCTGACGAAATTATTAAAAGATATCCGTTCATTGTTAATCTGATAATCTCGAATTATTCTGAATTGTGAAATAAACCCTGCTTCGGCAGGGTTTTTGCTTTGCGCAATACGAGTTTGAACATGAAAGCTGCTGAGTGGATGCAGCCCGCTGAATAGTTTTTAGATTGTCTTGATCTGACTGTTTTATCTATCTTTATAAATCAATTTGCTTTATTGCGCTTCGCCCATTAAAATGGCTGTACTTCATTGGGGAGTAGCCGCTGTTTACGCAAAGTAAACAGGTGATGGTCAACATATTTGTTCAACAGAGCATGGCCATCATAACAAAGAACCAAATGAGCTTTTCTTAAAAGCTTTCTTTTGTTGGCAAGACCTTTGATTTACCACTCTGCAGATTTTTGGCTAGCAGGAGCGGTGAGTCATCGGTATTTGTTTGCTAGCCAGAGAAACACACCATGCTTTCAGCTTTTTTGATTTCTTTAGCCGTTGTTGCCTTATCTGAAATGGGCGATAAAACTCAATTGCTGGCTTTGCTGCTGGCGGCCCGTTTCCGAAAGCCTGTTCCCATCCTCATTGCGATTTTTTTTGCCACCGTGGTCAACCATGGCGTCTCGGCTATTTTGGGCCAATGGATTACAACCGTCTTGAGTCCGACAGTCCTGCTGTGGATAGTGTCGCTGGGCTTTATTGCAATGGCGGTCTGGATGCTGATTCCAGATGAACTGGATGATGAAACTGAAAGCATTAACAAATGGCAAAAATACGGCGTATTCGGCGCAACCTTTGTTTTATTCTTTCTGGCCGAAATTGGTGATAAAACCCAAGTTGCAACCGTGGCCTTGGCGGCCCGCTTTGACAGCATTGGCTGGGTAACGCTGGGGACCACTCTGGGCATTATGCTGGTGAATGCGCCAGCCGTTTTTATTGGCAATAAGTTGGCGGAAAAATTGCCAATTGCTTTGATTCATAAAATTGGCGCAGCGGTCTTCCTGATTATTGGTATTGCAGCCTTAGTACAGCATTATTTTTTCTGATCAGCCGTTGACAGATTTGAATCCTGACTTAAAAAGTCGGGATTTTTTTATGCAAAATGGTTCTCAATTATTTGATATTTCTAATGATATTGGTCTTAAATTTATTGTAAGTTTGTGTAATTCCATATATGTTGTACGGGAATAAAAGTCTTTTAAGAAAAACAGAATTTCGGGGAATAGGTATGGCATTTGACCGCACTACGTCGCAGGTGTTATTCGATAACGGCATACACAAATGCATCAGTTTTACCAGCTTGGTTAAAGGTGAAGGCGTACAGGCCAATCAATTTCTGATCTTGGATAATGAGCGCGCTGCAGTGCTGGATCCGGGCGGTGATTTGACCTATGTGCCGCTGACCATGGAGCTGAACAAATATACCCGCCTGACCAACCTCGATTATGTGATGGCCTCGCATCAGGATCCAGACATTATTACGTCTATGCCGCGCTGGCTGGTCTATACCGACGCCAAAGTCGTGGCTTCGAAACTTTGGGCGCGCTTCCTGCCGCATTTGAATTCAGCCTTTATGAGTGACCGCATGAAAGGCAATTGGCTGGACCGCCTAGTTGAGCTGCCGGATCATGGTCAAATCATTACTTTAGGCCAGAGCCAGATTGTGGCGGTGCCTGCGCATTTTCTGCATTCAGTCGGCAACTTCCAATTTTACGATCCTATCGCGAAAATTTTATTTTCGGGCGATATGGGCGCATCCATGGTGGAAGATGCATCGAAACCCTTAGAAAATTTTGCCGCGCATATCCCGAAAATGAAAGGTTTCCATCAGCGCTATATGTGCAATAACAAAATCATCCGCTTATGGGTCAACATGGTGCGCACCATGGATGTTGAAATGATTGTGCCGCAGCATGGCACGCCGTTTGTGGGCAAGGAGCAGGTCAATCAATTTTTGGACTGGATTGAAACACTGGAATGCGGCACAGATTTAATGGATGAATCTGTATTTACTTTTCCAGAATAAACGCAGGAAGTGATAAAAAAATATTGAGCGGCAGGGCAGTTTTTTTTAATATTCAGCTTCAAAAAATCACTTTTGATGACGAGAATTAATAACAATGCTGTCTCAAGTTCCCACACAGGATGCGTGTTTAAGCTGCGGCGCCTGCTGCGCTTTTTTCAGGGTTTCATTTTACTGGGCAGAAGGGCTGAATATGCCTGAACACTATACGGAACCGGTTACAGCAGTGTATTCCTGCATGGCAGGCACCAATCAGCCTTCACCGCGCTGCATAGCGCTTGAAGGGGAAATTGGCCGGCAGGTGAGCTGCGGCATGTATGAAGCGCGCAGTTCATCCTGCAAAGAAGTGCAAATTGCCGACGCACAGTGCAATAAGGCGCGCGTTGCGCATAATATGATTCCTTTTGTGCAGATTGAGACGCCTGAACCGGTCAATGATGACGATTTTGATCAGGTTTGCTGAAGTTGATGCCAGGCGGAGCTGCGGCTCTGCCTTGACCGCAAGAGATAAAATTGAATGCTGAAAACAATATAAAAATAAGCAGTTGCGTTCATTTACAAGATCTAAAGCAGAAGTTTTGACAAAAAAAAGCCGCTTTGGCTGAAATAGGCATGAATAAAAGCCATTTTTTTGTTTATAATGGCGCACGGAAATTACCAGTGAGACTGTTATGTTGACCATCGTTCAAGAAGCGCTAACCTTCGATGATGTCTTATTACTCCCTGCCTACTCAACTGTTCTCCCAAAAGATGTCTCTCTAAAGACACGCCTGACTCGCGGCATTAATCTGAATATTCCTCTAGTTTCGGCAGCAATGGATACTGTGACTGAGTCACGTATGGCGATTGCGATGGCGCAAAACGGCGGTATTGGTATTTTGCACAAAAACATGGATATTTCAGCGCAAGCCGCTGAAGTGCGCCGTGTGAAGAAATTTGAAGCCGGCATGGTGAAAGATCCAATTACTGTGACGCCTGAAACTACGATTCGCGACTTGATTGCAATTACTCAAGCCAACAACATCAGCGGCGTGCCTGTTGTTAAAGACGGCAAAGTGGTCGGTATCGTCACAGGCCGTGATACACGTTTTGTGACCAATTTAGAACAGCCGGTCAGCAATATCATGACTGGGCAAGATCGCCTTGTGACTGTTCGTGAAAATGAATCTAAAGAAAATATCCAAGCATTATTGCAGCAGCACCGTATTGAAAAAGTATTGGTGGTTGGCGAAAACAATGAATTGAAAGGCTTAATTACGGTGACTGATTTCCGTAAAGCTGAATTGTACCCAAACAGCTGTAAAGATGACTTGGGCCGCCTGCGGGTTGGGGCAGCGGTAGGCACAGGCGCTGAAACGCCAAGCCGCGTTGAAGCGCTGGTAGAAGCGGGCGTAGATGCGATTGTTGTGGATACGGCGCATGGCCATTCAGCTGGCGTGATTGAGCGTGTACGCTGGGTAAAAGCCAACTATCCGCAAGTGCAAGTGATTGGCGGCAACATTGCCACAGGCGATGCGGCATTGGCTTTATTGGATGCTGGCGCAGATGCGGTGAAAGTCGGTATTGGCCCTGGTTCAATCTGCACCACGCGTATTGTTGCGGGCATTGGCATGCCGCAAATTTCTGCAATTGATTCAGTTGCGAATGCATTGAAAGAACAGATTCCATTGATTGCTGACGGCGGCATCCGCTTCTCTGGCGATATGGCGAAAGCTATTGGCGCTGGCGCAAGCACCATCATGGTGGGTTCGCTGATGGCGGGTACTGAAGAAGCGCCGGGCGAAGTGGAATTCTTCCAAGGCCGTTACTACAAAGCTTACCGCGGCATGGGTTCATTGGGCGCAATGGCGGGTGCAACAGGTTCTGCTGACCGTTATTTCCAAGACTCTAAAGCGGGCGCTGAGAAATTAGTGCCGGAAGGCATTGAAGGCCGTGTGCCTTACAAAGGCCCGATGGGCAATATTGTGCACCAGATGATGGGCGGTCTGCGTTCATCTATGGGGTACACCGGTTCTTCAACTGTGGATGACTTGCGTCAGAATGCGCAATTTGTAAAAATTACTGCAGCGGGCATGTCAGAATCTCATGTGCATGATGTGACCATTACCAAAGAAGCGCCAAACTACCGTGTTGGTTGATTTTTAGTAATCAAAGCGCTGGAAAGCCGTCATTTTTATGACGGCTTTTTTGTTTTTGGTGTAAAGTGAATCCAGTATGAATGGGTTGATCAATATCACCGCATGTGAATAAGAAAGTGAGTAAAAAATGAGTTATTTCGGTACGGATGGCATTCGCGGAAAGTTTGGGGAACTTCCGATTACACCTGAGTTTGCATTAAAGCTGGGGTTTGCCGCAGGTAAAGTATTAAAGCGCACCAGCAAAAAAAGCAAACCGATTGTTGTATTGGGTAAAGATACCCGCCTTTCCGGCTATATTTTAGAAGCTGCGCTGCAGGCGGGCTTGAATGCCGCCGGCGTATACGTGCATTTGCTTGGCCCTTTGCCAACACCCGCCATTGCGCATTTGACCCGGGCGCTGCATGCCAGCCTTGGCATTGTGATTTCTGCATCGCACAATCCGTACTTTGATAACGGCATTAAATTTTTCTCAAGCGAAGGCAAAAAATTGCCGGATGAATTGCAGGATGCCATTAACCAAGAGCTAGAGCAGGACATGGTCATTGATGACACGGCCAACTTGGGTAAAAGTGTGCGGGTGAAAGATGCCAATGGCCGCTATATTGAATTCTGCAAATCGACTTTCCCTTATCATTTAGATCTGTCGCATTTAAAAATTGTCGTGGACTGCGCCAATGGCGCTGCCTACAGCGTTGGCCCGTCGGTGTACCGTGAGCTGGGCGCAAAAGTGGTGGCGCTGTATAACGAGCCGGATGGCTTGAACATCAATAAAGACTGCGGTTCAACGCACCCGGAAAATCTGCAGAAAGCCGTACTGAAGCATCAGGCGGATGTAGGCATTGCCTTTGATGGCGATGCTGACCGCGTGATTATGGTGGATAAAAACGGTGAGCAGGTGACGGGTGACCATATCCTGTATATTTTGGCGACACAAGCCAGCCACAAGCCTGCGGGTATTGTGGGCACGGTGATGAGCAACATGGCGCTGGAAATTGCGCTGGAAAAAGCGCAAGTGCCGTTTGTCCGCGCAAAAGTGGGCGACCGCTATGTTCTGCAAGGCTTGGATGATCATGGCTGGGTGACCGGCGGTGAGCCTTCTGGCCATATTTTAACTTTAGACAAGAGCACCACGGGCGATGCGATTATTGCGTCTCTGCAAGTGCTGACGGTCATGGTTGAGCAGCAAAAAGCGCTGCATGAATTGACTGACGGTTTCCAGCTGCTGCCCAATGTTCTGGTAAATGTGCGCTTGAGCCAAATGTTTGATCCGTACTCAGTGCCTGCATTGGCGGCGGAGTTTGATAAAGCTGAACAGCAATTAAAAGGACGCGGCCGCCTATTAATCCGCAAGTCCGGCACAGAACCGGTGATCCGCGTCATGGTGGAAGGCGATCAGCTGGATGAGGTGACTGCATTGGCGAATCATTTGGCTGATGCTGTGCGCGCAAACGCGGCATAAGGTGAAATGTCATGAGTGATATGATTAAAGATTTAAGCGAATTGCGCATGAGCTACCAAAAAGGGGAACTGCATGAAGATCAGGTGAATGCTGATCCGCATGAGCAATTCCTGCTGTGGTTCAACCATGCGTTGGAAGCACAGCTGCATGAACCGTATGCCATGTCATTGGCAACGGCGAATGCGCAAGGGCGTCCGCATGTACGTACCGTGCTGCTGCGCGGCGCAGCAGCAGCCGGCTATGACTTCTACAGCAATTACGACAGCCAAAAAGGCAATGATTTAGCGGAAAATCCGTATGCAGAATTATTGTTTTATTGGCAGGAGCAGGAGCGTCAAATCCGCGTTTCAGGCCGAGTAGTCAAAATCCCTGAACAGGAATCGACGGATTATTACCATAAGCGGCCGCGTGACAGCCAGATTGCTGCGCACATCAGCACCCCGCAAAGCGGGGCGATTGCCAGCCGCGAAGAACTGCAGCAGCGTTTTCAAAATCTGCATGATAATGTTGAAGGCAAAGATATGCTGGCCAAACCTGAGTTTTGGGGCGGATACCGCTTAGAGCCGGATTATTATGAGTTCTGGCAAGGCCGCCCAAACCGCCTGCATGACCGCTTGAGCTATGAAAAGCGTGAAGGGCAGTGGGTTTTGCAGCGATTGATGCCGTAAATGCCAAAGACCTTAATACAGCAAAGACCATTATTGACGCGCCCTGAATCAATTCAGGGCGTTGCGCCGTTTATTGCGCGGATTTTAGCGCGCCGCGGCGTGGAATCTGAGCTGGAACTGCAGCTGAAGCTGAAGCATTTGCTGGCGCCTGAAATGAAAGGGCTGTCAGCCGCCATTCAGCTGATGGATCAGGCGATCGATCAGCAGAAAAAAATTGTGATTGTCGGCGATTATGATGCCGATGGCGCAACCAGCACCGCATTAATGATTTTAGTTTTACGCGAGATGGGCGCACAGGCCGATTATCTGGTGCCTGACCGCTTCAAATACGGCTATGGCCTGACGCCTGCCATAGCTGACCTCGCCTTTGCCTCATTTGCCCCTGATCTGCTGATCACCGTTGACAACGGCATTTCCAGCCATGCCGGTGTTGATCAGGCGCATGCGCATGGCATGCAGGTGATTATCACTGACCATCATCTCACCACTAAAGAAACGCCGCCGGCGGAAGCCGTGGTGAATCCGAATCAGCTGGGCTGTGATTTCGCAAGTAAAGCTTTGGCTGGTGTGGGAGTGGCCTTTTATGTGCTGGCCAACTTGTCCAGCTTGCGCGCCAAACAGGGCAAATCGTCTGCCAAAGTTGTGAATTATTTGGATTTGGTGGCGCTGGGCACGTATGCGGATGTGGCCAGCTTAGATTACAACAACCGGATTTTGATTGATGCGGGCCTGAAGCGCATTCAGCAAGGCTTATGCCGTGCCGGCATCAGTGCTTTGCTGGATATTGCGGGGCGTGATCCTGCAGAGCTGAAAGCGCAGGATCTGGGTTTTGTTCTTGGGCCGCGGATTAATGCCGCAGGCCGCATGGAAACTATGGATATCGGTATTGAATGCCTGATTGCACCCGACCTGCAGGCGGCCTATCCGTTGGCGCAGCAGCTGAATCAGCTGAATGTGGAACGCCGGCAGGTTGAAACACAGATGAAGCAAGAAGCCTTAGCTGAGTTGGAACAGCTGCAGCTGGATGAAAAAAACCTGCCATCTGCTTTAATTCTGTTTGAGCCGCATTGGCATCAAGGTGTGATCGGCATTGTGGCAGGACGCTTAAAAGAGCAGTTCCACCGTCCAGCCATCGTGTTTGCCGCCGATGAAGACGGCAAGCACATCAAGGGTTCAGCGCGTTCGATTGAAGGCATTCATATTCGTGACAGCATCGAGCAGATTGCGGAAGAGTCTCCGCATTTGGTCAGCCATTTTGGCGGTCATGCCGCAGCGGCAGGCTTAACCATCCTGAAAGAAAATTTTGCGGCGTTTAAAGCGGCGTTTGAACAGCTGATGACGGCGCAGGATGACAGCCTGTTTCAGGCGGTGCTGTGGACGGACGGCGATTTGCCGGATGAGGCCTTTCAAATTGCGACGGTGGATACTTTGCAGCAGCTGACGCCGTGGGGTCAGAAATTTCCAGCCCCAGTTTTTGATGGCCTGTTTAAAATATTGGATTACCGCTGGCTAAAAGAGGAGCATCTCAAGCTGCGGCTTGCGTTGCCTTCAGGGCAGGTGCTGGATGCGATAGCCTTTAATGCCGCCGGCCGTTATCAATTTGACCCGATGCACGGGCAGGTGCGTTTGGTCTATGAGCTGGACAAAAACACCTTTAATGGCGCAACCAGCCTGCAGCTGCGCATTTTGCATTTAGAACAGTAATAATCGCGATTTTAAAATGCTGTTCATAAAAAAAACCGCTCTGACGAGCGGTTTTTTCTATCTGACTAGATGGGCGGATTTGAATTAGAAGCGGTATTTCGCTGCTAGGCCAAATGAGTTGTAATCATTGTTGCCAGCTTCGCCAAAGCCTACACGGCCTTCTAAGCTCACTTGCTGATTGAAGAATTTACGCGCATTAATGCCGACTTCACTTTGATCATTTAAATCATTGTTGTAGTAGTCTGCACCCACGCTGAACGTTTTGTCGATGAAGTAATCCGCTTTTAGGTTGTACTCATCTAAATCGCCGAATGCTGCACCAGCTTCTAAGTTAATGTCTTTACCGTTGCTAAGTGTTGTGACGTATTTTGCACGAAGTGTTGGATCTACACCGTCATCCTTGTCGTTATCGTAGCCTTTTAAACCCGCTGCAATTAAGAAGCCTGGCGCTGCAAGATAACCAACTTCTGCTGCGTAGTAAGTGGTATCAAAATCGTGCTTATTACCAAAGACATCACGTACTTCAGTATTGTTGCGGCTCACATCACCGCTTAAATAGAAATCTGAATTTGGCACATAATATTCTGCGCCAATGCCATAAGTATTGTCGTCTACATCACCGCGGTCAGCAAAGTTGGCATGTGCGCTGATATTACTGGCGCGGTCAAGGAATGCTGCTTCTGCAAGCGGCGCATTGCGTGTTTGCACTGGGTTGAAATAGTATGTACCGTTCACGCCGAATTCACTGCCAGAGCCGCCCTTGTCTGGGTCGATATAGCCAGCTGAAGCGCCAACTTCTGCTTGATAGGCATGTGCTGTGCCTGTAACAGCTAAAGCAGATAATAGTGCTGAAGCAATCGCTAATTTTTTCATGGATCATACCCCTCTGAAATTTGGCTTAAATAATACATTTTTTGTTACAACTTTTAGTCTAGAGTAAAAATTACTCACGTCAATTTCTAGAAGGTTACAGAAATGTGTCTAAGGTAATGTTGTGTAATTTTTAATACTTAAATAATTGAAATATATTAATATAACTTAAATGTTATGTTTTATTAAAACTGTGTGGATATTATGAATTTATTAAAATTAGCTTAATTTTTCTTCTAAATTTAAAACAAATGTTACCAAAGAAAAAATGGTATTTTGATTCAAGACACCATTTTATCCAGAAAATTTTCAATTTAAATTAAAAGCGGAATGTGCCATTAATATTCAGCACAGTCATATCATCGCCAAATCCTGCTGAAGCGCCAATCGCAAGATTGGACTGAATGAAGTATTTTGTGCGCAAAGTGAAATAATCGGTATCCTCTTGACCATTGTCTGCAATTTCATAAGCAAGGCCTGCACTGAATGCCGGATTAAAATAATAATCGGCAGCAATCGCTAAATTATCGTTATTGCCGAGCAAGGCGTCTGCTTCTAAGTTGAGGTGTTGGCCTGCTCCGATAGGCGCAACATACTTGGCTTTTAAGAGCAGGCGATTATCGTCGTGATCTTCATTGCTGCTTTGGTAGCCGACAGTTCCTGCAGCCAGCAATAGGTTAGAAATGGGCATATAGCCCGCCACTGCGCGATAGGTATATGTATCTTCTTTCTCAGTGTTGCTTAACGTGCCAACCGGTGTTGCAAGCTTATCTTCGATTTCAAGCTGGCCGAAACCGAATCCAGCATTGAGATAAAATTTTTCTACGTAATATTCGATACCGCCACTGAAATGATGTGATGTGACATCGCGCGAGACTGTTCCAGCAGGAATGGAGATATCTTTTCTGTCTGCATAATTATAATTGTAATCAGCATATACATTGCTGTTATGGCCTAAAAACGCGGCTTCATTTAACGGGCCTTTAATGGCGACAGGATTAAAATAATAAGTGCCATGCAAATTGACTTGGCCGTTAGAGTCAATGATATCGCTGTCATGATCAAAGTTGGTAAATCCGGCATCGACTTGACCATTATAAGCAAAACTTGATGCTGAAACGGCCAGAAGGCCGAATGTAAGAAAAGATAATTTCATGGGTTTAACCTGCTGTTATTGTAAAGAAAATGTAATATTTATTGTGAGTGGGCGTATTTTTCATAAAGCATGTACTTGTGTCAATTGCTGTAGCGCCGTAAAGGGGCTGAATTTGCGCAAACGGTCTGTGATATAATTGCGGGCTATTTAAGCCAAAATTTTTGTTTGAGAGAATTTCACGTGGAAATTAATCCTTATCTATTACAGCTAAAAGACTTAAACGACCGTGGTCAAACATTACGGGGGTATCTTTGACTACGATCTGAAAAAAGAGCGTTTAGAAGAGGTTCTGCGTGAACTAGAAGACCCTGCGATTTGGAATGACCAAGCGCGCGCGCAGGCGATGGCCAAAGAAAAAGGCGAGCTTGAAAATGTACTGAACGTCCTTGAAGGCTTGTCGGCTCAGCTGGAAGATGCGCAGGCTTTACTGGATTTAGCATTAGAAGCCGATGATGAAAGCTTATTGGCTGATGTGCAGGCAGAATTGGATACAGCTGAAGCTGAATTGGCCAAACTTGAATTCCGCCGCATGTTCAGCAACCCGATGGATCCGAATCCTTGCTATGTAGAAATTCAAGCGGGTTCTGGCGGTACAGAAGCGCAGGACTGGGCGTCGATGCTGCTGCGCATGTATTTGCGCTGGATCGAGCGTCATGGCTTCAAAGCAGAAGTCATGGAAGAATCAGATGGCGATGTTGCAGGCATTAAATCGGCAACGATCCGTGTGGAAGGCGAGTATGCCTATGGCTGGCTGCGCACAGAATCCGGCGTGCACCGTTTAGTGCGCAAGTCGCCGTTTGACTCAGGCAACCGCCGCCATACTTCATTCTCTGCGGTGTTTGTATCGCCGGAAGTGGATGACAATATTGAAATTGACATTAATCCAGCGGATGTCCGCACCGATACTTACCGTGCATCCGGCGCGGGCGGTCAGCACATTAACAAAACCGATTCTGCAGTGCGTTTAACGCATGCGCCAACCGGCATTGTGGTGGCGTGTCAAAACCAGCGTTCTCAGCATGCCAACCGTGACCATGCGTGGAAGCAATTGCGTGCAAAACTCTATGAACGTGAAATGCAGATTCGCAATGACGCCGCAAAAGCATTAGAAGACACCAAGTCGGATATTGGCTGGGGCAGTCAGATCCGCTCTTATGTTCTAGATGATTCACGCATTAAGGATTTGCGTACTGGTGTTGAAAGCTCAAATACCGGCGCAGTTTTGGATGGCGACTTAGATAAATTTATTGAAGCCAGCTTAAAGCAGGGACTTTAATTAAATTTATCTAAAAAACAAAGCTCTTGAAGGTATTTTACAATATATCTATAAAATTCGATATTAAAATCGTAAAAATGCGATATATTATGCTCAGATGCTGAATAGAGCTTTGCGCTGTTTTTTTCATTTTTTAATTAAACTCGTCTGAATTATGGATATTGATTTAATTTTTAAAGCGTTGGCAAATCCGACTCGGCGGCAGATTTTGGAGTGGCTTAAAAACCCCAATCAATTTTTGTCAGAAGAGCAATGCGGCGGCTTTAATCGCGGTGTGTGCGCAGGGAATATTGAGAAACTCGGCAATGTCTCGCAATCCACCATGTCGAATCATTTGTCTGTGCTGCAGCAGGCGGGTCTGATTCAAGCGGAAAAATACGGCCAATGGTCTTATTTTTCCCGCAACGAAGCGCTTATTCAGCAATATATTGATTACTTGAAAAACTCACTCTAAGTAAAAAGGGGTGAGGGATGAGACGAATATGGCTGAACTGAATTCCCCTTTAATTCTTGGCGATTTGCACCTGAAAAACCGTGTGGTGATGGCGCCATTAACCCGCAGCCGCGCAACCGATGACCGTGTGCCTACGCCGATGATGGCAGAGCATTATGCGCAGCGCGCCAGTGCCGGCTTAATCATTTCTGAGGCGACCGTAATTTCTGAAGAAGCCAATGGCTATTTAAATACCCCAGGGTTATTTACGGATGCGCAAGTTGAAGGCTGGAAAGCGGTAACTGGTGCGGTACATGCCAAAGATGGTTTGATTGTCGCGCAGCTGTGGCATGTGGGCCGGGTATCGCATCCTGATTTATTGCAGGGAGAGACTCCTGTTTCTGCCAGCACTGTTCAGCAGGCGGGGCAGGTCAGCCTATTGCGTCCAAAACGTGATTATGTGGCGCCTCGCGCTTTAGAAATCGCTGAAATTAAAGAGATTGTTGAGCAGTTTAAACAGGCGGCCATTCGCGCTAAAGACGCCGGTTTTGACGGTGTGGAATTGCACGGCGCCAATGGCTATCTGATTGATCAGTTTTTACAGAGTTCAACCAATCACCGTGAAGATGCATACGGCGGTTCGGTAGAAAACCGCACGCGTCTGTTGTTAGAGGTGGTTGATGCTTTAATTGAGGTCTGGGGCGCAGGCCGTGTTGGTGTGCATTTGGCGCCGCGCGGTGATGAGCACGACATGGGCGATGATGATCCACGTGAAACATTCGGCTATGCGCTGCAAGAATTGGGCAAACGTAAAATAGCCTTCTTCTTTACCCGTGAATATTTGGCCGATGACAGCATCAGTGAATATCTGAAAGCGCGTTCTGCCGGTGTGCCTTATATTGCCAATATGAAGCTGAGCCGTGCAGATGCGATTGAATTATTGAATTCAGGCAAGGCGGATGCGGTATCCTTCGGCAAAGCGTATATTGCCAATCCCGATTTATTCGAACGCTTGGTGCAGGACGCGCCGCTGAATGAATTGGTCTTTGACAATATGATCGGCGTACAGACTGCAGAAGGCTACACCGATTATCCAAGCCTGAATGAGACATTTGGCGCAGGACAAGCACAGCATTAATCCCACAGCAAAGATGCATTATCCATTAACATGTGGATAATGCTCTGATATATTCTGCCGAGACAATCGGCATCAGGGCAAACTATTTGACTACTCCTTTCTGGTATAACGTAGCGCTTTTCATCATTAAGCCTTTGTATCGGTCGCGCATCAAAAAGCGCGCGGACAATGACGCGCAGTATCAGCAGGAATGCCTCGAGCGTTTTGGCCCATTTCAGCCGGTCAAGAATCTGAACGCCATTTGGTTTCATGTGGTATCTGTCGGTGAAACCAATGCCGCGCAGCCGCTGATCGAACATTATCTTAAAAAAGGGCATCCAGTTTTAGTCACGAATACCACTAAAACGGGGCAAGCCCGCGCCAAATCTTTATTCTTAAAAGTGCCCTATGAAGCGCTGTTTCAAGCCGTGTATCTACCTGCCGATCAAAAGCATCTGGTACGGCACTTCATCGAAAAATATCAGCCTAAACTGCTGGCTTTAGTGGAAACAGAGCTTTGGCCGAATCTGATTGATCAGGCTAAGCAGCTGCAAGTGCCATGCCTGCTGATTAATGCGCGCCTGTCAGAAAAATCGGCGAAGGGCTACGGCAAAGTGCCGAGTCTGAGCCGTCCGATGCTGCAGGGGCTGAATCAATTGCTGGCGCAGGATCAGGCGACTTTAGACCGCTTCATTGCTTTAGGCGCTCAGCCTCAAGCGAGTCAGGTGGTGGGCAGCATTAAATTTGATATTCATGCGCCGCAGCATGCGGTTGAACTGGCCGCGCAGCTGAAAATAGACTGGTCTTTGGCTGGCCGGAAAATTGTGACTATTGCCAGCACGCATGCGCCTGAAGAACAGAAAATTTTAAGCGCGTTAAAGCCTTATTTGCAGCAGCATCCTGAACTGCTGTGTATTGTCGTACCGCGCCATCCCGAACGCTTTGATGAGGTTTTTTCTGAAGCTCAGAAATTGGCTTTGCGTACCCAGCGCCGGAGTTTAGAGCAAAGCATTTTGTTTGATACGCAAGTGTACTTGGCGGACAGCATGGGTGAGCTTTGGCAGTGGCTGGCTTTAAGCCAAGCCTGCTTTGTGGGCGGTTCATTGAATGAGCCGGGCGGCGGACATAATATTTTAGAGCCGATTGCATTGCAGGTGCCAACTGTACTGGGCAAAAATTATTTTAATTTTCAAACCATTGTCGATGAGTTTGCTGCCGTGCAAGGTGTTGAAGTTGTTGAGGATGCGGAACAGGCTGCGCAAGTATTGGTTGAGCTGGCGGAAAATCCGCAGAAAGCGCAGGCTTTAAATGCCGCTGCACAGCAGATTATGCAAAAAAATACGGGTTCACTGCAAAAGCATATTCAGGTGATTGATCAGTATCTATAAGACCTTGTAAAAATGCATTTTCTGTAATGAATGGGAACGGCGGCGTCTTGTTATTATAGATTAATCACTCAGAGCTCTGATTTTACTTTTGTTTTGGCAAAAGTAACAAAACCATCTGTCATCCACAAAACTCGTCAGATAGCGATTTTTTTCAAAGATTTAGCATAAACTTTATATATCACATGCAGTCTTGCCTCGAACAGTTGTGGATGACGCTTACGCGTATTCCACAGGAGGCAATAGAGAAAATTTATGAACATCGTCCTTCTTGACCCGCGTCAAACTGAATCTGAGCTTTGGGCCATCAGCGCCAAGCGCCAGCTGGAGCATTTGCGTACCCATGTTAATGTGCAGGCCGGCGATACCCTGAAAATAGGCATCCGCGAAGGCAAGCGCTATCTAACTGAAGTGATTTCGGTCTCTGAGCAGCAGATGCAGCTGAAGCCGATCCGTGAAGAGGCGGTGCCTGAAAAATTGCCTGTGACCCTGGTTGTAGCGATGCCGCGGCCCAAAGTGCTGCGCCGCTTAATTATGGACAGTGTGACGCTGGGCGTGGAAAAAATCATTTTGCTGCACAGTTACCGCGTCGATAAAAGCTATTGGCAAACCCCTTTTTTGCAGCAGCTGCCGCATTATGTGGACTTAGGCTTAGAGCAGGCGGGTGATACCATTGCGCCTAAAATTGAATTGCACAAGCGCTTTAAGCCGTTTGTGGAAGATGTGCTGCCTACTATGATTTCAGCGGAGCGCCCAGCCTATGCCGCGCATCCGTATACAGAACATGCTATGCCATCCGGTATTGCGCATCCGTGCACGATTATGATTGGCCCAGAGGGCGGCTTCATCCCTTATGAAATTGATTTGCTCATAAAAAACGGCTGCCAAGCAGTCAGCTTAGGCAGCCGGATTATCCGTACTGAAACGGTGATTCCTTATGTGCTTGGGCGCTTATTTAGCCGCTGATTCCGCTGCTGCAGCGTCACCGCGGTACACCTTTACTTCCTGTACTGGATAAGGAATAGATACGCCGTGTTCATTGAAGGCATGAATGACGCGTTCCTGCACCTCACTGATCGAGTTGGCGGTCGTGGTTTCAGATGTATTCACCCACCAGCGGACAGTTAAATTGATGGAGAAATCTGCCAGCGCGCTGACGTTGACGGTAAAGCCCGGCTGGCTCAAAATGGTGGTATCGCGGTCCAGAATTTTCAGCACGATATCTTTGGCTTTCTGCACATCATCTTCATAGCCAATGCCAACCACAAATTCACAGCGGCGGCGCGGATAAGCCGTATTGACTGTTACTGCGCTGGTATAAACAGTCGCGTTGGGAATGACAATGCGGCGGCCGTCCGGAGAACGCAGGAAAGTGGCGCGGATCTGAATGTCTTCCACGGTGCCTTCCATGCCTGAAACAATAATGTCATCGCCAATTTTGAAGGGTTCACCCAGCAAAATTAAAATGCCGGACAGCAGGTTTTGGAAGATATCTTTGAATGCAAAACCGATGGCAACCGAACCAATCCCCAGCGCGCTCATGAGCTGGCCTGGGGTAAAGCCGGGGATGGCAACGACCATCGCGATGAGGAAGCCAATAAAGATAATGGCGGAACTGCCGACACGGTTTAAAACTAAAACCAGATTTTGTTTGGTATACGATTTTTCCGCCAGCGCCTTGCGTACAAATAATTTAAACAGTTTGGACAGCATGTAAAAAATCGCGAATACAAACAATGCAATGCATATGTAAGGCAGACGCTCCCAAAAGCCCTCCATAAATTTATCGATGGTGCTGTAAGCATCGTTATATTTTGCTGTATGTTCAATTACAGTTTGCGCTGTCTTTTCAGTCGCTTCCTGCAAAAGCTGGGTGGTGCCTTGAGTGACGTCACTCAAGGCATTGTCTTTTTCAGCCACGGAGGCTCCGAATAATAAAATTGATTTTGCGCTATTTTGCCTGAACTTTTACGGAAAATTAAGCAACAAAATACAGTGAAATTATATGTTTTATGCAATTTAGCATAAATGCATTAAAAGTATGCAGTGCCTTTCTGCATCATTTCCTGCGGGGGTTCCAGCTCACCGCTGCCTATCATGTAAGACACCATGCTGCCGGCTGAAAAAATGCTCAGAACAGCAATAATGATCATCAGCCATGCCAGCAGTTTTTCCCAAAATACAGCTGGGCGCGGAGCGCCATAGCGGTTTAGGCCAGCTGTGCCGGATGCCAGCAGCAGATACAGGATAAAAAATACATTGATGACCGGCAGCAGCATCAGCAGCATCATCCAGCTGGATTTGTCTAAATCATGCAGGCGGCGCGCGGTAATGACGATATAAAAATAGAGATAGAATACCAGCAGCGCGAGATAGCCCAATCCCGCCATGCCGGTCAGCAGATCAACAAACTGATTATTCAGGGTCATGGTGCTGAAATTAAAAATGCCAACCGCCAAGCTGAATGCAATAGAAGCAAAGAAGCTGAGCACATTTAAAAACGCGTACCAGCCAATAAAGCTTAAACGCCCAAAGCGGCCTCTGATAGACAGCGGGTGATCCGTTTCAGGGGCTGGATTGCGGGAAAAAAAGGGAGAGGAGTCTTTTGAATTCATGGGCTAAGCCAGCTGATAACTAAGTTATATTAAAGAGAGATGCTGTATGGATTTTCAGCATGATTATAAAACTAAAATATAAAATGCAAAAGAAATGTTCAGATACGCAAATGAGACAGGAAAGGCTTGAATTTGATCTCAAGCCTATGTTTTAAATAGAATGAACAAAATACGACCAAAGCAGGGTTGATCTGCTTAAAAAATAAACGCCATACTGGCGCGATGCAGAAATATAAAATCAAAAATGTGGCATGCATCTCGTGATGAGATGAAAAAAATCAAGGAAGTACAATTATGAATGAAATCTATCCTGTCCCTGAAAGTTTCAAAAAAACCGCCCGTATCTTGGAGTCGGAGTACTTCGAACGCTATCAAAAATCTATCGAACAGCCGGATGAATTTTGGGCGGAACAGGCGCGTAAACTGGATTGGATCAAGCCTTTTACACAAGTGAAAAATACCAGTTTCAAGCAAGATGATTTTAAAATTGAATGGTTTGCCGATGGCCAGCTGAATGTCAGCGCCAATTGCCTCGACCGCCATCTGAAAGAGCATCCGTATAAGCCGGCGATTATCTGGGAAGGCGATCATCCTTCACGCCATAAAATCATATCATTTGAAGAACTGCATGATGAGACTTGCCGTTTTGCCAATGTGCTGAAAAAGCATGGCGTGGGCAAGGGAGACCGCGTGGTGCTGTATATGCCGATGGTGCCGGAAGCGGCGATTGCCATGCTGGCCTGCGCCCGGATTGGCGCCGTGCATTGTGTGGTCTTTGGCGGTTTTTCACCAGATTCACTGGCCAGCAGAATTGATGACAGCCAAGCCAAGATGGTGATTACAGCAGATTGCGGCATGCGCGGCGGAAAGCCGATTCCGCTGAAAGAAAATGTGGATATTGCATTGCAGATTCCAGGCACGGCATCTGTGCAGCATGTGATGGTCGTGCACCGTACCGGCAACCCGATTGAGATGAAGCCGGAACGGGATCTGTGGTATCACATGGAAATCATGTCCGTGAATGATATTTGCCCGCCAGAGCCGATGAATGCGGAAGATCCTTTATTTATTTTGTACACTTCCGGCTCTACAGGCAAGCCGAAAGGCGTACTGCATACGACCGGCGGCTATCTGACTTATGTCAACTGCACCTTCCGCGAAGTTTTTGATTTAAAGCAGGATGATGTGTTCTGGTGTACCGCAGATGTCGGCTGGATCACGGGGCATTCCTATGTGCTGTATGGGCCCTTGTCGAATGGCGCCACGACGGTAATGTTTGAAGGCGTGCCGCAGTATCCGACATGGGCGCGTACAGGGCATATTGTCGATAAGCACAACGTCACCATTCTGTATACCGCGCCAACGGCCATCCGCGCCATGATGCGTGAAGGCGATTCTTTTGTCCGCGAAAGCGACCGCAGCAGCCTGCGCCTGCTGGGTTCAGTCGGTGAGCCGATTAACCCTGAAGCATGGAATTGGTACTATACCGTTGTGGGCGAAAGCCGCTGCCCGATTGTAGACACGTGGTGGCAGACTGAAACAGGCGGCCACATGATTACCCCGCTGCCGGGCGCGATGGCCTTGAAACCGGGTTCTGCAGCGCGTCCATTTTTTGGCGTACAGCCGGCAGTGGTGGATACGGACGGGAAAGAGCTGGAAGGCGCCGCCGAAGGCAATTTGGTGATTAAAGATTCTTGGCCCGGGCAAATGCGCACCATTTGGGGCGATCCTGAGCGCTTTATCGAAGCGTATTTTTCAACGTATCCAGGCACGTATTTTACTGGGGACGGTGTGCGCCGGGATGCGGACGGCTATTACTGGATTACCGGCCGGGTTGATGATGTGCTGAATGTCTCCGGCCACCGTTTAGGCACAGCAGAAATTGAAAGCGCGCTGGTGGCGCATGAGCTGGTGGCGGAGTCGGCTGTCGTCGGCATGCCGCACGATATTAAAGGGCAAGGCATTTGCGCGTTTGTGACCTTGCAGGCGGGTACGCCGGAGTCCGAAGAATTGCGTCAGGAACTGGTGGCATGGGTGCGCAAAATTTTGGGCCCTGTTGCAACACCGGATGCGCTGCATTGGGCGCCAGCTTTGCCTAAAACCCGCTCAGGCAAAATTATGCGCCGGATTCTGCGTAAAATTGCCGCCAATGAGCTGGATACTTTAGGCGATACCTCTACACTGGCAGAACCGCAGGTGGTTGAATATTTAATTGCGACGGTTTATCCAAAATAGTCAGTCAGGGCTGATGAATGCTGTCTGTGAAATTCAGGCAGCTTTTTTATTTCTGGAATAAGCACAGCAGGCATTCAGATATGCCTTAACAACAGGCTCTGCTAAGCTCAAAACATAGAAATAAAATCAGATCATATTATGAATGCGCCAACTTCATGGACTGCAGATCCGCTTGATACCGCCCAGCAGCTGGCGGACACTTTTGCACTGACGGCAGCCGAACGCGACAGGCAGGGCGGCAATCCAAAACATGAGCGTGATTTGATCCGCCAAAGCGGTTTGCTCGGGCTGTCTATACCGCAGCAGTATGGCGGGCAGGGAGCATCATGGAATACCATTTTTAAAACTATTCAACAGATTGCGCAGGCAGACAGTTCTCTGGCGCATGTGTACGGTTTTCATCATTTATTGATTGCCACTGTACAGCTGTTTGCGCAGCCTGAGCAGTATGCGCCTTGGTTTGAACAGACGGCAAAAGACAGCTTATTTTGGGGCAATACCTTAAACCCGTTAGATAAACGAACAACAGCCCAACAGATATCTGAACATGAATTTATTTTTCATGGCGACAAAAGCTTTTGTTCAGGGTCTATCGACTCTGACATTTTACTGTGCTCAGGATTTAATGATGCTGGAAAACTGCTGATTGGGGTGATTCCAACGGCGCGTGACGGTGTGAGTTTTTTAGGCGACTGGAACAATATGGGACAGCGCCAAACCGACAGCGGCACCAGTCATTTTGAGCAGGTCAAAATACATAAAGATGAATTGCTGCTGAATCCCGGTCCGCTCAGTACCCCTTATTCCAGCCTGCGCCCGCTGATTGCCCAGCTGATTTTTGTGCATCTGTTTTTGGGTGTGGCGGAAGGGGCGTATCAGACGGCTATTGATACCGTTAAAACCCAAAAGGCATGGTCGAAGTCTTTGGCGGAAAATGCTGTGAATGATCCCTTTACGCAAAAGCATTTTGCTGATTTTTATGTACAGCTGGAAAGTGTGCGGCTGCTGGCGGGCAAGGCTATTGAGACTTTGCAGGCTGCGTGGAATGTCGGTGAAAGCTTAACAGCAGTGCAGCGTGGTGCAGTTTCGATTGCGGTTGCCACAGCGAAAGTTGCAGCCACCAACGCATCTTTGAATATTACACAAAATATTTTTCAGGTGATGGGCGCACGGGCAACCACGGCGCAACTGAATTTGGACCGCTTCTGGCGCAATGTGCGCACGCAAACGCTGCATGATCCGATTGATTATAAATATCAGGAAATCGGCGAATGGGTGCTGACCGGCAAAGTGCCGGATCCGAGTTTTTATTCCTAAATCACGAATATTTTAGGCTCAATAGCCAGATGAAAAAATACAAGGCCGTATTTTCAGATCCTTTATATTGTTTTAATGAGTACAGGTATACCAATTGTAAAAAAGCAGAGGGCCGGATTGATTTTTAATAGGCCGCAATAAATACTAAGGCAGAAATTTTTTGTACTATGAATTACCTGAATGAACTTAATCTATTAATAAGTGCCTAATATCTAAAACTAAATATTAATAACTTAAAAATAATTTAAGCATTTCAGTTAAGCTGGAGAATACAATGAATATGCCTCAAAGTTTATGGGATTTGTCAGGTAAAGTGGCCTTAGTCACAGGCGGTGCTGCAGGAATTGGCCGGGCCAGCGCTGCTTTGCTGGCGCAATCTGGTGCCCGTGTCATGATTGCGGACTTGAATACCGAAGCTGCTGCGCAAACCGCTCAGGAAATTGCCCAGCAAACTGGAAATGAAGTCAAAAGCGTCATGTGCAATATTTTAGATGACGCGCAATTGGTCAATGCCGTTGAAATGACCTTGCAGGCCTTTGGCAGCCTTCATATTTTGGTCAATAATGCAGGCGGCGGCGGCGGCGGGCGTGAAGCGCCAGATCAGATTACCGTTGATGATTTTATCCGTGATTTTCAATTGAATGTTTTTGCTGCATGGCGCTTATGCCAGTTGGCTGCACCGCATATGCAGCAAGCAGGATATGGTTCGATTATTAATATTACGTCGATGAGCTCTATTAATAAAAGTCCTGCTATGAGCGGTTATGCTTCATCTAAAGCCGCACTCAACCATATGGGGGCAAATTTAGCGCATGATTTTGGGCCGAGTATTCGCATTAATGCGGTCGGGCCTGGCGCAATTCGCACCGCCGCACTGGAAAAAGTCATGACTCCTGAAATTGAAAAACGCATGCTGGCGCATACTCCTTTACAGCGTTTGGGAGAGGCGCAAGATATTGCGGGCGCAGTTTTGTTTTTTGCGGCCCCTATTTCTTCATGGATTTCAGGACAAACCTTGTTTGTGAATGGCGGCGGAGTGCAAACCCTGGATTAATTTCGAAGAACGCATTTACGCATCAAAAAAAACCTCCAAACAGGAGGTTTTTTGATGAGTCCGAGTTTATAAGTATTTTACTTTTGATGAATATGTTCCAGCGTATCGACCAGCGTGCGGGTCATTTGATCAATCTCATAATTCACGGCATCCCCTGTTTTTACATCTTTCCAAGTGGTCAGGCGCAAGGTTTCAGGAATCAGGTCAATCGAGATTTCATTGCTGGCCCGGTCGACGCGGTTGACCGTCAAGCTGCAGCCATTCAGTCCAATAAAGCCTTTGAGAAAGAAATATTTGATTTTGCCATCTGGAATCAGCAAATCGATATGCAGGGTTTCACCTTTGCGGCTTACGTGCTTCACCTGCGCTGTACCTTCAATATGGCCGTACAGGTTGTGTCCGCCATTTTCCGCGCCAACTTTGGCAGAGCGTTCGATATTCACCGTGTCGCCAGTTTTCAGGCTGCCCAGCGTGGTCAGGCTGAGGGTGAGGTCTGAAACATCAAAATGCACTTGGCTGGCGGCTAAATCGATCTGCGTTGCGGTCAGGCAGGTGCCATTCACAGCGACACTGGCGCCAATAAAGACATCATGGAAAAAATCATGTTCATTAGAAATCACCAGTGTAATGAATCCTGCACCTTGGCGGATTTCTAAAATTTTTTCTAAGCCTTGAACAATACCAGTATACATCTGCTGATTCCCCTCTGTGCGGTACAGTATATTCTAAAGTGAAATGGCAGGCGGGTCATAACGCATTTTGCAATAAATGGCGCTGTTAATGCCGTGTTTAAGAATGCCCCTGCAGCCGCTATGGTAAATAAAAAATCCCTCCAAGCCGAGCCTTGGAGGGAAGAAAAGCCATTGCCCGCTTATCGTTGTTATTATGGTGCGGTGACTTGCAGCCAACGCTGTTTTTAGGCAGATTTAGCCGGGACACGCTGCTGCTGCGCTTCCAGTTCACGCACTAAAGGCAATACGTTCTCGCCAAAGTATTCCACTTCTTCAATAAAATGCAGGAAGCCGGACAAAATCAGGTCGACGCCGGCACGCTTCAATTCCACAATCCGTTCAGCAATTTGCAGCGGCGTGCCGATCAGGTTGGTGCGGAAACCGTCGTTATACTGCACCAGATCTTCGAAAGTTGATTTAGCCCAGTTGCCTTCACCTTCTGCCGTGGCTGCGCCTGCTTCGCGGGTGGCATCGCCAAAAGCGTTTACGGCTTCAGCATTGGCTTTATCAATGATTTCCTGCAGCACCGCTCGCGCTTCTTCTTCGGTATCGCGGGCAATAATGAAAGCATTCACGCCAATTTTAACTTGATGATTATTCAGCTTGGCCTTTTCGCGGATGTCATCAATCTGCTTTTTCAGCTCTGCTGGCGTGTTACCGTTGGTGAAATACCAGTCAGAGACACGCGAAGCCATGTCGCGGGCTGCCCGTGAGCTGCCGCCTTGGAAAATTTCAATATGCGGCTTTTGCAGCGGCTTAGGACTTAAGGTGTAGTCTTTAAACTGATAGTACTTGCCGGCAAAACTGAAATTATCCTGTGTCCATACCCCTTTTAAGCTGCGGATGAACTCTTCCGAGCGCGCATAGCGCTGGTCATGCTCTGGCCATTCTTCACCAATCGCATCGAACTCGCCGCGGAACCAGCCGCTGACCACATTGATGGCAATACGGCCATTGGTCAGATGGTCAATAGTTGCCAACTGCTTGGCTGCCAGCGCCGGTTTCCAAGGGCCAGGCAAAATGGCCGCAATGACTTTCAGGCGTTCAGTTTTGGCCAAGATGCCATGACTAAAGCTGACTGATTCATGCTGGTTTTCTGCGTTATAGCCGGCTGTAAAACGGATCTGTGTCAAAGCATATTCAAAACCGCTTTTCTCGGCCACTTGCGCCAAGCGCACATTGTAGTCATAGCTCCAGTCTGTACGCTGTTCAATATTGCTGACCACCAAACCGCCGCTGACATTCGGCACCCAATATGCAAATTTAATCTTGCTATCCGGCTGTGACATGGCTGAACCCTCTTAATTTTATATGTTATGCAACGTGAGTCTTAGGCTTCTTGTGGTGCAGGCGCGCTTCTGCTGCATCTAGCGTCGGGACTGCTGCAGAAGGCAGTACGTCTTCCTGCTCGATTTGTTTGTTAATGCCCAGGTTTTGGTTGGCTTGCTGTGATTTTTCTTTGATGGCTTCTGCACGCTGGCCTTTGGCAGGCGCCCATTCTAAAATTGGCAATGCGCGGGCAACGGCAAGGGTAATGCGGTCTAGCAGGAATTCACTGTGAATGGTGTATTCAGGGGTGAAATCTTTGTCGGTTGCATATACGCCAATGGGCAAAGTCTGCGCTTGGAAAAAGCTGAACAGTGGGCGCAATTGATGTTCAAGCACCAGCGCATGGCGTTCGCTGCCGCCGGAAGCCGCTAACAGCACAGGAACATCAACCAAAGCCGTTTGTTCAACAAAGTCAAAGAAGTGCTTAAATAAGCCAGTAAATGAGGCGCGGTAAACCGGTGTGCCGACAATCAGGGCATCTGCTGCTTCCACAGCAGCCAAATCATCCTGAACGCGCTGCGGCAATTGATTGCGGTAAATTGCGCCGCCCAGCAGCTGGCCAATTTCGCTGAATTTAATGAAATGCACATTAATCGGGGTTGCTTCGCCCAGTTCATCAAGAATGGCTTGAACCAGCGCTTCGGTTTTTGACGGATTATTGAGGCCGCCTGAAACAGCAACAATGTTCAGCGGTTTTTGTTGAATTGAATTTGACATTTTTTTAACCTGGAAAATAGGGTTAGCTCGGAATGTCTTGTATTAATCCTGAATGCGCTTATTCCTGTAAAATAAGCAAAAGTCCAAAAGTTATCAGTTTTTTAGATATGCAGAATTATGTGAAATGTTGAATAATAAACTCTATCTAATTGATTGAATTTTAATTTTATATTGAATTCTGATAATGATTTTACATCGGCAGCTAAAATTTATAAGAAAAAATGATTTGAACTGAAGAATTCCTGAAATGCAGATAAACCGAATAATTTGTGCAGTAAAACCGCATTTTCATAAAAAAATAGTTATAACTTGCATATCCTTAAGGCCTCATGTGTGGTTAGAATAGGGCTACTGTGCACAAGATCTTTCACGCTGCTTATGAATATATTAATCGTTGATGATCATCCGCTGTTCCGCCATGCTTTGATTCAAGCTGTGCGTTACAGCTTACCGCAAGCTCAAATCCATGAGACGGCGGCAGTAAATGAATTTTATGAACGTTTGGAAAATGGCCCTGAACCGGATTTGGTCCTTCTGGATTTAAACTTACCGGGCGCATCAGGCTTTTCAGCTTTAGTTCATGTCCGTGCACAGTATCCGTCTTTGCCGATTATTGTTGTCTCTGCACACGAAGAAACTTCAATTATTCAGCGCGCCATTGCGCATGGCGCCATGGGCTACATTCCAAAATCTGCGCATCCGAGCCATATTGGCGAAGCGATCCGCCAAGTGCTGGAAGGTGAAATTTGGCTGCCGCCGAATTTGCCGGCGAATGTCAGCTTTGACCCGCGCGCGGCCGATGAAACCGCTTTGGCAGAACGCATTCAGTCCCTGACGCCGCAGCAGTTCCGCGTGCTGATGATGGTGGCGGAAGGCCTGCTGAATAAGCAGATTGCCTATGAACTGGATGTTTCTGAAGCAACGATTAAAGCGCATGTAACCGCAATTTTCCGCAAGCTGGGCGTGCAGAACCGTACGCAGGCTGTGCTGGCGATTAATGCGCTGAATATTGAAGAAAAGAAAATGTAAGCTGATGGCAGCTGTAAAAAAAAGACCTTCTGCAAGGTCTTTTTTTTGGGCGTGATCGCGCTTAAGCGATATAGCTTTGCTTAGGCGTCAGATCTGTGCAGAACAGTGGATTTAAAGCGCATTGCAGTTCATCAATCTGTTCATCAGTCACGCAGCCTTTGGCTTTTAAATATTCGGCAACGCGGTCATCACGCAGGCTCAGAAAAGCCGCATCATATACACCTAAATCGACAAACAGCGCTGCGGTTTCCAAACTGTTGAAACGGTCTAGATATACCTCATTGCCGTACATCAGAAAAGCATGCTCCAGAGCTGAATTGGCCTCAACATCCAGGCGTTCCGCCAATTCAAAAGGTGACGTTTTAATAAACAGCAGATCGGACAGTTCATCAAACTGAGTGGTATCCAGCTGATCCTGGCCAGTTTTCACTTTTCCCAGCCACGCTTTAAACACCAGCACTGCGCCGCCGCGCAGCAGCATGCTCCAAATCTGGTGGCGGGTATCTTCATTCAGATCTTCAGACTCAGCCTCCAAACGCTGCAGCAGTTTTTCCTCCTGCTGCGCTAGGCGGTCAAACAGGCCCAGGCCGTGAGGCTCATAGGCAGATGGCGCAAAAACGTCAAAATCCAGTTCATCAAAGACTTGCAGCGCTAAAGGCACAGCGCTTTGATACAGGGTGTCCAGCGCCTGCAGCTTGGCATGATCCAGTTTACTGAATTTAAACAGGTCCTCCCAGTGAATTTCGGGCAGCAGGGCATTGGCGCCATATTCGCGGTGGAATTGCTGGGTACAGTGAATGCCATGCGGGACGGTTTCATAAATATTCATAATTCAACTCCGATAGGGGCGGCTGATCAGCTTTAATATTCAAATGAAGTATGCATTGCGCATGCTGCAGAAAGCTGATCAGTTCATGGACTATTTGTAGGTCGAAAATGCAGTGAATAAAAATACGACTAAAGTTGTAGATGGTATTGTTTATCTTAATATTTTTATTAAAAACAGGAGCTTTGAAAATTGTAACTAAGTGTGCGTTTGTGCAATATAAGTAATGATCAGCTTTTGCCATAGGCAAAGCGGATTTGATATTTTTGGTTAATTTTTCACCATGGTTTTTCGGCTTTTTTAATGCATTTTGCCTATGCGGCAAAATAAATTGCCAGTTGATGAAACAATGATGCCGGCCGAAAATAAAAATGCCCCACTCATGTGAATGAATGGGGCATTTAAGTCTTTAATTTGCCTGTTGAAAATTTAGAGCGGCATCAGCTGCCTGAAATTTTAAGCCCAGACAGCCAAGAGCGCAAAGAAGCCGGTTTCAGCGGTTTTTTCAGCAGCACAATGTTCAGCTCTTTCAAGCGCTGCGGCAGTTCTGGGTCAGAGTCTGCGGTAATCAGCGCGACGGGAACATTCTCCTGGCGGTTATCCAAAATAAAATCTAAGCCGACTTGGTCATTGTTCAAGTGCTGATCGACCAGCCAGACCTGAATATTTTCCTGCTGCAGCATATGCAGCGCCTGTTCAGGCTCGGTTGCCTTAAAGACCTGATAGCCCCATTTGGTCAGCAGAGTCGACATGCCTTCCAGAATGGTTTCGTCATTGTCTAAGCATAAAATTTTGTAAGCTTTGGTTTTCAGCGGCACGGCCTGAATTGGCGCAGCGGTGACTTTTGGCGCTTCAACAATCGGCACATCAATCATAAAGCAGGAGCCTTTGCCCAGTTCTGAATAGACATGCACCGGATAATCCAGCAGGCTGGTCATGCGCTGCACAATCGCTAAGCCCAGCCCCAGCCCTTGTTCGCCCCAAGGCGAGGTGTGGCCGCAGCGTTCAAATTCCTGAAACAGCTTGATGCGCTGCTCCTCGGCAATACCGGGGCCTGTATCCCACACGCCGATGCGGATATGGTTCGGTTTGCCGGCATCGCGCAGCACGCCGACCACGACACGCCCGCGGGCGGTATAGCGCAGCGCGTTGCTGACAAAGTTTTGAATGATGCGGCGGATCCACTGCGGGTCAGTGTCAATCCAGAACTGGGCATCATGCACGCTGAATTTAATGCCGCGCTGGGCGGCAATCGATTTAAACTGCAGCTCCAAGTCGCTGAGCAGGTCATGCAGCGGATAAGACTGGCGCTTCGGCTGAATCGTGCCCCCTTCTAGGCGGGCGATATCCAGCAGGGCAGAGAGCATGCTTTCCGCGCCATGCAGCGCGCGGTCCAGCTGCTGCAGTGTTTGACGGTCTTCCTGGCTTTGCACGCTTTGTTCCAGCGCGGTGCTGAACAGCCGGGCAGCATGCATTGGCTGCAGCAGGTCATGGCTGGCTGCAGCAATAAAGCGGCTTTTTGACATATTGGCTTTATCCGCGGCTTCACGCGCCAGCTGCTGTTCCGACAGGGCATTGGCCAGCTGCTGAGTGCGGTCTTGTACACGGCCTTCCAGAAAGGCTTCATTTTCACGGAAAGCGGTAATATCCGCGAAAGTGGTGACGAAGCCGCCGCCTTCAATCGGGTTGCCGCGCATTTGAATCACGCGGCCATCTTTACGGATGCGTTCAAATTCATGCGAACTGCCCACCTGCATCCAGTGAATCCGTTTACGCACATGCTCTTCGACCGAGCCTGGCCCGCATTCGCCGCGTTCCGCGTTATAGCGGATCAAATCAGCAATGGGACAGCCGACATAGACAATGTCTTTGGGATAATCAAACAGTTTCAAATATTGATTATTCCATGCCACCAGGCACATGTTTTCATCCACCACGCTGACCCCTTGGGTCATATGGTCAATCATGGTCATAATCAGGTTTTGGTTAAAGCGCTGCCACTGCGAGGCCTGGTCCAGAATATTGGCGACTTGGCCGAGCGCTAAACCATTATTGACCATGGCCGTGGTCAGCAGGGTCCGTGCGGACGCAGCGCCGATCGTGCCGGCAAGATACTGTTCGGTAAAGCGCCACCACATGCCGTTGGCGCTGCTGTTTTCGTTCAGGCTGACATTATTCTGCATGCAGAACTGCTGGAATGCGCGGGTGGCTGCACCCTCGCCGGTAATGCGCTTGGCCAGCGTGATCAGGTCGCCGACTTTTAAGCGCGCCACATCGTGATGCAGATAATTGATATCATTCGAAGTATTGTGTGACGGCAGCGGCTTGGTTTCATAGTAGAAAAAGCTTTCGGCCTGGATCTGTTCCGCAATGCTGGGGCGGAAAATCCGTGAAACCCAGACATATAAAATAATGTTCAGGCCTAGCGCCCATACCACGCCATGGGTTAAGGGATCAAAAGATTCAAAGCCCAGCAGCGCTTCGGGGCGCAGCCAGCTGATGCCGAGCGGGCCATGGTTTAAAAAGTTCTGTGTATACACTTTAAACTGATCGGGCAGGCTGCGCAGGACGGTGGGCAGCAGCAGGGTATAGGCCCATAGCGCAAAGCCGGTCAACAAACCGGCGTAGACCCCTTGCTTGCTTCCGCCGCGCCAGTACAGGCCGCCAATCAGTGCAGGAGAGAACTGCGCTACAGCGCTGAATGCCAAGAGTCCAAAAACAGACAGCTGGTCAATATCATTAAAGAAATGGAAAAACAAAAAGCCCAGCAGCATGACGGCCAGAATGCATACGCGGCGGGTGAATTTCAGCACCAGCGGCAGGCGCTTATCATGGCGTGACAGCAGGTTGGTGCGCCACAGCGCCGGCATGATCAAATCATTGCTGAGCATGATGGACAGCGCAACAGAAGACACCAGCAGCATGCCGGTAGATGCAGAGAAGCCGCCTAAAAAGGCCAGCAGAGTCAGCCAGTCCTGATTATAGCTAAGCGGCAGAGACAGCACGGCAACGTCCGGAATCGCCAAATAAGCCGGCGCAGCATGCAAGGCCCAGCTGGCAATCGGGATGATGGCGACAATGGTTAAAATCAGATAGACAGCAAACCAGCGCCGCGCGCCGCGGATGTGTTTTTCATCGCGCAGCTCAACCACCGCCACGTGGAACTGGCGCGGCAGGCAAATGATCGCCAGCGCGGCCAGCAAAGTTTGAATCCAGAAACTTTCAGGGACGCCAAACAGCTGCACATCATGAAAGGTGGAGCTGATGTCTGCGCTGATTTGATGAATATTTTCCGGAGCTTCAAAAACAAAGAAAAAAGCCACCGCCAGTAAAGCAAACAGCTTCACAAAGGATTCAAATGCGACAGCCAGCATTAAGCCGCCGTGCTGCTCTGTGTTGGCAATTTGCCGGGTGCCGAACATCATGGCGAGAATGGCAAGAATGCCGGTCAGAAACAGCACGCCGTTAGTCGTGCTGCTGATGCCTGTCGGTGAATCTAAAATGACTGAAGCGCTGAGCGCGATGGCGCGCAGCTGTAAAGCCAAATAAGGGATAATGGCAATCACGGCTAAAATTGTGACCAGTGACGCCAGCGGGCCGCTTTTACCGTAACGGGCGGCCACGAAGTCCGCAATGGAGGAAATGGCATGGTGCTGGCGGACACGGCCCAGCCGGCGCCAAATATCATAACCGAGCGCCACAAACAGCAGCGGCCCTAAATAAATGGGCAGAAAGATGATGCCTTCGCGCACCGCGGCGCCAGTTGCGCCGTAAAACGTCCATGATGAACAGTAAACGCCGAGCGTCAGGCTGAACAGCAGCATGCGTCCCCGGGTGCTGAGCCTGCTGGCGTGCTTTTCGCCAAAAAATGCGCAAATAAAGAGGAGTGCAATGTAGAGGGCCAAAACCCCAATAATAAGCCAGCTGTTCATACTGCCTGCAGCATTAAAATCTTAGGCTCATCATACCTTATCTGGGCAAACCCGTTGAAAGTTGATCAAAATTTAACGACCAAAGTCTAAATTACAAAAACCCTGCAAGATTGTTAATGTTAGGGGCGAAATAATTCGAATTAAAAAAATTGCGCCCATGGCTGGGTGCCTACAGGAGTAAGGTTATGGATGAGAGACAAGTAGAGCAAATTCTACAGAATCCAAAATTTAAGGAAATGGTTGCCCGCAAGAGCAGACTGAGCTGGACACTGACTATTATTATGCTGGTCGTGTATGTTGGCTTCATGCTGCTGGTTGGCTACAACAAAGAATTTTTAATGTCTTCAGTAAGCGGCGGCGTCACCACGATTGGTATGCCGCTGGGCTTAAGCATC
Source organism: Acinetobacter entericus (assembly GCF_026168575.1). NCBI lineage: Bacteria > Pseudomonadati > Pseudomonadota > Gammaproteobacteria > Moraxellales > Moraxellaceae > Acinetobacter > Acinetobacter entericus. Next base: position 136,190 of record NZ_JAPEQW010000004.1, read on the forward strand.
ATTGTACTGTCTTTTGTTTTATGCGGTGTATATTCCTACATTGCGAACAATACGCTGGACTCATTAAACGAAGAAGCAATGCGTGAAGTTGAAGCAATCACTCATGAAAAAGGACTGCACTAAGATGAAATGGAATTCATTGAAAGCACAGGCGCTGGCTGCGCCAGCACTGCTGATGTCAAGCATGGCAATGGCAGGACCAGATTTGGGTGAAGCTCAGCAGCAGGCGACAAACTGGCACGCGATTATCATGTTCGCCATTTTTGTCGGCTTTACACTGCTGATTACCAAATGGGCGGCAAAACAAACCACGAATACTGCTGACTTCTATACAGCTGGCGGTGGGATTTCAGGTTTCCAAAACGGTTTGGCGATTGCCGGCGACTATATGTCAGCAGCATCGTTCCTGGGTATTTCTGCACTGGTATTCAGTTCAGGCTTTGACGGCTTGCTGTATTCATTAGGCTTCATGGTGGGCTGGCCAATTGTACTGTTCTTGGTGGCAGAGCGTTTGCGTAACTTGGGTAAGTTCAACTTATCTGACGTGGTATCGTTCCGTTTGGCTGAAAAACCAGTGCGTACCTTGGCAGCAATGAGCTCATTGGTGGTAGTGGCATTCTATCTGATTGCTCAGATGGTAGGCGCCGGCCAGCTGATCAAACTGCTGTTCGGCTTGAACTACAACATTGCAGTGGTGATCGTGGGTCTTCTCATGATGGCTTATGTAATCTTCGGCGGCATGCTTGCAACTACTTGGGTGCAGATCATTAAAGCGGTTATGCTTTTGTCTGGCGCAACGTTCATGGCTTTCATGGTAATGAAAGGCGTGGGCTTCAGCTTCGCTGAAATGTTCTCTCAATCTATTGATGTTTATGCAAAAGTACATGATATTACTTTGGCAGAGGCGAGCAATATCATGGGTCCAGGCAAACTGGCGGCCAACCCGATTGACGCCATTTCTTTAGGCCTTGCATTGATGTTTGGTACAGCGGGCCTGCCGCATATCTTGATGCGTTTCTTCACAGTAAAAGATGCCAAAGAAGCGCGTAAATCAGTGGTTGTTGCAACTGGCTTTATCGGTTACTTCTATCTATTAACTTTCATCATTGGTTTCGGTGCGATCCTTTATGTATCGAACAACCCGCAATTCCTTGATGTAGCGAAAATGGCAGTAACTGGCAAGCTAGAGCTTGTTGGCGGTAACAACATGGCTGCAGTTCACTTGTCTGATGCATTGGGCGGTGACTTGTTCATGGGCTTCATTTCAGCGGTCGCATTCGCAACAATTCTTGCAGTTGTAGCGGGTCTGACACTGTCTGGCGCTTCAGCAATCTCTCACGACTTGTATGCAAACGTATTCAAGAAGGGCCAAACGACGCCTGAATCTGAACTTCGCATGTCTAAAATTGCAACTTTGGGCTTGGCAATCTTTGCAATGATCTTGGGTATTCTATTCGAGAAACAAAACGTTGCATTCATGGTTGGCTTGGCATTCTCTGTAGCAGCATGTGCAAACTTCCCAGTGCTTGTATTGTCTATGTTCTGGAAAGGCTTGACTACTCGCGGCGCGGTAATTGGCGGCTTGGTTGGCTTGCTTACAGCGGTAACCCTAATTATCTTATCTAAAGCAGTTTGGGTAGATACTCTAGGCATCTCTGAAACGCCAATTAACCCATTCAATGGTCCTGCAATCTTTGCAATGCCGTTAGCGTTCATCTGCTGCTGGTTATTCTCTGTAACTGACAGCTCAGCGCGTGCTGAAGCAGAACGCAGAGCATTTGATGCACAGTATGTACGTTCACAAACAGGTATTGGTATCTCTGGCGCATCAGATCACTAATCTGAACGTCAATAAAAAAAGCCCCTCTAGGGGCTTTTTTTATGGCTGGAATCTGCAATGCAGCCTGCTTGATGAATATGCCCATGGTTCAGCTGGCAGTGGCTGAATGATCAAGACACGATTCAGGCTTGAGTCTTAAGGCTTGATACCATACTCAATAAGCCGCTTTAGGCTGATGATGATGCAAATTAATTGTCTGAAAGCAAAAAGCTTCATGCTAAGTTAATAGAGGATAACAGAATCAAGCGTATTTTCAGTCTTGACTATTTCATAGTGTGATGGAGATGCCGGCTGTCCGGACAGCATCAGATATCCATAACAATTTACGATAATCAGAACGTTTCGTGGAATGAACCATGCAAGGATTTATTGATTTTTGGAAAGGTTTCCGCTTGCTGCCGTCAGCATGGCTGCTTCTGCTGCAGCTGCTGATTTTAATTTTGACCGCAATGCCGAATTTTAGCCTGACGTACCGCGCTGTGCTGTGGGTGCTGGGTGTATTGGTGCTGCTGCTGATTGCCAAAGTCATCCGCCAGACTCCCATGTTTACCATTTTAGGTCTAAGTTTTGTCGGCGGCGCCGTGATTTTTTCAACCCTGATCATTTTGGGGGTGAAAAATCCCAATATTCAAATCATTGCCCACAGTTTTGAAGCGCTGGCATATTTCAGTGCTGCCTATGGGTTGCTGCGCTATATGTTTGCCGACCGGTATTTAACCAAAGACGAGATGTTTGCTGCCGCGGCTGTATTTACTTTAATTGCTTGGGGCTTCGCTTTTCTTTACAGCATTTGTCAGCAGATTTATCCAGGCAGTTTTTCTAATCCTGATATTCCGGGCATGCAGTCTTGGCTGGATTTATTATTTTTAAGCTTTAGCCTGCAGTCTGCAACAGGGCTGTCAGATTTGATGCCTGTCAGTGCGCCTGCACGGGTTTTGGCGATGCTTCAGATGTTCTGTGGCGTGATGTATTTGGCGATGATCGTTTCACGGCTGATTGCGCTGCAGTATGTAGCGCATTTGCCGAATAAGCATAAAGATGAATAGGACTGGCAACCAAAATTCAAGCCATAAAAAAGGACGCTTGAAGCGCCCTTTTTTACATTCAGATTCTAAAATGAATTAGAAACGGAATTTAGCGTTTACGCCAACAGTTTGAGTGTCGTTTTTAGCGCCTTCAGCATTTGCATAAACATAGTTCGCGCCAACAGCGACTGCTGGAGTGATGAAGTAGTTTACGTTCGCGCCCCAAGCTGAATCTGGAGTGCCTGCAAAGCTAGATGCAGCATATGAAACGCCAGTGCTTAGTTTAGGGTTTAAATACAGGTCAGTTTTGAATTGGTATGCAGTTGCATCACCGTAAACGATGCCAGATTCGAAACCTACAGCCATGTTAGTGCCGTCAATCGCGCCAACATATTTAGCGCGTGCAGTGATTGCGTCTTGATCTTCGCCCAAAGTTTGAGTTTCGCCAGCAGCTTTAACAATACCGTTAGACATGATGTTGAAAGCATCTAAAGCGAACTGATTAGCAGCGCTGGTATAACCAACAGCAACCAAGAAATTAGGAGCAGCAAGCGCACCAACTTCTAGAGCATAGCGGTCACCATGGTCGTCTGCAACGCCAGCAGCTTTATTGTCAGTAATTGTATTGCTGTAAGACGCGCTAGCATATACAGGAACTACTTTAGTTGGAACATAAGCTTCAGCTTTAGCGCCAATAGTGTGAACAGTTTTGTCAGCGATGCCGTCAACGTCATATTCGCCGTAGTTGTAAGCGATAGAAGCGTTAGACGCTTGGTTTAAAAACGCGGCTTCAGCCAATGGACCTTTAGAAGAGTCAACATTTTTGAAGTAGTAAGTGCCTTGAACAGCGCCAGTAAAGTTTTTATCGTTTACTGTATTGTCGATGTACTCAGATTGACCTTGTACTTCTACTTGATACGCTTGAGCACCGGTCATGGCTAATAATAAAGCAGTGGCTAAACCGAGTTTTTTCATGATAATTACCAGTTATGTTGCAAATGGATTAAACATTGAGCATTGTATTGTAACAAAACATTAAGTCAATGAACTAAAAGAACATTATGAATTTGATTGATTGCTCTAAAACCTATAATGTATTAAAAATGTACGTTTGCACTTTCTGTTGTCAACCCAAAAAATTCTGTCATAACAGTGAAATATGTTAAATATTTTCTGTGCTTTTGCGGATTAAAAAAATAATTCAATTGTTATATTCGATCAACTTGATTTAATGATCGGTAAAATTACTGAAAAATGCAGGCCTGTTCACAGCTGTTTGTAAGCTGAAATAAAGCAATGCAGGCGCAAAATGCTTCTTTTTGTGGCAGAAAGGCTTTGCCTAGAATCAGAGCATTGCGCTGTTCACATGCTTGCCGCATTCAAATCTGCAGCCATGCTTATCAATAAAGCCAGAGCTTCCGGATAGGGGAAAGCCTTTTAGCCAGCGGTCTATGCTTTGCCATACACAAGAGCAGCTGGATTGAAGGAATTCCAAGTTTTTGAGTTTTTAGAAAGGGTAAATGCGCCTGTTATTGCATCAGCATCAAAATGGAGCGTGTTGATGGTGTTTTTGCAGCTTAAAAAAAGTCGATGCAGCAATGATGTTAGAAAAAAATAAAAAGTTGAATAGGTTTTTCTAAATATATAATTTTATTAATTTAATTTAACAAAATAGAGGGTTTGAAAATTATCAATAATCGGCAGATTTTGAAAATAGGATGAACTTGCGTTCATCTCTCAATAATTTTTCAGCAGGAATTAATCCCGACGTTCATCCTAGGCTTTACTTATTTGGCGAAATGTCACATAATGTGCTCATTAGATCAGCTTGATTGCTTTTTTTGTGATCCCTGACTGATTCTCCACAATTTTTTGTTTTATCCGCCCAGCTTTCCCCAAGGTTGGGCTTTTTTTTGCCTGAAATTTAAGATAATTAAGTAAAACTAATTAGTTTGGTGAGAAATTTTTAAAAAAGCAGGATAGGAAGCTTAGTTATGAGTTTACGCACTAATATGGTGCAATAATTTCAGAAAAAGTGAATGCTTGAAAATGAAATGGGCAAAAAAACCCCCAGTTTCTATTCAAAACTGGGGTTTTCTCGCCAAAATGTGCGGGAAATTTAAAATTACTGCTGAGGATGATTTTAAAATGCCCTAATGCTGTGCATTATGCACCAAATTGTTGCATATGTAAATAATTGAATTAATCCTTGATTTAAAAATAACCTATTTTTTTGTATCTTTATGAAATTAAAAATAAAAAATATTTTGTACAAAATGTCTTTTTCTAAAGTAATTGAATATACTGAGTAACGGGCACTTGGGGGACAGGCTTGCTTTTATTTGAACTGTAATACAGCCAAATAGCACGCAGCGCCTAACAGTGGATTTTCTTTGCTTTGAATCAATCAGGGCACTAAATCATTGCGTGAGAGATCTAAGACATCGCTATAAATGCTTTGCGTTCAGAACATATCAGCAGCCGTTTATGGATAGCGATGCTTGTCATTGTCCTGTCTGTGTCTTTAATCGGTTTGCCGCTGATTGTGAGCAGCTACCGCAGCTATCAAAAAAGTGCCGAAGCGCTGCAGGAAATTCAAAGCTTAAAAATGGTGGCGGAACTTGCCAATAAAATTTCCAAAGAACGCGCGCCCGCCAATAATGTCATGTCCAGTTCGTCAAAAGATGCGCAGCGGCATTATGAGGCATTAAGAAAATATCGTGCTGACGTTGATGGCCAAATTCAATCCACCATTCAAATGCTGGAAAAAACCGGCCAGCACGACATAGCGCAAGGGTTGCGGCAGAATTTTTTGCCGGCATTAATGAAGGGGCGAAAGGCCGTTGACGGCTATATTGCAATTCCTTATGCGCAGCGTGAAATGCGCCAGATGGATGATGCTATTGTGGCCATGTTCCATGCATGGGACCCCTGTTATGAAGCGCTGCAGGATATTGTCCGCAATGCAAAATCGAAAGATGATGCCTTATCCAACTATTATATTTTAATTTTATTGCTGGCCGACTTGCGTGATCAGGCGGGGCGCTCCGCATCCAATATCATGGCTGCAGTGACGTTTAATGAGCGCATACCGGATGAAAATCTTGGGCGATCCATGCAGACCCAGCGCCAGACCCAATATTTGTGGCAGCTGGTGGGCGTAATTCAGCCGGATTATGCGAAAAATGATCAATTTAAACAGCTTTATCAGCAGGTTAAAGATCAATTTTTGAATCAGGGCCTGCCGATTGTCAGCAGCTTAATGGAAGACAGTTTAAAAGGCAGGCCTTTCAGCAAGAGCGGTCCAGAATTGACTCGGGCGATGGTCGGCAAATATACCACTGTTGTGGATTTGCAGAATTATATTTTAGAAACCAGCATCAGTATGGCGTATGCAAAGCAGCAGGATGCTCAAAAAGAATTCATTTATGCCATTTTAATGGTTTTGGTCTCTTTGCTGACAGTATTATTGACCATGATTTATGCCAAAAAATGGGTGTTTGGGCCGTTAATTCTGGCACGGGAGCAATTGTTCAATCTTGCGCATGCAGAAAATAAGGCGCGTACTTCTGAGAAAAAAGCCAAAGCAGATGCCAGTATTTTTGATGCGATCAGCCGGTTGCAGGCTCGGCTGCAGCAGCGAGAAGCCTTTGAATTTCAATTGAAGCATATTGCGCATTCGGATTCGCTGACAGGCGTCGCGAACCGTTTTGCATTGGATGAGTATATTAAGCTGCTGGAAAAGCAGCCAAGCCAGTTAAAAAAAACCTGTTTGATGCTGATTGATATTGATAACTTTAAGCAGGTAAATGATAGCCTAGGCCATATTGCTGGTGATTTGGTGATTCAGTCTGTGGCGGAAAGCTTGAAAAGCTGCATGCGGGCCTCTGATTTGCTGGTGCGCTATGGCGGCGATGAGTTTTTGGTATTGATTGAAGATATTGGCTTAGACACGGCGTTAAGGATTGCGGAAAAAATCCGCAGAACCGTTTTGGCTTCAGAGCTCTTTCAAAGTGAAGAATTTGGGCAGGTTAGTGTCTCTATCAGTGCCGGAGTTGCTGTAGGGGCGGCCAGCTGGATGGCGTTGCTGGCGCGTGCGGATGAGGCTTTGTTTCGGGCAAAGGCGAAAGGGAAGAATTCTGTTTCTAATTAGTTTTTTGATTTGGCATGTTCTCGTTTTACTGTGTGCTTAGATTTCTACTTTGATATGCACGTTCCCATGGTACGTCATAGAGTTGTTTATGAAGCTTTTTACTTTTGAAAGAAAAAAATCTGCAGAATTCTTTAATTTGATTGAGGACATTGCCGTGTACCCCAGTAAGACATTGCGACATCCATGTCGCGGGTCATGAGATTTGAATAATTAATGAAATAAGAGGGCACTTATAGATGCTTGTAAAATGTACCATCCGCAATTGGGCTCATTTCTTAGTTCGGGATCACCAGTCTGTGAGTTTGCATAATTGACACTTATATTTAGATATAATGTTTGTTTTACGTGATTTTTAATAAATTCTAAATATGTATAAATTTGCGTATTTGAAGGTGTCTGATCTTCTGAGTTGATAATATGAAAATCTAACAAAGTAATTTTTTTGTAGTCATTTTTTACTTCACTGGCAGCCTTTCCTAAATGTTTACTAATATTATGTAGAAGAATAGGCGTCATTTTCCCCCATTGTTTTTCTTTCCAAGCCCCCAAAAAAATAAATAAAGCGTATTCAGGTAATATTGGGTTAAGCGTTTCAATATTCTGTTCTTTCCAGTAACTTTCAGTTTGAGTCGGTCTTCTTTTCCATAAGTCTATTCTTTTAGAAAGCTCTTGTATTGATTGATGTTGTTTGAGTGCTTCTCTCAAGCTCGCTGGTGGTTTGGGTTGTTTGTTTAATTGTTTTTCGTCAGCCCAATCGATGAGGCAATCTAAAACCCACCAACACTTAGATGCTACTTCTTTATTGGCAAAATTTAAATCACGCCCATGCAGAATGCCATTTCTATAAGGCATATGGATTATTTCAGTGATAGTTTTTGTTCTAGATGTATTCATGATTGTCTTGAGAAAAGGTAAACCTGTTCCATGAGAAGTTATGCTGTCATAAAGTTCTAGATCAGAGTTTTCAGCAAAGAACCCTAGGTGTTTTGAAATGTCGTTGGCTAGGCCATCTATAAGAGCTAGCAAAAGAGGAATACAAGCATGATAGCGTTCTTCTAAATAGTCTATTTTTAATAAATTGAATAAATCTAAGCGTTCTTTAAAGTGTTCTCGAGAAGCACATTTTTTCAAAATAAAGTCTATTTTGTCTTCATCAATATAGTTGATCAGTAGTTGTTTTGCTTCTTGATATTGTTTATTTGATCCTAAGTATATTACTTCTTCTAAAATTCTTTGACTTAACCCTCCATAGCAAACCCATCCATCTTTAGAAAAAAGATTATTAAATTCGTCAGGTAAAAGGAGGATATTTGCATGATTAAGGATTTCTACCGCCTGATCTCTTTGTGTTTTTATTTCAGGGTTAATTTTGTATATCAAAGGGAGTTTATCAAGCACCTTATATCCAAATTTTACTAATTTAGTCAGCTCTAGCATTGATTGAATTGATTCATTATCTTGAATTTTTTGGGACATATTTATTTAAAAAAAAACGGTGAATGAATCACCGTTTTAGCATGAAATTTAAGTATTTAAAATCCTCCCCAGCCCTCCTTTTTAAAGGAGGGAGTTTCTCCCTCTTTGGTAAAAATGAGGAGCACTGCTCCGCAAGGGAGGAGATTCTATTTCAACATCGGCTTCAAGAACTTCGCTGTATGTGAAACTTTCGATTTCACCACTTCTTCAGGTGTGCCTTCGGCAATAATCATCCCGCCGCCAGCGCCGCCTTCAGGGCCTAGGTCAATGACCCAATCGGCAGTTTTAATCACATCCAGATTATGCTCAATCACCACAATGGTATTGCCCTTGTTGCGCAGCTCATGCAGGATATCCAAAAGTTTGGCGATATCATGGAAATGCAGGCCGGTGGTCGGCTCATCCAATACATACAGCGTTTTGCCAGTATCGCGTTTTGCCAATTCACGCGCCAGTTTCACGCGCTGAGCTTCACCGCCAGAAAGGGTTGTGGCAGACTGGCCCAAACGGATATAGCCTAGGCCGACCTGATTCAAAGTTTCTAAACGGCGGTGAATCACTGGAATGGCATCAAAGAAATGCATGGCATCTTCAACGGTCATTTCCAACACATCCGAAATGTTTCTGCCCTTGTAATTCACTTCCAGCGTTTCGCGGTTATAGCGCTTGCCGTGGCATGAATCGCAAGGCACATACATATCCGGCAGGAAATGCATGGCCACTTTAATCATGCCGTCGCCTTCACAGGCTTCACAGCGTCCGCCTTTCACGTTAAATGAGAAACGGCCAGCCGCGTAGCCGCGGGCTTTGGCTTCCTGTGTCTGTGCAAATAATTCACGGATGGGAGTAAATAAACCTGTATATGTGGCAGGGTTGGAGCGCGGGGTGCGGCCAATCGGGCTTTGGTCAATATCGACGACTTTATCAAGGAATTGCAGGCCATCAATCGAATCAAATTTTTCTGCGGTTAGCGTAGTCGCGCCATTCAATTGGGTTGCCGCCAGCGGCAGCAACGTGCGGTTAATCAGTGTCGATTTGCCTGAACCCGAAACCCCAGTGACGCAAGTCATAATGCCCAAAGGAATGGTCAAATCAACATTTTTCAGGTTATGGCCCGCTGCGCCCATCAGTTTGATTTGTTCATCTGGTTTTGGCGGCTGCACACGTTTTTTCGGCACTTCAATCTTTAATTTGCCCGATAAATATTGGCCTGTCAGAGAGTCCGGATTGGCTAGAATTTCTTCATAGGTGCCTTCCGCAATCACATAACCGCCATGAATGCCTGCGCCAGGGCCAATATCAATAATATGATCGGCGGCACGGATAGCATCTTCATCATGCTCAACCACCAAAACCGTATTGCCCAGGTCACGCAGGCGCACCAAAGTTTCCAGCAGGCGGTCGTTGTCGCGCTGATGCAGGCCAATTGACGGTTCATCCAGTACATACATTACGCCCATCAGGCCAGCGCCAATTTGCGAAGCGAGACGGATCCGCTGCGCTTCACCGCCAGACAGGGTCTCAGCAGAACGCGACAGGCTTAAATAATTCAGGCCAACGGATACTAAAAAATGCAGGCGTTCACGGATTTCCTTAAAAATCTTATCGCCAATTTCGCCCTTCGCGCCTTCCAGCTGCACATGCTGATAATATTCTTCGGCATCGCCAATCGACATTTTGGTAATTTGCGCGATGGTCTTGTCTAAAATTTTGACATTGCGCGAAATTTCATTCAGGCGCGAACCATCGCAGGCATCACAGGCGGCATTGGATAAATATTGCGCCAAATCTTCCCGCACATAATTGGACTCGGTCTCGCGGTAGCGGCGTTCCAAATGCGGCAAAATGCCTTCAAACGGCTGCACACGGCTGTGGCGGCGGCCGCGTTCATCAATATAGCTCAGGTCAATTTTTTCTTTGCCGGTGCCGTATAGGAATTTCTTTTTGGTCTCGGCATCCAGTTCATTCCACGGCGTTTCCAAGGTAAAGCCGTAATGATCCGCCACTTTTTGGATCATGCTGTAATAATACGGACGCTGTCTGTCCCAGCCGCGGATGGCGCCTTCACTGATGCTCAGCGCATTATTCGGAATCAGCTTGTCTGCACTGAAATGGCTGCGTGTTCCCAAGCCGTCACAGACCGGGCAGGCGCCAAAGGGATTGTTGAAAGAAAACAGGCGCGGTTCCAGTTCAGCCACTGCGCGGTCACATTCAGGGCAGGAGTGCTTGGCGGAAAATACGCGGTCAGCCTGTTCGCCCTTCATCCACGACAAAATAGCAATGTCGCCGCCAAGGCGCAGCGCCGTTTCAAAACTTTCGGCAATCCGGTTGCCTAAATCTTCACGGACTTTAAAGCGGTCCACCACAACTTCAATGCTGTGTTTTTTCTTTTTGTCCAGTTCCGGCGGTGGATCAATTTCCATAATTTCGCCATCCACGCGCGCCCGGACAAAACCCTGGCTCTGCAGCTGTTCAAACAGCGCGCTGTATTCGCCTTTGCGTTCCCGCACCACGGGCGCCAGCAGCATCAGGGCCGTGCCTTCTTCCAGCCTTTTTACCGCATCCACCATTTCTGAAACCGTTTGCGCTACCATCGGCAGGTCATGTTCCGGACAGTACGGCGTACCGACGCGGGCGTACAGCAGGCGCAGATAATCGTAAATTTCAGTGATGGTGCCGACGGTAGAACGCGGGTTATGGCTGGTGGATTTTTGCTCGATGGCGATGGCGGGGCTGAGGCCTTCAATCGAGTCAACTTCAGGCTTTTCCATTTGCGATAAGAACTGGCGCGCATAGGCAGACAGGGATTCGACATAACGGCGCTGCCCTTCGGCGTACAGCGTGTCAAAGGCTAAAGATGATTTTCCTGAACCGGAAAGCCCCGTAATCACCACAAACCTGTCGCGTGGAATATCAAGGGACACATTTTTTAAGTTATGGGTGCGTGCGCCTCGAATACGGATGTGGCTTTGGCTCATAAAAACATCTCAGTTTGCTGCAAATTGAAGGTTATATATGATAGCGCATGAAAAATGTTCAAGTGTAAAAAACCTCGAATTTCATGTTCATATTATGAGAAAAAGGCAGGATTGCTTCAATATGCATTGGCCTGGGTATTGGCCCAGCGGCGGAGAAGCCTGCTAAACTAAGCGCCTTCGGCAGGCGGGGCAGAAAAAGCATGAATTGTTGAGCCCTGCATTAAGGACAGCACATGAATTTAAGAATGAATTGTACCGCGCTTTTAGCAGCGGCAACGCTGCTGGCATTAACGGCATGCAGCAAAGCGCCAGATGCGCAGAAAGCACAGGCGGAAAAATACCCTACTGTGGCAGAGGCCACGAAAGCGCTGAATGCGGAAAGTGAAACCATTGACCACTTGATTGTTCGGCTGGGGCAAGCGTCCTCTGAGGCGGATGAAAAAAAGCTGAGCTGCGTACAGATTCCTGAACACTATGCGCGCATGCTGGCCATCATTGAAGCCAATCAGCACCTGATGACAGCTTCGGATCAAAAAATCCAGCAGGATTTTAAAACGCTGGCGCTTGAGCAAAAGCGGCAATTCGAAAGCAACCGGCTATGCAAGTCATAAGCGGATTCAAAGCTCTGCGCGATGAAATCCTGAGTCAAAATCAACAGTCAGCCTGCAGGCGGACGCTCTGCATCGGCTGGAGAACGGGTAAATGCTGTCCTTATTTTTAAAAAGCCTGCTGGGCGCTGCTGCAGTTTTGGTGATAGCCTTCTTTTCAAAGAGCAGGGTATTTTATATTGCTGGATTAGTGCCGCTGTTCCCCACTTTTGCCTTAATTGCCCATGTGATTGTCGCGCAAGAGAAAGGGGCGGAGGCGCTGCGGCAAACAGCGCTGTTTGGCATCTGGTCTTTAATTCCTTACTTTATCTATCTGCTGCTGGTTTATCTGCTGGCTGAGCGCCTGTCTTTATGGGGCTGCCTTGGCGCGGCTGGCTTAGGCTGGGCGGCCGCCGCTGCGGTGCTGATTTACGCTTGGCAGCAATTTTGAGTTCTGCCGCCTCTGCATATGATCAAAAAAACTGGATGAGAATGAGGGAAAGTATATTTTTTCCAATGATTTGATTGAATAAAAGCTAGACTTCAGAGGGCAGTTTTTGCATATAATGCTTAAAAATTAAATGTTATAAAGATTATAAGCATACGAATATGTTCAATAAAATATTGCCGTTTTTTGCGGGAACAATCATGAGCGCTGCGGCCTGTGCGGCAGATACTAAAATCCTGGCCTTTGAGCAGTTTATCAATCCGTCTGAAAAGCAGGCGTATACAGCTGCAGCGCCTGCAGTCGCGCCGAATGCGCAAGTTTGGTCTGCGGTATATATGGTGGTTCAAGCCAATCAAGCGCCTGACAATACGGCGCTTGGCTTTAAAGTTATTCCTCAGGGCATTTTATTTAAGGCCGCGCCTACGAAAAAGCTGGATGAGTATGCGTTTGAAGGGATCAATCTGGCCAAAAAAAAGCAATATTCACTGACCCAGTTTCAAGATCTGGCTGAAATAATTCAGGACCAGACGGGTAAAAAAATTGAAGAAGCGCCCGTCTTTAATGCTGATCAGGCGCATGTTTATGCAAGGGTGGAAGACTGGGTGCCTGAATATAACACCCAGGCCGCTGGCCTTTCTATTGAATTGGGGCCTTTGCAGGATATGGATGTCAAGGGGCTTTATATCATGGTGGGAGAGGGGGAAAAGCCCAAGGATTTGACCGCGCTTGCCAGTCTGGATCCGATGTTTAAATCGCAATATCATGCTGATACCGCAGAAGCCAAAGCGGAAGCGCGGTCTTCATTTCGCGAAGCCCGCTGGATGATTCTGCTGGTGGTGCTGGCTATGGGGATTTATTTAGGCTGGTACCGCAGAACATAAATCATGCGCATCGCGCCTGAGCCATGAAAGGCGCGCTTGGGCTTTATCTCTTGTGTTTGCCGTAAAGGGCTGATCAACAAGCGCCTTGTTATTTTTTTCTGCAATAAAAAACATTTGAAAAAATCAGGCTGTTCCGCAATTAAGCGGGAGAGCCTTCATCCATGCAAGAAAATCACACGAAGTATTTTGGCTTCGCTGATAAAAGCAGTCATAATTGCGCACATTAAATCTTAAACACATTTTCTTTAAGTTTTACCCAATTTCCCATCTTTCAATAAATTCATAGGTCGATTTGTCATGATGAAACATTTTGGTTTCTCTATCATCTTTACGGTCGTGTGTCTGGGCATCGCCGCGTATTGGGGGTTCACCCATGGGCCAAACGCGGGCATACAGGCCATGATTACCGCGCTGACCATTACCGCAATTTTGGCGGTGATGGAAGTATCGCTGTCGTTTGATAATGCAGTCGTCAATGCTTCGGTGCTCCGCGGCTGGGATCATTTCTGGAAAATGATCTTTTTAACTGTCGGCATTGTGATTGCGGTTTTCGGCATGCGCCTGATTTTCCCGATTGTGATTGTTGCAGTCACTGCGGATATGGGCATGCTGGAAGTGGTGAAAATGGCCTTGAATGACCCGATTCACTATTCAGAAAAGCTGATGGCGCATCATGCGGAAATTGCCGCCTTTGGCGGCGCGTTCCTGATGCTGGTATTCCTGAACTTTTTCCTGGATGAAGGCAAGGATACCCATTGGTTTAAGTGGCTGGAAGCGCGTTTGGCCAATCTGGCCAATGTGCCGGCGATGTCTGCTTTCTTGGCGCTGATTGCGCTGTTGATCATGGCGGCGAATGTCGAAGAAGCGAAGCGTTTAGTGGTGACGCTGGCGGGCATATGGGGCATTGTGATTTATATTGGCGTACAGGTGCTGAGCCATTTGCTGGGCGGTGAACCGGAAATTGATGAAGAAGGCAATGCGGTCGCGCATGATGCCAGCGGTGCGACAACGGGCATTGTCAAGGCCGGCATCGGCGGTTTCCTGTATTTAGAAGTGCTGGACGCTTCATTCAGTTTTGACGGCGTGATTGGCGCATTTGCGATTACTTCGGATGTGGTCATCATTATGCTGGGCCTTGCCATTGGCGCCATGTTTGTGCGCTCAATGACCATTTATCTGGTCGAAAAAGGCACATTGGATGCATACATTTTCCTTGAGCATGGCGCGCATTATGCGATTGGCGCTTTAGCATTCATCATGCTGGCCAGCGGTACAGGCGTGCACGTGCCGGAAGTGGTGACAGGCTTAATTGGTGTGGCATTTATTGTGTGGGCAGTGATTGCATCTATTCAATACAAGAAGCGCCAGGAACAGCATCGTTAATTTTCACTTCATAAAGACGGGCTACAATCTAAGGGTGCATAAATTGCACCCTTTTTTATTGCAGGGTGAGTGCATGAATACATCAGCACCGGCAGCCGGAATGATGTAGGATATCCTCATCTGTTGACCCTTTAATTTACGCTTATTGATATGATGAATGCTTTAGAACGCCGCTCAACTTTTGCCCTAAGCAGTATTTTTGCATTGCGCATGTTGGGCCTGTTCATGATTATTCCTGTATTTTCCGTGGCAGGACAGTCTTATCAATACGCGACACCTGCGCTGATTGGTTTGGCGGTAGGCGTGTACGGCTTAACTCAGGCAATTTTACAAATTCCTTTCAGCCTGATTGCTGACCGCTACAGCCGGAAGCCTTTGGTGGTGATCGGCCTGTTGCTGTTTGCATTGGGCGGCGCGATTGCGGCCATGTCTGAGACGATTTACGGGGTGATTATTGGCCGCGCCATTGCGGGCGGCGGCGCCGTTTCTGCGGTGGTGATGGCGCTTTTGGCCGATGTAACCCGTGAAGAACAGCGCACCAAAGCCATGGCCGTTATGGGCATGAGCATTGGCCTTTCTTTTGTCGTGGCATTCAGCTTAGGGCCTTGGCTGACAGGTCTGGTGGGGATTTCTGGTTTATTCTGGGTGACAACCATTATGGGTTTGGCCGCGATTTCGATGCTGCTGCTGGTGCCAAAAGTCACCCGCCATCATCGGAATTATCAGCAAGGCTACCTGACCCAGCTGAAGCAAGTGCTGAAAATGGGCAATCTCAACCGCCTGCATGTGTCGGTATTTTCACTGCATCTGCTGCTGACGGCAATGTTTATCTATGTGCCGTCTCAACTGATTGATTTCGCCAAAATTCCTTTATCCAGCCATGGCCTGGTGTATCTGCCCTTATTGGTAATCAGCCTGTTTTTTGCCTTTCCGAGCATTATTCTGGCGGAAAAATACCGCCAAATGCGCGGCATTTTCCTCACTGCGATTGGCGGCATTATTTTGGGGCTGGCGGTGCTGATTTTCGGCTATGAGTCGAAATATGTGCTGCTGGCGGGTTTAGGCCTGTTCTTTATCGCCTTTAATGTCATGGAGGCGCTGCTGCCGTCGTGGCTGTCGAAAGCTGCGCCGATCCAGTCGAAAGCCACCGCGATGGGCGTAAACGCCAGCGCGCAATTTTTGGGCGCATTTTTTGGCGGTATGATCGGCGGACAGCTGCTGCTGCTGAACAATACGGCAATGGGCTGGAGCATTTTAACCGCGATTGCGGTCATTTGGCTGCTGATCAGTTTCGGCTTGGCGCAGCCGCGCTATTTGTCTTCACTGGTTTTGCGCTTGCCTGAGGCGAAACAAACAGATGAATGGACTTCTCAGCTTTTAGCGATTCGTGGTATTGAAGAGGTCGTGGTGATGTCTGACCAGCAAGTGGCCTATGTCAAGGTTGATAAGCAGCAAATAGATGATGCTGCGCGACAACATTTAACGCACTTGTTCGGGAAAGAGGTAGCCATTTAAGCATAACTCTTATAAAGTAAATAATAGAAATAGATAGGATGTAAACATCAGATGCGCGGTGTAAATAAAGTTATTTTAGTCGGTACATTAGGCCGAGATCCAGAAACAAAAACTTTCCCGAACGGCGGTTCGCTGACTCAGTTCTCGATCGCAACCAGCGATTCTTGGACAGATAAAAGTACAGGCGAACGTAAAGAGCAGACCGAATGGCACCGTATTGTGCTGCACAACCGCTTAGGTGAAATTGCGCAGCAATACCTGCGCAAAGGCTCTAAAGTGTACATTGAAGGTTCTTTGCGCACCCGCCAATGGACCGACCAAAACGGTCAAGAGCGCTACACCACAGAAATCCGCGGTGAACAGATGCAGATGCTGGACAGCAGCCGTCCGCAAGGTGAGCAAGGTCAAGGCTTTGAGCAGCCGCGTTTTAACAATAACAATGGCCAGCAAGGCGGTTATAACAATAACCAGTCTGGCGGTTACGGCAATCAGGGCGGCAATAGCCAAGGCGGTTACGGCAATCAAGGCGGCAATAATCAGGGCAACGGCTATGCCAACAACAACCCGAGCGGTTTTGCGCCTAAAGCTCCAGCAGCGCCAGCGGCTGCTCCAGCAGATTTGGATGATGACCTTCCGTTTTAATCTGCTAACTTGCTGAAAAAATTAAAAACCCTTTGCTTCTGCAAAGGGTTTTTTGTTTGATCTCTAGCCCCAAAAAGCGATAACCTAAGTTGGAGAATCAATAAGAAACCAAGGAAATCAAATGAAAAAAACATACTGGGGCGCCGCTTTTTTGATTTGCGCAGCGGTGAATGCGCATGCTGCGTCAAAAACAGGCCATTGGGTCAGCGTCTATCAGGATGAGTATGGAACTGCGCTGGCAGATATTCATTCTGCGGCAGCAGCGGCGTTGCCGGAACAGGCAGGATTAAAAAAATTTGGCTATAAATATGTGTATACCTATGGCGTGCCATCTCTAAAGATTGAACCCAAAGGCTATGTACAGGCAGTGCATGTGGTGAATTGCGCAGCACAAACGCGCGCATACCTTCTTAGCCAGCGCTTTAAGGCCAATGGAACAGCTATGGAAAAAGCGGTTGAAATGCCGGGATATTTTGAACCGATGGATTTAAGCTCAGCAGAAGTGAATGCACTGTATCAGTATATTTGCAAGGCAGCGCCTTAAGCCGCTGCCATAGAGTGAATCTATGGGCTTATGCCAAATGGAGGGCTGGGAAGAATTTCAGCCCGCATGCCTTGGGGGTGAATTTTATCGAGCAATATGGGCGTTTTTAAGGCCGGTTGCTGTAAAGGTATGAGTCCATGATTGAAAAATAAGGCCTCCTGCTGTAAATACTTTTTTATGCGCGTTTCAAAAGATCCGCCGGATACGCTTTATGGCAAGGGATAGCGCTTCCTCCCTTGGTCATTTGATGAGATAAGCATGCTTATTGAGAACGGCAGATCATCATTAAACGGCATTCACATTGCAAATATGCGCTGATTTTACGTTTTTAATGATACCCACATCATAATGACGGCTTTAAATACGACTTCATTTTGGCTGTTTCTGACTTCGACATTTACCGGATAATCACTGCCGTCTGCCCATGTGAAATCGGCTATGGCCGGTGCCGCGGCTGCTGTTAAATCAGTTTCGGCTTTTTTCAAATATTCGACCGTCATGCCCTTTGGAATCCAGCGGTGCGTAGAGGGTACAGTGACATCTGTCATAGAGCCGCCTGCCAGCTCTGCCATGTTGCACATGGCTATGGCATGGACAGTGCCGATATGATTCAGCACAGCGCGCTGCTTCTTGATTTTAATTTCACAGTAATTCGGTTCCAGCTGTACAAAGAGCGGGGCGATGCTGCTGAAATAAGGCGCTTTCAGGCAAAGTAATTTTGAGAACGCCCATTTTCCGCCTGGCGCGCCCGCCAGTTTTTTCCATACTGTAAGAGCTTGGCTCATTGGTTTATTCCTTAGATGTTTGAACAGAGTGTAAAACAGAATAATATTCTGTAAATATGGCTGCGCAGACGGATGCGTGCTTTTAAAATGCCATCAATGAATTATCATGGGTGCAGAACAACAGGCGGATGCCATTATGCAGAATCAGCAATTGCTGGAACGGGTGTACCGCGGCAAAAGATTTGCGCTAAAGCGCCAGATCTTGGCGGAAGCGCTGCAGTGCTTTTTAGAACAGGGCATTGAAACCGCCTCCATTGAAATGATCCGTGAGCGTTCCGGCGCCAGTGTCGGGGCGATTTACCATCATTTTAAGCATAAGGAAGGTTTAGTGGCCGCACTGTATGTTTGCGCAATTGAAGATCAGGCCGAACGCCGCGATCAGGCTTTGCGGTCTGCACAGAATCTGCAGCAGGGCATTCAAATCATTATTGCAAGCTATATTGATTGGGTCATGGACTATCCTGATTTTGCCCGTTTTTTATATGCAGCCCATTTCAGTATTTCGAAAAGCGCGCAGCAAGAAGAGCTTAAGCAGAAAAATGCAGCGCGCAATCAGCATCTGCTGGCGTGGATGAAACAGCAGCAAGATTATGCGGTAATTCAGCAGGTTCCGCATGAACTGTTTTTATCATTGATGGTGGGTTCAACAGAAAGCTACTGCTGTGCATGGCTATCCGGGCGGGTAAAAACTGCGCCGAAAAGCTATAAAGCGGCTTTTGCTCTGGCGGCTTGGAGCGGCTTTGAACAGCTGCAGGCGCAAAATGCCGCAGCGGAATGATCTATTTTGCCCGCTAAAGCCCAAACGGCGCGAAACATAACTGCTTTCGATTAAAATCGACAAATCAATTGAAAATATTAATCTAATAATTCGATTGTTATTATAAAAAACAACTGTTTTACCAATTTTAAAATCTTGCGTATTCTAGCTTCAACAGATAAGCACTCCCCCAAAAATGTTGAAGAGGAATATGAAATGAGCTTGATCAATACTGAAGTAAAACCATTTAACGCAACAGCCTATAAAGACGGTCAATTTATTGAAGTGTCTGAAAAAGACATGATTGGCAAATGGTCTGTGGTGTTCTTCTATCCAGCTGATTTTACTTTTGTTTGCCCGACCGAATTAGGTGATTTGGCAGACCATTATGCCGAGTTCCAGAAAATGGGCGTGGAAATTTACTCAGTTTCGACCGATACCCACTTTACGCATAAAGCATGGCATGATTCTTCTGAAGAAATTAAGAAAATTGAATATCCAATGGTGGGTGATCCAACATGGGTTTTGGCGAAAAACTTTGAAGTGCTGATCGAAGCTGATGGCTTGGCGGACCGCGGCACATTTGTGATTGACCCCGAAGGTAAAATCCAAATTGTAGAAATCAACGCCGGCGGCATTGGCCGTGACGCTGCTGAATTGCTCCGCAAAGTGAAAGCGGCGCAATATGTCCATGCGCACCCGGGTGAAGTATGCCCGGCAAAATGGAAAGAAGGCGAAGCAACACTGGCGCCATCAATCGACTTGGTCGGCAAAATCTAATCTGAAGCGGCACAGCATTCAGTCATAAAAAACCAGCCGGAAAGGCTGGTTTTTTTATTGCATATACTCTGGCAAGAAGCCGGTACTGGCATCTGGCGCAATTTCAGCGCTTCACACGGCCTTTGCTTGTCATAGCGTATAGCCTTGATGATTTTCCGCATTGGCGCGTAGCCCTTCCACCAGATGCTCGACCAGTTTTTCCATGACCAGCCGCTGGCCTTTGCGTGACGCATACACCAGCTGCACTGTGCCGACATTGGAGCACCAGTCTGGCAGCAGGTGAATCAGGCGGCCGGCCTCAATATCCTCTTTGACAGTTAAATACGGCAAGTCGGCAATGCCAAGCCCGTCGATGACGGAATAATATACCCCTGCAAGGTCATTGCTTTTGATCCGGGGCTCTAAAGGAATTTCTATCTGTTCCTGACTGCCTGTATGATGGAGCAGCCACTGATAATGCGGCTTCTGTGTCCCTAAAACAATGGCGGGATAATCATTGATTTCAGTTGGAAACTGTAGGGTATGGCCATTCAGCAGTTCGGGGCTAGCAACCAGGCAATGCGTGGTTTTAATCACATCCCGCACCACAATGCTGGAGTCCTCATTGGCTTGAAAGTTGGTGCGAATCGCTAAATCAATATCATCATGCAGCACATCCACACGGCGGCTGGTCAGTTCCATTTCAATTTGAACTTTTGGATAGGCTTTTAAGAATTGATTCAGCAGGCTGCGGATCTGGTAGCGCATCATGACCGAGGGGCAGCTGATTTTGATCAGGCCCTGCGGTTCGCTGGTTTGCTTCAGCAAGACATTGTGCGCGCATTCCACCTGATCAATAACTTTCTCGCATTCTTGGAAAAACTCCTGACCCAGCGGCGTCACTTTGAAGTGGCGGGTGGAGCGCTGAATAAGGGTCACATTGAATTGCGCTTCCAGATCCAGTATGCGCCGGCTGAGCTTGGACTTGGTGATATTGGATGCATCGCTGGCGGCGCTGAATCCGCCATGCTTCACCACAAGATAGAAATAATAATAATCATCAAAGGAATGCATAAGTCACCAGTAGGGCTGAACAAGCGTGATGGGCTTGAGCATCATACGTGAAATTTCAGGGGCTTAATATGCGGGAAGCGGCCTAATGGCCGCTTCAGGTTTTATTTCTGTGCGGTATTTTGCGTGTAGCTGTTGATCAGGTTGCGGTAGTCGGGGATATGGCTGCCGAACAGCGCGCCCAGACCTTCAATGTCGTTGCGCCAGTCGCGGTGCAGTTCACAGGCTGCGCCGAACCAGGTCATCAGCTGTGCGCCGGCTTGCGACATGCGCTCCCATGCAGAATCACGGGTTAAATGATTAAACGTGCCTGAAGCATCCGTAATCACAAAAACATCAAAGTCTTCTGCAAGGGCTGACAGTGTTGGAAAGGCCACACAGACTTCAGTAACCACACCGGCAATGATCAGCTGCTTTTTGCCTGTCGCTTTGACTGCTTTGACAAAGTCTTCGTTGTCCCACGCATTAATTTGGCCGGGACGGGCAATATAGGGCGCATCTGGAAAAAGTGCTTTCAGTTCAGGTACGAGCGGGCCATTCGGGCCCTGTTCAAAACTGGTGGTTAAGATGGTTGGGAGGTTGAAATACTTGGCTGCTGCAGCCAGCGCCAGCACGTTGTTTTTAAATTTATCCGGATCGATATCGCGAACCAGTGAAAGCAGTCCAGTTTGATGGTCGACTAAAAGTACGGCTGCATTATCTTTATCTAAACGTACGTAAGGTTTGCCCATTTTCTTTTCCTCAGAAATTCGATGCATGATATGAATTGCGCGTGATGCAATTCCAGAGCGGGGCATTATGCCCGGCATGTAAAATGCTCTAAGCCCAGCGTCTAAAGCGCAGATGTAAAGCCTTGCGCTGTTTAAAAGCATAGGGCTAAAGATAGGATAATCCCAGCGTAGAAATGAGAAAAACAATCCTAATTACGGGATGATCTGAAGATGAAGCATAGCGCTGTCCAATTGGATGCTTATTTTTAAATAGATTGTTTTATTTATAGGATTGTGTGTGCTGATTTGAGGCTACCCGCCAGCATGGTAAAAGGCTACGATAGATCCCATATTCATCCTATTGCAGATAGGAGTCAAAAGATGAAAAAAGTTATCGGTGTCTACCGCAATCATCAAATGCATTGGGTCGGTGACGGCTTCCCAGTGAAAAATCTGTTTTCTTATGACCGTTTAGGTCAGGCCATCAGCCCGTTCCTGCTGCTCGATTATGCCGCGCCGTATCCTTTTGCGCCAACGGCTGAACAGCATGGTGTCGGCTCGCACCCGCACCGCGGTTTTGAAACAGTGACTCTGGCCTATCAAGGTGAAGTTTCACATAAAGATTCGGCGGGCGGCGGCGGCACGATTCAGTCTGGAGATGTGCAGTGGATGACTGCGGGCGCTGGCGTGGTGCATGAAGAATTTCATTCTCCGGACTTTGCCAAAAATGGCGGCGTGTTTGAAATGGTTCAGCTTTGGGTGAATCTGCCGGCAAAGGACAAAATGACCGCGCCGAAATATCAGGCGATTTTAAAACAGGATATTCCAGTGCTGGAGTTTGCGGATCAAGCCGGGCATCTGCGGGTGATTGCAGGTAAATATGCAGGGCAGCACGGGCCAGCCAGCACGTTCAGCCCAGTGAATGTTTGGGACGGCGTTTTAAAAGCAGGCCATGCAGAGCTGATGCATGTACCTGTAGACCACAATGTTCTGCTGGTGCTGCTGGAAGGTGAATTGCTGCTGAATGGCGTGCAAAAAGTTGCAGACAGCTCGATTGTGATGTTTGCCCAAGACGGCGATCCAGCCCTTCAGCTGGAAGCGGCACAGGATGCGAAATTTCTGCTGCTGACCGGTAAAGCACTGAATGAGCCTATTCAAGGCTATGGCCCTTTTGTAATGAACACCAAAGATGAAATTATTCAGGCATTTAATGATTTCAATAATGGTAAGTTTGGCGAAATTCCAGTACCGGCTTAATGCTGTTTAGATCGGCTGCAGTGAATGAAAAAGCCCCTGAAGTAATTCGGGGGCTTTTTTTTTCGCTGCCGCTGCTCTTGCTTCGCCTTATTCAAAAGCGTGATGTGCATAAATTTCAGGATGAGATGCTTTTTAGCAGCGCCTATCCGCCTTCAAGTCAAACGCCCATTGAAAAAAAGGTCAACTGAATCATTTTGTTTCTCAACCGCTTGACTGGGATTTTATAAATGAAATTAGCTTGATGATGCATGCAGCGGTGCCTTTTCAGATGCTGAAAAATGGAAAATCCGCTTTTTGTGGGTTTTTGTATCCGCTGCTGAAAAAACCGTATTCTGGTAGTTTTTAATAACCTGTTTTTTACTGGCATGGGTCATAATTTTATAAAAGTTTGACACATGGAATAGCAGATTGGATATTGCAGTCATCGGCAGCGGCATGGCTGGGCTTGCTGCCGCAAGAATTCTAAAAGACGCAGGGCATAAGATTACAATTTTTGAAGCGTTGCCTGGACGCGGCATGGACAGTCACAGCACCGAATTTGAAGGCGGCCTGATTGATGCACCGCTGCGGGTGATGAATCCGCATCTTTGGAGCAATACGCTAAGCTTAGCCGCGTACTTAGGCATTAAAACCTTCCCTGTCCGCACCTATATGGCCTGCAGCTGGCTGTTTGAAGATAAGACCGAAACCTGGCTGACGACGACACGCAGCCGCATCGGCAATTTCCCGATTATCAATAACCGCAAAGGCATTCAGCAGTATGGCTGGCGCTTGGTGAAGGGCATGCTGCAGCTGAAAACGGCCATTGCGAAATTTTTCAAATCCAAAGATCAAGACATCACTTTGGCGGAATTCATCAACCGCAATGAAATTGAAGAAGTGTTCTGGCATGGTGCGGTCATGCCAGTGCTGTATACCATCTGCACCTGCAACCCGAAAACTATTGGGGAATGGCCGGCAAAACCGCTGCTGGTATTCTTGCGTCAATTGACGGATGGCGATGCGCTGCTGCGCATTCAGGGCGGCACGCCTGCACTGGTGAATAAGCTGATCGAAGGCATTGAGATTGTCAGCGGTTCAGCGATCACGTCTGTCAAAGAGCAGGGTGAAAAAGTGCTGGTAGAAAACAATCAAGGTCAAGTGACTGAATTTGACCGTGCCGTGGTGGCGACGCCAACGACAAAAATAGAAGAATTTTTAGATAAGGCGCAGTTTGCGGATGATATCGCGCTGCTGAAAAAATTCAAATTTGAGCAGGGCGATTTGGTGATTCATACCGATCAGACGGTAATGCCGCCAAAACGCAAAGACTGGGCAGTGCTCAGCTATATGATGGACCGTAAATTCACCAAGCAGCAATTTACCGTGTGGCTGAACTCGATTGAGCCAAGCTTGGTCGGTAAAACGCCTATTTTCCAAACATGGCGCCCTGTGACGCCAATTGACCCGAAAAAAATCATTTCTAAGGTCACATTAACCCGGGCAGTGGTGGATTCTGATACCGTTGCGCTGAATAAAGAACTGCAGCAGCGCCATAAAGCGCAAGACCGCAAAGTGTTTTATTGCGGTTCATGGTCGTGTGACGGCCTGCCGATTTTAGAATCTGCCGTGACTTCCGCGATGCATATTGCAGAAATTTTTGGCGCGCCATTGCCGTTTGTGGGATTAAAACCTAAAGTGGAGGTTGCCCCGCAGCTCGGTTATTAATACATGAAATGGCTTCAAGCATTCCGCAAACAGTTTCCGCATAAGTACGCAATCAATGCGCAACTGCTGGGAGATGATGCAGAACTGGCTTGGAGCAATTTAGGCTTTTGGCAGGCGGATACGCGCTCGTATCCGCAGGCTTGCCAAGCCCTTGCCGATCATTTGGCAGAAGCGCTGAAATTGGCTTCACATGATCAGCTGCTGGATATTGGCTGCGGCCAGGGCGCCAGCCTGCAGCACTGGCTGCATGATTATCAAATTCAAAGGCTGTCTGCTGTGGAATTGCAGCCGGCATGCATCGAAAAAATTCAAAAAAAATTAAATTCAAAAGCAGACATTCGCTGCGCATCCTTTTTAAATTTAAACACTGTTTTTCCGGATCTGCGGTTTGATGTGGTGCTGTGCATTGATGCGGCCTATCACAGCGCTTTAAATTCATTCCTGTTCTCTGCATCATCCGTTTTAAATTCAAAAGGCCGTGTGGGCTTTCATTATTTAATGCTGTCTGACAAATATGTGAATTTAAATGCGCTGCAGAGATTGAAATATCAGGCTTTGCTGAAAGCAGCAGATGTCAATCTGCATGATTTAATGAATCAGCAAGGATTGCAGCAGGCTTTGGGACAGGCTGAATTTAAAAATATTCAAATCGAGGATATCAGTGAGCAGGTCTTTGCCGGCTTTGCGCATTATGCAGAAACGGTTTTAAACGCTGCAGAAGCATCAAAAGGTGTGGATTCTTTTAAAATTAAAATGACTGCCAAGCTGTGCCGGAGACTGTTTGAGGACGGGATAGTCCGATACGTGCAGGTTGCGGCACAGAAAGGCTAAAAACACACGATCCAGAAACATCAAAGCCTCACTGAGAAGCGAGGCTAAGAAATGGTGCCGGCACACGGATTCGAACTGTGGACCTACTGATTACAAGTCAGTTGCTCTACCAACTGAGCTATGCCGGCGTTTTAAATGCATTCTACAGATTTTTTTTTAAGGTGCAAGCCAAAAAGTGAGCGATTGAGCAGGCAGTTTCAATTGATGAGGGCATAGCGGGAGATTCCTGTTATGCCCTGCAGAAAGGAAATGTTTTTTATTTGCTGCGAAGGATCCTGTCTAAGTCTTGAGCGCACTCTTCAAGGGTAAATGCGGTGTCCAGCTGCAGCTGGGGTTTCAGTTCATTGGCTAAAATCCGCCATTGTTCGATGAGTTTAAGGGCTTTTTGAATCTTATGCTTATTAATGTCCTTGGCTATGGTTGGCGTGTAGCCGCCGCGTTTCGCATTCTTGATCTGTTTGACATAGTTTAGGCTGTTATTCATGAGCTCTCCCGAATAGCAGTTATTTATGCTGATTGGTTAATGGCGCTTTCAAATACGGTGTGGATCAAGTGGAATGTGAGTTTTAATTTTTTCAAATACATCAAATGAAGATCAATAGACTGTTTTTTATTGTGCAATACCCTGAAAAAATTGCATTAATTCTTTTTATCACAGACTTTGCCAATTGTCTTTAGGCGGTAAATTTTCTATTTGTAAGAAAACGTATCAGTAAAGCCGGTCTATAGAAGGACATGATTGATAGTTAACTGACTGTTTTCCTGCTGTATTTTTGACGATTATGGTTGTTTTTCATGTGCTGTGCTTTTTAAATGTAGGGCCAGGCCCGATCAGTGTGCAGCGACAGTGCAGCATTGAAACAAAGCGGCTGAAAATAGGCGATGCGCAGGCTTCTTAAGATTTGCCTCATCTTGGTGGTTGATATTAGAGATGTTCATTAAGCTGAACCAGTTTAATGGACATCCTCAGAAGCAGAAGTTGAGCACCTTTGTCAGCCGCATCCTACGATGCGGCTTTTTTTATGCCTTAAATTGAACAGCCTTTTCATCTTGAAATCACTTAGAGAACAGCGCTGGGCGTTTGAACCAGTATGGTTTCTGGATATGAATCCATGATGCAGATATTTTTTTTAGCATTGAAGCGAAACTTCATCCGCCAATGCATACCGCCAGAAGGCGTGACTTCCAAGTACATGCCTTTTTCATCAGCAGATTGGGTTTTCTTTTTGGGGCGTAATTGAGGGGAATGGATTAGAGCCTCAGTGATACTTGCGGCTAGATCGGGATTGCAACAGATAAAGTTGATACTATCAGACACAAAAAAAGCCTAAACCCTTTAGATTTAAGCTTTTTAAGACCTCATGAATCATCATGAGAGTAAAATATGGCGAGAGAGGGATTCATATTTTTAATTTAAGATAAAGAAATTAAATGTTATTTAATAATTGAATTTTTATTTTACCCCTAGTTATACCCCCAATAATCTAAAGCTTCTAAGCACATGTTTCAGTACTTTGACTTTCCATTCTCATCACACATTTGATCTAAAAACATTTGATGGATTAATTCTTCAAGAATTTTGGCTTCAGATGTATTTTTAAAAGCGGATAGTTCACTAAGCTCCTCTTTAGCTTTTTGGGTTAAGGGGATATGGTAATTTTTCTTGACTTTATCTGCGTCTCTAAATTTTTTTTGACTCCACGCTTTACTCATTTTTGTTGTTAAATTCTCATGCCCCTGAGGATTACTAAGATTCAGAAAATCAAGATATGAAATGATAAGCAACTTTTTATCATTATCGTCGAAGCAGGATTTTGATGCCCTTTCAAAATCAGAATTTCTTGACATTAAGTAATCATAAGACCAATTGATGAAATTTTGGTCGTTAAATTTAGAAGAACTATTTATTTCTTTTTTAATTTTATTTTCATATTTTTGCTTGATTTTAATTAATTCTCTCTCAGAGACTCTATCGTAGAATATATTAAAAATAAAATTTATATAGACGTAGCTTTTAGAAATAAATTTAAAGTCTTTATTTGTTGTAACGAGTGCTTCAGTTGAAATTTTTGTCGATTTGTCTTTAAATAAATAATCGAGATCTATTTGTGATTCTTTTTTATCTAAAGAATATTTTTTTAAAAATGATAATGTAAATAAGCATAATCTTGAATCTTTTTCAAATTCGTTAAAAATTTCATTTCTAATGAAAGTAGTTTTTGCATTTTCAATTGCTTGGAAAGCGAACTCAACTTTATCTTCGCTTTCACTTTTAAGTAGTTCTTTGATAATCAAATCTTTTAATTGATTAAAATTTTTTAATCTTTTTATATCATACCATTTGATTTGATTTCTAACTCCTGAATTAGTTTCTAAAATAATTTTGTATATCCATAACATATCCTCATCATGATATTTTTTCAGTCTTTTTTTTATTCTATCTTCTAGTGTATTGAATCCAGGCATTTGTAGATATATCCGTAGTGTTTATCGTAGAATTTGAGTGGTAATTTTATATGAATTTTAATGGTTTTTTAAGTAGTATTTTTATAAATATAAATGATTTGTAATCATGCTTTTAACTAATTTTTGGTGATTTTTTTCATGTTTTTTATGGTTGGTGATTTAGTTCATGAAGTGGGTGTTCTTAAATATTAGGTTGTCTGATTTTTCTAATGCTGAAAAAGTATCTTTTAATCTGGGCGGAATGGTCGATTCATTGCTCTGATAGTGGTGGATTTTAGATGATAAATTGCTTAATTGGACAAGCAAAGATGAGATTTTAATATATTTTAACTACCTTGGCTTTAAGTTAATTTGTTGGATAAATATTGCTTGAGTTTTTTTGTTAAGAATCCTTTGTTTTTCTACTGTATAGTTTTATTTTTAAATGTAATTCTCCTAGGTTTTTAATATTATTATTTTATTAGTTTAAATGGTAAATAATTACAGAGATCTTCCTTTTATGATTTAAACCATCGAAAGGAAGTCAAATGAGCATTGTTGTAAATGAATCTAAATTATTAATCTCAATTGAACGATTTGTTGAGAATGTAGCTGAGAGAATGCATCAGCCTCGTAACTTCTACAATAATCTGATAGATCTGCTAATCCAGTTTGATGAAATTTATGAATTTGATTTTTATTATTCAGATTCTATCGGTGCATTCATTGAATTGCTATTAGATATGGATGAGTATTTAGATGATCGAGAGCAGTTGTTATATCGATTAACTGACCTGTCTTTTATTGAGATACAGCAAAGTTTTAAAAAACATTATCGAAGACATAACCGAGAATTACGTGATCATCGTTCAAGTGAATCCAGAAATACAAAGATACTGGTTCAGCGTATGAAAAAAATCAACGATAGATATTCAAGGATTCTGGTGGTGCGTGTTGATTTGGCTTATCCGCTTAAATACCAAGATCAAATCGGTATTCAGGAATTCAGCGATGATATGGATGTACTTCGTACTCGGTTGCGTGATCAAGATACAATTTTCAAAGGTTTGATTGAATATGCATGGGCATTAGAGCAGGGGGAAAAGAAGGGCTATCACTGTCATTTGCTGTTGGTTTATAAGGGCAGTGAACGTCGCAATGCATACTGGATTGCTGATCAAGTTGGAAAGCTTTGGATTGATATTACAGATGGCTTAGGTTGTCATTTTAACTGTCATACATCAGAGTACCTTAAACAGTTCTTAGATCGAGACCGTCTAGGCATTGGGATGATTCGCCGTAACAATCCAGATGAGGTGAAGAATATGCTGGATACTGTGGCTTATCTGGTACGCCCTGAGAAGGATGCGCAGCATCTGAGAGTGAAAACTAAAAAACGCATGCGGACTTTCGGCTAATAGAAAATAATACAGGCATACATCATCCACATGAAAATCACTGTCGAGTGGTCAGATTGAAGGGCTTATGCAAATAGGCCCTTTTTTTTATTTTTCATTGGAGGTGTCAACTATGTTAACGCATTGCCCATATTGTCAGTCTACTCACATTCATCGTGTCTTTGTTTCACATTCTAAACCGTCTGAATCTAGCCCGCACAGGGTATCCTTATTGAGTTCTCATGTGGGATTCGGTGGAATGGTCATAAAACAGCTGTTCAAGGGCTGGCCTTTATCACCTTGGATCACGGGGCTGGCTGAGGCGCTGCTCAAAAGTGTTTATCTGTATTGGATTGAAACTCGGCAAAGCCATTTTGATTCAGGGATCGCGATAGCGTTTTACTGTGAACAGTGCCAGCAGTATTTTAAGCTTTAGCCATCTGGGTTGAATGCGCTGTTGAATAGGGATAAAAACCGATCCATGGTGACCGGTTTTTTACGGTATTTGAATGATGGCTTAATTTTTGTCCGCATTAGAACACATACCGTTTATTTCCTTGGATAAGCACATATTTAAAAATGTGCTCAGGCTTGCATTCACTGATCATGACATTGAAGTGGCTTTTAGCAGAAATCGTTTCACCTTCCGGTCCCCAGCTGTCAAGTTCACAGGGCTGATTCAAAGCATCGAACAATTCTATTCGATCAATCTCAATATTATGCCTCGTTGGATTTTCGATTCTCAGCAATGAGCCGTGATCACCATACTTTTCGACACTGTAGCCTAGGCTGAAGCCGGCAGCGGGTTTTTTGCAATTGGTTGAAATGGTGCGGATGCTATCGCTATTACTTTTGCAGGAATACATTTTCTGTGTGATCGGTTTGGCTTGAATATTCAACGCACAGCAAGAAAGCGTCAATAAGGCAGTCAGCAGAACTGAAGGGCGCATGGCGTAGATCTCGATATAGAGGTTTATTATAAGAGGAGTGTTTCATAGGGATTCGGCATTGCGCGCTTAAATAATTTAAGCGCGCAATGCTTATTGAAATAAGAAGGACACCCGATTTATTTTTTTGATGCTTTATTTGCAGCCTTGATTGGATGCTGCAGCATCTTGGGTAAATGAAAAGCCATTGATCGGCATGCTGGAAATCGTTTTGACATCATATGCATCAGCAGTGGTTTCAAGAACGATGTTCAGTTTATTTTTCACAGCGGTCTTCGGAGCCATTGTATAGGTTGAGCCTTGCCGGCCTTCATCAAAGTTAAAGCAGGCGTGCTTAAATTTTCCCGTTGCAGTTCTGATGGTGTCTTTGCCTAGAGTAACGGTTTTTCCTTCAATATTTATCACGTGCTTACTCGGCGCATTATTGAGCTGATTGACGCTGAATTGCGTTAAGCCCTTTGGACTGTAATTGGCATAGATGCTCAAGTTGCCCACGGTCCAATTGCTGAACTGAGCCGTTCCTGATTCAGGCTTGCCAAATTTCTGAATCAGCGTCGAGCGGCTGTCATTCATGGTGACGGTTTTTCCATTAATGATCATGTGATCAGCAGCAAAAACAGAAGTTGTAAAAGTTGCCAGTAATATAGCGATGATATGTTTATTCATGATGTTTCCTTATTTTAAAGTCATTTCATTATTTGGAACGTAAGGCGAGGCTGCCAATAATCACTAGCAGCAATAGGCCGCCGATGAACTTGCCCACTGAAGGGAACATGACAGCAGGCCAGATCACGCCTTGTCCGAGATGATAGGCAAATGATTTATAGCTGTATTGTCCCCAGAAGGATTGATACAGCGTGAAAAGCAGGCCAATGGTCAAATAGCCGCGAATGATCCAGGTTTTAATCGATGGATTCATTTATTTCCCCCAAAAGCGTATTGAGCGAGCAAGAAGAAAAGCCCGAACAGGATCATCATTCCAATGAAGGGCAGACCTAAAAAGCAGATCACTGCGATGATGCAGATAATGCCGGCAATAACCCTCATGGCTTATTCCTTCAGACACTGATAGGTGCTTGCGATCATTTCCCTGTGAAATTCTTCGGTTTGCTGAATGGTATGGAGGCTGTGTTCCAGTGCATCCGCTCCGAATTTTTTCTCAAGCTTGCTGTAGATGCATGTGCATGCAGCAGTGTCACCGCCACCGGCCTTGCACCCGCTGACAAATTGACGTTCAGATTTTCCGGCACAGCCTGTGAGCAGGAGTACAGTCAGCGTGATGAAAGCAATTGATAAAGAGGTTTTCATTAATTCCCCTGAATTTATTGTTTTGGCTATTTTTAAATAGATGGATTTATACGCGTGATTGAATGAACAGACGAACGCAGGCCCTCCAATGAAGGCGGAAGTCTTTAGGTCAATTTAAGCGGATATACAATCTATGAATTATGCCAAGGGCGAGGGAATGGCCCGAAAAGGCTTCAGGGAAAATAATAAGGCGAGATAATGTTTAGTCATGGGTATGACTCCTTTGGGTATAAAGAAGCTTCACCACATTACTGCTAAATAATGGTGGCGAAACGAAAAGGGGTTAGCAGACTGATACCCAAAAAGATCAGCACACCCGAAGGTGTCCCCCTCCCGTTCCGCCGCAGAGGGGACACGCAGGGTCGCCCACCAAAAAGATCGACTTTTTAGTGTGCTTTGGGTAAACGGTCTGCTAAAACCGACTGGCGATGTAGGCCAGCACCCAAATCATAATCGCAGAGATGGATCGGGTCAATTGCTGAGGATTGATTTGAATAAAAAATCAGGGGGATGAATTGAACAAGATTTAAATAAATTTCAGATATATAACATTTACATGAATCTTCATGCTGCTTTGCCGCTGCATGAGTTACCCGTTTGGCCTGCGCCCCCTGCAGGCCTTTTTTATGCCGGATATTTAGATTGGCGAATCTTGAACATATTCATTGTTAAATAGGAAAACATTATGGCGCATCAACTTGAACAAATGGCTTATGTCGGCGAAACCCCTTGGCATGGCTTAGGCAACCAGCTAACCCAAAACCAGCCGATTGAAGTCTGGGCGCAGCAGGCAGGGATGGACTGGCGTATCGAATCATCCAATGTCAGCTACATGGCACAAAATGAACGCGGGCAAAGCATCATCATGCCCTATGAAGAGCAGCGTGTACTGTACCGTTCTGATACCCATGCACCTTTATCGGTAGTCAGTCAGCGTTATCAGGAAGTGCAACCTAAACAAATCTTAGAGTTCTACCGGGATTTAACGGAGCAGTCAGGTTTTGAGCTGGAAACCGCTGGGGTATTGAAAGGCGGCAAAAAGTTCTGGGCTTTAGCCAGAACAGGGCAAAGTGCAGCACTCAAAGGCAAAGATGTCAGCAATGGCTATATGCTGCTGGCAACCGCTTGTGACGGTACACTGGCGACCACAGCGCAATTCACCAGTATCCGCGTGGTGTGCAACAACACCTTAGCCATTGCCTTGAAAGGACAGAACAGCAGTGCAGGTGTGGTCAAAGTGCCGCACAGTACCAAATTCGATGCACAAAAGATTAAACAGCAACTCGGTATTTCAGTACGTGCATGGGATGAACATATGTATGAAATGAAACAGCTCAGTCAACGTAAAGTCACACAGACTGAAGCAGCAGCGTATTTTGATGCAGTATTTAATAACACCAGCTTAAGTCCAATCGAGCAGGATGAAGGCATTATTCAGTTCTACCGCAATGTCGCTACACAAGCCAACCACCACACAGCCAAAGCTGAAAACAAAACTGAACCGAATGGACGCGCGATGTCTAAAGTCATGACCATGTTTAATGGGCATGGCCGTGGGGCAGAATTGAGTTCAGCTAAAGACACGGCTTATGGCTTGCTGTGCTCAATTACCGAGTTCTGCGACCATGAGCGCCGCGCCATGAGTCAGGATCACCGTCTGGATTCTGCATGGTTTGGGGCTGGAGCAGGGCTTAAGCAGCGGGGGCTGGAGCAGGCCTTGCGTATGATTGCTTAAGCTTATTTTCAGATTAGAGATTTAAGATGACAGCATGGGATCAAGATGATTCCATCCTTCCTCTTTGATTCAGACACCTCTTTGCCGCATCTCCAGATGCGGCTTTTTTTATGCCCGAAATTTAACAAAATCAGAGTAGGAAAATAAACATGAACTCAGCAATGACCATTTCTCAAACCAAAACGCAGCCGCAACAGCGTATACCGAAGCTATTTATGGCAAAACGCTTTGTCGATACCCGAAAACTCAGTCAGGCCGAATGGCTGGAAGTGCGCAGACAAGGTATTGGCAGCAGTGACTGTGCTGCAGCCTGTGGGCTCAACCCTTATATGTCGATGCTGGAACTGTGGATGATTAAAACAGGACGGATTAAACAATCCATCGAAGATGAAAGTGAAGGTCATGCGCCGCTGTATTGGGGCAAACAGCTCGAACCCTTAGTGGCGGAATACTACAGCATGCATACCAACAGAAAAGTCCGTCGAGTGAATGCTGTGCTGCAGCATCCTGATCCAGACAAGTCTTTCATGCTGGCAAATTTGGATTATTCAGTTGTAGGCAGTGAAGACGTTCAGGTGCTTGAATGCAAAACTGCAGGGGAGCATGGCGCCAAACTGTGGAGGGATGGTGTGCCGCTGTATGTCTTGTGCCAAGTCCAGCATCAATTGGCAGTGACTGGTAAGAAGGCGGCGCATATCTGCGTGTTGATTTGCGGACATGAAACCCGCATCTTTAAAGTGACCCGCAGTGAATCTGTCATTGAGCATATTGTGAATGCAGAACGTTACTTCTGGGAGTGCGTAGAGAAAGATACGCCGCCTGATGCAGATGCCAGCGCATCGGCAGCCAAGGCCTTGCAACAGCTGTATCCCGAACATTTGCCGCTGAGCACCGCAGATTTATCTGGGGATGAGCAGGCCAATCAGCAGTTCGAGCAGCTGATTCAGGCACGTAATCACATCGAAAAGCACCAAGAGCAATTTGATCTGCTGAAGCACCAGCTGCAGGCCAAGATGCAGGAGGCTGAGCGTGCCACCTTTAAAGCCGGTTCAGTCACGTGGAAAAAGGCTAAAGACTCGATCAGCTTAGATAGCAAAGCCCTACTTAAACAATACCCTGAATATTTGAATCGATTCCCACAAAGTAAATCTGGTTCAAGACGCTTCAATATTTACCCAGATGATGAATGAGATGAAATCAATCTTCGCTCTTCACAAGCAAATCAATTTCAGGCCATAACGATCCCATGCCAAACAGCATGGGATTTTTTATGCCGATTTCATTGTTAAAAAGAGAAATATCATGATTAAAGGTTTAGCAATCACACCGCCTATTTTAGGGCGAATCAGCATTGGCCGAATGGTCGAAAAGAATGGAAAGCGTCTGCCTGAAAAGGATGACCAATTCACCATTACCAGTCAAATCCAAAGTAAAGACAGTGGTTGGGTGAAGCATCCGTTAGATGAACAACTTCGAGCTAAAGCGCAAAATCAAAAACTCAGAACCATACCAGTCCGTATGATCTTTAATGATCCTGAACTTAATCTACGAGCAGAGTACAGCTTATTTGATCGTCAAACTGGACGCCCCGTTTGTGTCGGCAATGGTGAAACCTGCCAGCGGTTGACTAGTCAAGGTGTAGAACAGCATCCATGCCCATCACCTGATTTATGTTCAATGGGGCAAGGTGGACATTGCAAGCCTTATGGTCGACTGCATGTCAATTTAGATGAGTCTGATGAACTGGGTACGTTCATCTTTAGAACGACGGGTTTTAACAGCATAAGGACATTGGCTGCTCGGCTGAATTACTACCATGCTGCATCCAATGGATTACTTTCATGCTTGCCATTGCAACTTACTCTTCGGGGTAAATCCACGACCCAAAGTTACCGCCAGCCTGTGTATTACGTGGATTTAACACTACGTGATGGTGTCAACCTTCAACAAGCCATTCAAATGGCAGAAGACATTGATCAGCAAAGCAAGGCTGCAGGATTTAATCAAAACTCACTTGATCAAGCAGCACGGCAGGGCTATAGCAATGCACGATTTGAGGTTGATTCGGAAGAGGGATTGGATTTAGTCGAGGAGTTTTATACAGATGAGGCTGTTGAGTTTGAGCAAATACAGCCTGAGTCGAAAACCAAGGTAAAGCCTAAGCTCCATCAGGCAAAAAACTTTGTACAGGAGATTCAGCAGGGCTTACAGCAGAATGTATGGGCTATGAATTAGACAAGGGTGGACGAGATGGGACTCAGTAAAATTTTATTGGACTGCCCTATTATCTGAGCGAATCACCGCTCGCATCAATGATCAGGAGTCAACATCATGAATGCGTTCACAGGTCAAACTTTTCAGATGAATCAAATTATTAATATTAAAGAAGTGATTCAATTCACAAGTATTAGCCGTGCAAAAATCTATGAAATGATCAATGTAGATTCAAAGTACCATGATCCAAGTTTTCCAAAACCAGTTCGGCTAAGTGAATCTCGTATCGGCTGGGTCGCTTTGGAAGTTCATCAATGGATTGAAGCTAAGATTCAAAGTAGATAAGTATGGGAGCGAAAGCTCCCTTATTTTTTTGCTACAATCCAATGCTAATTCCCTCTAAGAATATTTTGAGATTTATTACAATCGAATCAGAAGGTATTTTGTAAATGGTTGGCTATTTATTAAGAGTTTGTTTAGCTAAATATAAATGGACATTTGAATTTAAACTATAGATTACTACTCAAGCTTTTACTAATTGAATTTACTTGATAAAGAACAATTATCCTGGCACTCTTTACCATCGTTAGAAATTAGCAGTTTTGTGGTATGGCCAATTATAATTTCTTGGAT
Source organism: Acinetobacter entericus (assembly GCF_026168575.1). Lineage (NCBI taxonomy): Bacteria > Pseudomonadati > Pseudomonadota > Gammaproteobacteria > Moraxellales > Moraxellaceae > Acinetobacter > Acinetobacter entericus. Next base: position 172,218 of record NZ_JAPEQW010000004.1, read on the forward strand.
TTGTTTGCGGGGGCTGGTGGGCTTTCTGAAGGGTTTATACAGGCAGGTTTTGATCCAATTGCACATGTAGAAGCTGATACGGCAGCATGTGCTACACTAAAAACACGCCAAGCTTTTCATTGGTTAAAGAAAAATAATAAGCTTCAAATTTATATTGAATATTTAAAAGGAAAAATTAGTCGAGAAGAGTTTTGGGCATCTGTACCCAAAGATGTGCTTGATGCTGTAATTAATGAATTTATCGGCCCTGAAAGATTGGGTACGATATTTGATAAAGTCGATCAATATCTCAATGGAAGTAAGCTAGATCTAGTGGTTGGTGGGCCACCATGCCAAGCCTATTCAATTATTGGTCGAGCGCGTGGAAATACAAAAGATGACCCCCGCAATCACTTGTATATTTACTATGCCAAATTCTTGGAAAGATATAAGCCTAAATATTTCGTTTTTGAAAATGTTCTGGGATTACTTTCAGCAAAAGATGAAAATGGCGACTCATATTTTGAAAAAGTCACAGCACTGTTTAATTCGATTGGTTATGCAGTTGAGTATAAAATTTTGACTGCAACAGACTATGGTGTGCTGCAAAATAGAAAGCGAATTATCTTGGTTGGTAAGAAGGGGATTAAAAGTAAGAATTTCTACCCAGAATTACCAATATGGAATGCAGATGCTACAGTGTCGGATTTACTTGCAAATCTTCCAAAAATTAAAGCTGGTGAAGGTTCTCATTTGCCGTGTGTAGTTTCAAAAGAAGCTCATTCTTGGTTAAACCAAGCAAATATTAGAACAGATTTGCCTGTGACTTGGCATCAAGCTAGACCAAACACACAACAAGATTTAGAAATTTATCGTATAGCTGTAGATATATGGAATAAACATAAAAAGAGATTAAATTATAATGACTTGCCAGATAGATTAAAAAGCCATAAAGTTAGGGAAGCTTTTACTGATCGGTTTAAAGTGGTATCAGGTGATTTAACAGCTGTACATACTGTGGTTGCACATATGGCAAAAGACGGCCATCACTATATTCACCCTGATATTGAACAAAATCGCTCACTTACACCTCGAGAAGCAGCTAGATTGCAAACTTTTCCAGATGATTATTTTTTTGAAAGTCAGTCAGGAAAACCGAGTCGTACAAGTGCATATAAACAAATAGGTAATGCCGTACCTGTTTTATTAGCATATCAGATTGCAAAACGATTAAAGAGTAATTTTAAATGACAAAAGAAACTTCAGAAAATCAAAAAGAAAAATTTGAATTTAAGCCGCGAGCTAGATTATTAGCCCAGTTGGGTGATCAACTAATTAAAAATGAACATATTGCCGTTGTAGAGCTGATTAAAAATGCTTATGACGCAGATGCGACTTTCTGTAAAATTGAGTTAGATAATTTTATGGATAGAGAAAATGGCAGCATTACTATTTTAGATAATGGTAATGGTATGGATATTGATATAGTCAAAAATGCTTGGCTAGAACCGGGAAGTGATTCTAAATTAGATGAAGATAAAAAACCTAAGCTTTCTCCTGTTTATCAACGCCTTCCTATAGGTGAGAAAGGGATTGGTCGATTTGGTGTTCATAAACTGGGTGATAAAATCACTTTAATTACTAAAAAACAAGGATTTAAAGAAGTTCATGTTGAAATAGATTGGAGTGATATTGAAGATGTTAAATATTTAAAAGATTTCCCAATAAAAGTAGAAGAAAAAGAAGAACCTTTATTTTTCACAGAAGAAAATTTAAGAGATATTCTAAATTTAGATGAGGAATTTCCTAGTGATCAAATTAAATTGCATGGTACGTTTATATTTATAAAAACCTTAAAGACTCGATGGGATCATACTATGGTTAAGGAGTTAGCTCGCACAGTTAGCTCACTTCAATCACCATTTCAAAAAACTAATCAGGAATTTAAAGTTGATTTAATTCTCAATCAAAATAAAGAATGGTTAGATGGAGTGCAAGCATGGGATGATATAAGAAAGCAAGCTCTCTTTAAATTTAAGGTAAAAATAAAGGGTAGTGAAATTACTAGTTTTAATTATTGGTTTATGCCTTATGAAAGCATTCAGCATAAAATAAATAAAAAACATCTTACACTAGAAAATAACTCCTATTTAAACTCTTATCGTAACTTATATGATGAGGAATCAAAGCAATATATAAATTTATCTGAATCAAGTGCAAAAGTTGGAGAAGTGACATTTGAGGGATATATCTTTGAGCTAGAAACATCAGTTTTACGATTGGGATCTATAGAACACATTCCTGCTTTTAAAAAATATTTAAAAACCCATACTGGAGTAAAAGTCTTTCGAGATGGTTTAAGAGTGTATGATTATGGTGAGCCTGAAAATGATTGGTTGGGTTTAGATAATCGTCGCTTTAATAATCCTACGAAAGGATTAAGTAACAGTTTGGTCGTTGCAGCAGTTCAATTGGATCGAGCAAATAGTAGTGATTTGTTTGAAAAAACTAATAGAGAAGGTTTTGTTGAAAATGATGCCTATTTGAACTTAAAAAAAGCATTAAATCATGTTCTTACGTTGGTTGAAAATCTAAGGTATGTTGATAAACTAAACTTGAAAAGATCACTAGACTCGGGGAAAAAGCAAACACCTAATCAAGTTATCTTGGAAGCAATCGATTATGTAGAAGAACAAGAAATTGATGTAAAAGTAAAAAAAGAGATTATTACTTACTTTGATAAGCTCGATAAAGATTTAGAAAGTGTTAAAGAAACTCTTTTAAATGCTGCGGGGATTGGATTAAGTTTAGCAGTTGTTGTCCATGAAGTTGAAAAGAGAGTTCGATTAGTTAATAGAATAGCTGAACAACAACATGTTTCAGATGAGCTTTTAGATAATGTCCAAAAATTATCTAAAATAGTAGATCGTTATGTAAAAATTATTAAAGCTTCGCCACTAAAGTTACAATCAATTAATTTTGCTTTAGATGAATTAAAGTTAGATATAGAATTTAGGCAAGATGAACATAGAATAGAAGTGATTTATAATTATGAAGATGCTGCTGATATAAAAGTTGAGTATTCTAGATCATTAGTTTCTATGGTTTTAATAAATATAATTGATAATTCAATATATTGGTTAGATCAAAAATATGATGTAAATGGTTTTGAGGGGGTTAAAAAGATATTTATTAATGTTGAAGAAGACGATAAGTATGGCTATGTAGTAATTGCTGATAATGGTCCTGGTTTTAATGAGATCTGTATGGACACGATTACAGAGCCTTTTGTCTCTTACAAACCTAGAAATAGCGGAATGGGACTAGGTCTGCATATTGCACAAGAGGCTATGTTTAAACAAAAAGGAGATATCCTTTTCCCTGATTATACAGAGTTTGATATACCTGAAGAATTTCATTGTGGTGCTTTGGTTGTGTTGCGTTTTAATAAAGAAAAGGTGCTTAATTAATGGCTGATTTACCACAAAATGGGCGAATTGTTATCGTGGATGATCAGATAGTACAAGCTTTGCCTTTAATGAATTATTTTTCTAAAAATAAAGTTCCATTTACATATTTTGATGGAAGTGTAGAAAACCTACCTGAGCAAGGTTTTGATGATATTAGAATATTGTTTTTAGATGTTAATTTGTCAGGGGATACTATTCCAGAACATTATGATTTTAGGAAATTACAAAGTCGAGTAAATAGATTAATTCATACAATTTCTCATCCTTATTTATTAGTTATTTGGTCACGAGATCCTAAATTGTTTGATAAATTTGATACTTTCTTTAAGGCAGAAAAACTTCAAAGTAAAAAGCCTATAGCTACTATTTTTTTAGATAAAATTAATTATTTTGGCTTGGATGGTGAAGTAAAAAGTACGGATTTTCAAGATTTAGGCTCAGAACTTGCAGAAATGTTAGATAAATATCCAGAGTTGCAATGTATCTTGAATTGGGAATCAACGGTACATCAGGTCACCAACGAAATTGCATCGATATTCTTCCCAAAATTTGGTCAATATGAAACTTGGTCTGACGATACTAGAAAAATGTTTACCCAATTTTCCAAGGCTAGTTTAGGTAAGTATTTTTCTGATGCAGATACCACCACACGTATTAATAGTGCTTTTGAAGTGATACATCAAGTATTTATGGATGAGCTTGAAACTCGGTTTTATAAAGCAGATAAGAAACTTAATTTAGAAAGTTTAGATAAGACAATAGTTCCGAATTTTAAAATTAATACTAAATTATTGGTTCAAAATCATGATCATTTAAATAATGATTACCCTGGTAGCTTGATTGCTTTAAATAATAATGATGCTTCTACCTTTTTTTCTAATGTTATTGATCAGGATCAATTAAAAAATGCTGTACGTAAGTATAATGATGCTGAACTAAAAGATAATGAGAAAAAATTTGATGAACTTAGTGCTAGTCAACAATCAAAAAAATGTAGTGTTTATAAGAGAGATAAAATTAATCAATATTTACAAAAAGTTCAATTGCGAATTGATCCACTTTGTGATTATGTACAAAAGAAAATTCAACATTCTAAATGTGTGGATGGAATACTTATTCCTGAAATAGCTTATAATTTAATAGATAAACGATCGGAAGCCATTTATATTTCTCCTGTTTTTGAGTATCAAGGGAATAATGTTGCATTAGTAATTGATTTTAGAACTTTTCAAACTAAAGTCGTTGTAAAAATACCTACTAACTCAGTAAACACTACGACCGATGAGCAGAGCCAGTCTGTTGAAGTTTTAGAAAAAAGCTTAGATGAAGTTGAAGTAATATTTCGATTAAGATCTGCATTGCTTGCAGACATTCAATCCAAATTTGCACGTCATGCAAATAGGCAGGGATTGCTGTATCTTTAAGACCTATTGATATAAAAGCTATAGGGTTTCATAGTTAAGATAAATCGTATATAAGCCTTGTATATGATTTATCTTAAAAAAGCTCTCTTGTATTTGAAACTGATTATTTGTCACAAATAATCATTTTTCATTAATTATTTTATGTTTAGGGAATTGAATGATTTTGTCCCTTAAGCTATCAATAAAATCTGACCATTCCTGCATCATCTTTGTTCTGTATTCTAAATGTTGTGCATGGTTATACGCTTGAGAAACAGCATTACCTACTCTATGTGCTAATTGAATTTCAATTGCATCATGCATATAGCCTTGTTCATGTAGCGTCGTTGAAGCGAGTCCACGGAAGCCATGGCCTGTCATTTTACCGTTATAGCCCATCGTGCGTATTACACAGAGCAGAGCATTGCTGCTCATGGGTTTTGCCGTGCTGTGGTTATAAAAGACGTATTGCTTATTGCCTGTAAGAGGTCGTAATCCTTCAATTAGTTCAAGAGCCTGTCTAGATAATGGAACAATATGAGGTTGTGCCATTTTCATTTTTTCTGCCGGAATTCTCCATAAATGATTATCAAAATCAATCTCATTCCACTCCATCATTCTGAGTTCGGCAGTACGTACAAAAGTTAAAGTCATCAATTGAATGGCTGTCTTGATCATTGGATTGCCGTGATAACGGTCCATACGCTCAAGAAATGGAGGAAACTCTGAAATATCCAAGCGTGCCATATGCTTTGTTTTCCGCGGTTTTAAGGCCTCTCCTAAGTGCGGTGTAGGGTCATTCTCAATAAGCCCCTTACGGATAGCAAAACGAAAAATGCGGCCAGCTAGAGGGATAGACCGCTTAGCCATTTCTAATGCGCCGCGAGCTTCAATTTTTTTGGCGCAGGCGAGTACATCTTTACCTTTGATTTGATCAATAGGCATATTGCCTAAAGCTGGGAACAAATCCTTTTCAAATACGGAGAGATCACGGAGGTATGTAGTTTCTTTAATGACGGCTTTACGGTCTTCCATCCACTCCATTGCAAGCGCTTTAAAAAGTGTATTTTCATCGGCATGCAATTTTTTTTGCTTTTTGGCCTCATTGGGATTGATCCCATCTTTAAGCCTTAAGCGCGCTTCATCTCTGGCGCGGCGGGCTTGCGCAAGCGTGGTTTCAGGATATGAACCAATACTGAAGATATTTTCTTTACCATTGAAGCGAAATTTCATCCGCCAATGCATACCGCCAGAAGGCGTTACTTCCAAGTACATGCCTTTTTCATCAGCATATTTTGCTTTTTTTTCTGATGGCTTAATTTTTCTGACCTGAGCATCTGTAAGCATTGCAGCGGTTTCCGTAGAAATCTGGGGGTATAAAAATAGGGGTAAATTATTGTACCCCCAGTTATACCCCCGACTATATCGGGATTGCAACAGATAAAGTTGATACTATCAGACACAAAAAAAGCCTAAATCCTTTAGATTTAAGCTTTTTAAGACTTCATGAACCATCATGAGAATAAAATATGGCGGTGAGAGAGGGATTCGAACCCTCGATACGCGCAAACGTATACACACTTTCCAGGCGTGCTCCTTCAGCCACTCGGACACCTCACCATATGCGCGGTGGATAATAACTAAAAAATACCGGACTGCCAAGCTGAAACAATTGATTTAGAGAAAAACTTTTGCCTTGATGATATGATTCGCAAAAATACTGTCTAAAATTGAAGACATAAATATGCAAAGTCCTGCACAAAAAGCCGCACTGCCTGCGATTACCTTAGCAGCCTTAGGTGTGGTATTCGGAGATATTGGCACCAGCCCGCTGTATGCGCTGCGCCAATGCTTCCTCACTGCGCATCTAGCCATTTCAGAAGCGTCGGTGCTGGGTATCCTGTCGCTGATTTTCTGGTGCATGATGCTGTCGATCAGCTTCAAATACGTCACCATTATTATGCGCGCAGACAATAACGGCGAAGGCGGCATTATGTCTTTGCTGGCGTTGAATCTTCGAACCACGCTGATCAGTGACAAAAAAAAGGTTTATTTAATTGCATTGGGCTTTATTGGCGCATCGCTGTTCTTTGGCGACGGCATTATTACGCCTGCAATTTCAGTCCTGTCTGCGATTGAAGGCTTAAGCATTGCGACGCCCATCTTTAACCAGTGGCTGGAACCCTTGTCGATTGGCATTCTGACGGGGCTGTTTTTAATCCAGCGTCACGGTACAGGCACTATGGGTAAATTTTTTGGCCCAATCACGCTGCTGTGGTTCATGTCTATTGGCTTCTTCGGCATATTGAGCATTTTGCAGACCCCGCATGTACTGTTGATGATCAATCCAGCTTGGGCGTTCAGTTTTGTGGTCAATCAGCCTTATGTGGCCTTTTTGACCATGGGCGCTGTGATTCTAACCATGACGGGCGGCGAGGCTTTATATGCGGATATGGGGCATTTTGGCCGCATGCCAATCAAATTGGCATGGTTTATTGTGGTGATGCCTTGCCTGCTGCTGAGCTATGCCGGGCAGGGCGCGCTGCTGCTGCGCAATCCGGAAGCATTGGCAAATCCGTTCTATATGCAAATTCCAGACTGGGCGCTGTATCCAATGATTGGCTTGGCGACAGCCGCTGCGGTCATTGCTTCTCAAGCAGTCATTACGGGCGTATTTTCGATGGTGAATCAGGCCATTCAACTGCGCTATTTGCCGCGTTTGACGGTGCGCCATACCTCAGATGTAGAGCGCGGGCAAATCTACCTGCCGTTCATTAACTGGACGCTGTATATCTCGGTGCTGATTTTAATTCTGCTGTTTGAAAACAGTGAAAATTTAGCCAGCGCTTACGGTGTTGCAGTGACTATGACGATGCTGTGCGGCACGATCTTAATATCCGTATTGGCCTATAGCTTATGGCGCTGGCCGCTATGGAAAGTCGCGCTTTTTGCAGTGCCGTTCTTATTGCTTGACTTTATTTTTGTCGCTTCAACCTCGCTGAAAATTCTTTCAGGCGGATGGGTGCCAATTTTAATTGGCGCAGTGCTGTTCACGATTTTGATGACTTGGAAAGATGGCCGAGCGCTGGTCTTTAAGCGCCTGGAAAAAGATTCATTGCCGATTGATTTATTTATCAAAAGCATCGGCTTCAGCAATGAAACCAAGTTTGTGCCTGGGGATGCGGTTTTTTTAACCGGCACGCCAAATATTGTACCGCATGCCATGCTGCATAATATTAAGCACAATAAGGTGCTGCATGAGCGCAATATCATGGTAACTGTGATGACACGGGATATCCCTTATGTGTCTGATGCGGAACGCTGCCGGGTCGAAAAGTTGGATGACCGTTTTTACCGCATTACCCTGGATTATGGTTTTAAAGATCAGCCGAATATTCCAGAGGCGCTGGAAAAAGCCTATGCAGAATTAGGCTTTGAGTATGATTTAATGCAAATCAGCTTCTTTATTTCGCGCGACCGCATTATTCATACTTTAGGGGAAGGCATGTCGCCTTGGCGTGAAAAGCTGTTCATTTCCATGCAGCGCAATACCAGTCCAGTCAGTGATTTCTATCAGATTCCAACCAACCGCGTTGTGGAGCTGGGCAGTCAGATAGAGATCTAGCGCGCGCCAAATCAAAGCAATAAAAAACCAGAGCACGCCTCTGGTTTTTTATTGTTCAAATCTGAACTTTTGATCTATTGCGCAACATCCTCTGCTGGAGCTTGCGGCATTTCGGGAGAGGCTTGAATTGCCGTGTCAGACACTGGTGTTTCGGGCGAAGCTTCAGCTGCTGCATTGGCATCCGGCAGTTCTGGTGCGGCGCCTGACATGCTGTCGCTATTGGCAGGAGCCTCCGCATTCACTGGGGCTGCTGAAGAAGAGGACAGAATCGGCGCAGCGGCGGCTGTATTGGCAGGCGCCTGCATTTCAGTCTCGGCTGGCTCTAGGTTCAGTGCGTTTTGCGGATCCTGAGCTGCTGCTGGGTTTGCTTGATCGGCGCCAGAATTGGCATTAGCAGCTTGGGTATTATTCAGTTCGGCTGGCGCCATGGCATCAGCGGATGCCTGCTCAACAGCAGCTTGATTGGCCTGTGCAGCATCTAAGGGTTGTGCGCCGGCAGGTGCGGGCTCACCGAGGGCGATGCTGGCTTGCTGTGCTGCGGCATCGGCAATACGCACTTGGCCGCTGGCCACTAATTCTTGAATAGAGCCTTGCTGACCGTTGACGGTGGTGGTGATTTTCACTTGTGACAGGCTTTGCAGCGTATCGCCCGGCTGAATCGGCGGCTCTGCCATGGCCGCGGCGCTCATTAAGCCGGAGATGAGGCCTAAACCAATGATCTTTGCTTTCGCTTTCGTCTTAGAATGCATAACGACTCCCAAATAATAAAATTCTTTTGCATATCCTTCGTCGTTTTACCTTGTCATAGTTATTCTGCCAGTTGCAATGAAACACACCGAAAGTCTTCAATCGCGCGTATAAAGTTCAATACATGCGCGACAATTTGTTACACCGACTGCTGTATTGTTGGACAATTTTTGCATAATTGTTAATCAAAGCAAAAAAAGCTCCGTATACTTCCTGCAGGGCGCTTGCTAAGCTCGTGAAAAATAGTTCTTTTTAAATGTAAATGTTGTGGTAATGGCCAAAAAGAAAAGCAGTTCAGGGCAGATTTTGACCCGATTATTCAATCAAAATGGCGTCAAAATGATTTTAGGCGTAGTGGCTGCAGGAAGTTTTGCCTTTGCATTTGGACAAGAAAAAATACAGCAATTTGTTGCATCGGCAACGCCATCCAATTCGGCATGTCTGGATCAATTTTACCGGGATGTGCCGCCGTATTTAATGAAAGACAGCCTGAATAAGCAAAGTTATCCGCTGTGCTTCAACGGCTTTAATGTCATGTATTCAGGCGTTTCAAAAACGCCACTGTGGGTGGCGGAAGCGCTTACACCAGAGCGCTTGAGCCAGAAAATCCCGCGGGAAGACAGTTTCCATGAAGAACCCCGCGTAGCGCAAGAGCATCGGGCGCTGCTGTCGGATTACCGCGCTTCAGGCTATGACCGCGGCCATATGGCGCCGAATGCCGACATGCCGACTAAAGACGCGCAGTTTGACAGTTTTTCCTTGGCCAATATGGTGCCGCAGGCGCCCAAAAATAATCAGCAGGTCTGGCGCGAGCTGGAAGAAGCTGTCCGCGCCTTAGCAACGAGGCAAAAGCAGGATGTCTATATTGTTTCAGGCCCCGTGTTTGCTGCGAAAAAGCTTAAAACCATTGGCAGAGGCGTGATTGTACCGACCGCCACTTATAAGGCGGTATATTTGCCAAAAACAGGCGCAATCGGCGCCTACTACGCGCCAAATGATAATTCACTGCAGGTGAAAATTGTCAGTGTCTGCTATTTGGAAGAGCAGCTGGGCATCAATCTGTTTCCGCAGCTGACAGAAGAACAGAAACGCAATACCTATAATTTGCCCTTAAAGGCGACGGCCGTGAAAGCGGCCAAGCCGATTGACTATTCGCACTGGGATGCTGAGAGCCAATGTGCGGAAGAGGTAGATAACAGCGCGCTGCAGGCCATGCAGAAGCAATTTAAATCCGCAGGGGGGACATCTTCTCATGCGCAAAACCAGGATACTGCATCTGGGCTGGATGCTTCTGCACAGGATGCAATTGTCAAACAGCTGATAGAAGCGCTGCTGCAATATATTCTGCAGTTGTTGAAATAATGTTCCTGCATTAGGATGGCAGGAATGCGGTGCAGATTTGATAACAACAAGATAAGGGAAAATTATGTTTAAGCCTTATGAACATGGCACAGAGTCACATGCAATCCATGATTTAACCGTTGAAAATGCTGCTGATTGCGTCAGCCTGTACGGCAATTTGCAGCTCACCAAAGATCAGGCTGGATTAAAAGCCGCCAAAGCGCTGCAGGCTGTGCTGAATGATGTCGTAAAAGCGCTGGAAGGCGAGGCGGATTTGCCTGAAACTGTGCCGCGGGAACAGGGACAGGAAATTGAAAATCCATTTCTTTAAAATCCATTCTGTATAAAAACATTCCGCATGGAATAAAAAAAGCGCCATGGAATGCGCTTTTTTTATGGGACGCATGGCCCATTTGAAGGCTTTAGTGCTTTGAAGCTTAGCCTTCTTGGGCCACATTTATAAATCAGCGCGCCCATCACAGCGCTAATAATGCGCGCAGCCCACAACAGCCAAAGCGAGCTTAAGGCGGCAGTTTCTGCAAAAAAAAGCGACGCCAGCGCTTCGCGCAGGGTTTACGGACGTATTGGTGACTGGAATGCTGATGAAATGAATAAGCGTTAATGCCAAACCCATGGCAATAGGTGCGAAACCGGCAGGCGCCCCCGACAGCCCGTCAGCTAATGCTGACGGCAGGGTTGAAATCTCCGCCGGAAATGTGGCCAAGGGCATAAGTGCCAGTGTGACTCCGGCGAAGCCGATGCCGAGCTCAGGAAAAGCCGCAGCCGTCAAAGACCAGCCAAAAGCTGCCAATTAATTCTGCAAAGTATTTATTTATAAACGCTCCAAGAGCTGTTTTTTATAATTTACTGAATTTATTTGGTTATTTATGCCGGAATAATGGCATGAAGAGAAAGGGAACTCCAGCAGCCTACAGATTGCGCTGCCGCCATTGCTGCGGTGTCAGCTGCTGCCATTGCTTGAATGCCCGCTGAAAAGCGCTCTGTTCTGAATATCCCAGCAGCAGGGAAATTTCCTGCAGGCTTAAATGCGGGTCGCGCAAATATTCTTCAGCCATCATGCAGCGGATTTCCTGCATACGCTGCTGATAGGTCGTACCTTGCTGCTGCAGATGGCGCTGCAGCTGGCGCACAGAAATATTCAGATGAGTGGCAATATGTTCAATTTGAAATAAATTTTTCTGCAGCCCTGTTAAGATGGCTTGCTGCAGCCTGTGGTCGGTTTGGGTGGTATTCGGCAGTTTTTCCAGCAGCGCATGGGCTTGCTGAGTCAGCAGCAGCTGCAGGGTTTGATCGCCCTGAAAAAACGGTTTTGACAGTTCCTGCACCGGCATCAGCACTTGCGAGCAGGGCTGGGAAAAGCGCACTTTGCAGCGGAAATACTGTTCATACAGCGCTACATGTTTAGGAGCTTCAGACTGAAAATGCACTTCGTGCAGGCTGATATCTTTAAAGTCCATAAAATGCTTTAAAAAACCGACCATCAAGGCAATAGCAACTTCATCGGTCAATTGAGTCGCCATGTTTTTAGGCAAGTCAGACCAGCGGATCGAGAGCAGGCCATTTTCTGCCGAGACCTGCAGCGGTGAGCCGTCATAAACCAAACGGTGAAAGTCATGATAGCGGTGCAGGGCTTCTCCCAGATTTTCACAGGACATGGCAATATAGGCGATGATGCCTAAATGTTTAGGCTGAACCAGTTCGGCAATTTGCAGTCCCAGTGCTGGACGCTGCAGCTGCTGATCCAGCGCCGTCAGCAAATCCCGCCATAAGATATAATCAAAGCGTTCTAAATTTTGCACCCGCGCCAGCTGTTCTGGAATAGCCAGCCCCTGCGACTGATAAAACGCGTAAAGCAAATGTCCAAGGCCGCCGTAGACTGAGCCGGTATAATTCTTAAGCTGCTGCATTTTTTATTTTTAAATATTGTCGTAATTTGTCAATAATATTCAAAAAACAGGTCAAGATCTAGTCTTTTGCATTCTCTATAGTCAGTTGAATAGAGGGAGAACGCATATGTTGAAAGGTTTTATCGCGGGTTTAGTGATTGCGAATGGATTTGAATGGGTCGCGCATAAGTACATCCTGCACGGCACGCACCGTGCCGGCAAGCCGCGCTACAGCCCTGTGCCGGACAGCATGAAGTCGCATTGGGAACATCACCGTGAGGTGCGGAAAACGGACTTTCATGATCATGGCTATGTGGAAGGATTCAGCAATTGGCGCACCAAAAATGAAATCATTTCATTGGCGGTGGTTGCAGGCGTCTTTGTGCCGTTGTTTTATCCGGTTTCTAAAGGCATGAGCCTGTCTGTACTGTATGCTGCCGGAAATTATTACTATATTCACCGCCGTGCGCATTTAGAGCCTGAATGGGCCATGAAGAAAATTCCATGGCATTATGATCATCATATGAATTCCAATCAGGATGCCAACTGGTGTGTTACTAAGCCGTGGTTTGACTACATCTTGGGAACCCGGGTAATTTCATCGCCAGAACTGCAGGAATTAAACCCGCTGGGCATCGCTTTGCCGAAGGCGCTGTCCGATGGCTTAAATTGGGCAGTCAGCCGCATCCGTCCTGCAAAATGGGTCGAGAAGAAAGCGGCAATGCTTGAAAATGCCGCCGCTTAAAGAATTTCTGCCGGAAAAGGGCATGACGCAGGATAGCTTGTCGTGTTTGGTCAATAATTTGCGGCTTTATTGTCAATATTTCGAAGCGGTGTTTATTTTATAGTCGCTTAATCGGAGGCATTCACCTGTCTCCGTGAAACTGTTTGTATATTTCACTGGTCATTTAAGATAACCGAGCGCTGTAATTTTCTTGGTTTATAGGAGTCTAAGGACTCCTTTTTTTTTGCCTGCTGTTTTTTCTTTCAGTGCGGCATTGATGTATTTTGCTGATCAGCTTGCAGTGCTGTCATCATCCAGCGCCCGTTCCAGTCTTTGATATCCCCTGCATAGCGGAAACAATAGCGCTTGCTGTGCTGAAGCTGCGCCATCTGCGGAAGATGTTTTAAAGCAGGCGGATCAGCATTGAATTCGATAAATTGATATTCATCCATTCGGAACTGAACAGCCGTTTCATGGCTGCTTTTCCGGCCCCAATTGAATTTAACCAGCCGGATGAATTCAGCGCATTGGCTTTGCTGCTGATGTGAATCCAGTGCTTTTTGATAGCGCATTTCACGATATTGATTTAGCCCGAAGAGATAAGCATATAAATAGCCTGCGATTATCAGTATGACCATGATGCCCTGTGTTTCCTGCCTGATTTTCAATACATAAGTCAGCAGGCCAAATACGATTAGGCCGCAGAAGGCGATGGCAAATAAAGCGGTGTTTAAATACATGTTCTATTCAATTTTAGTCAGTGTAAAGAATCGTCCATTTCGCTCTTGAGCGGTGAGCGTGTATTGGAAACAAATAGGCTGCTCTGGCTGCAAGCTTGTTAATCGCGGAAGTTGTTTAATCACTGGCCTGCTGCCGGTAAAGCTGAATGAAACGCCCAGTTCATTTGAAAACGTATAGATATGTTCAACGCGGTCTGATCGGCCAAAACGCTCATGCACCACTTTTGTCTGCTCAATGAATTTGCCGCAATGGCGAATTTGATTCGGAGACTGTAACGCTTGTTTATATTTCCAATGATGGTAAAGCGTGACGCCGCTATAAAGTGCGGCGCCCATGGCCGCAAGTATAAAAAACTCAACTATCTGTTTTGAAGTGATAGGCATTTTTTAGTTTCAAGATATTCATTTTATTGTGTTTATTATATCGTCAACAGTTTAAGTATGAATTTCTATTTAAAATAAAAAAGAGCGCTGAAGCGCTCTTTGAAATCAAATTCTTATGCTGCCGTGAATTAAAGGCGCATTTCAATGCCTTGCTCTGCCAGATATTTTTTCGCTTCTGGAATGGTGTATTGGCCAAAATGGAAAATAGATGCAGCTAGAACTGCATCTGCGCCGCCTTTTAAAATGCCGTCCGCCAAATGCTGTAAGTTGCCTACGCCGCCGGAGGCAATGGTCGGAATAGTGACGCGGTCATTGATGTGGCGCATCAGTTCCAAGTCATAGCCGGCTTTGGTGCCGTCCGCATCCATAGAGGTGACCAGCAGTTCTCCTGCGCCAAATTCCGCCATTTTCACGGCCCATTCAATCGCGTCAATCCCTGTGGGCTTGCGGCCGCCGTGGGTGAAAATTTCCCACTTATTGTCGCCGGTTTTTTTGGCGTCAATGGCCACAACAATGCACTGCGCGCCAAAACGCTGCGACGCTTCCTGCACAAATTCAGGGTTATAAATGGCCGCTGAGTTGATGCTGACTTTATCTGCACCGGCATTCAGCAATAAGCGGATATCTTCGACTTTACGCACGCCGCCGCCGACGGTCAGCGGCACGAAAACCGACTCCGCCATGCGTTCAACGGTCCGGTAAGTGGTGTCACGGCCGCTGGAGGTCGCGGTGATGTCCAAGAAGGTGATTTCATCTGCGCCTTGTTCATTATAGCGGCGCGCTACTTCTACTGGATCGCCTGCATCACGGATATCAAGAAATTGAACGCCTTTCACCACGCGGCCGTTGTCGACGTCGAGGCAAGGAATAATACGTTTAGCAAGCATAATTTTTTCCAATAATTACAGCCGATTATGAAACTCACCCGCTCAAGCGCTACACCTTGGCAGATTCAGCGGGTATTCTATCAAACTTAAGTAAGATTTTTCGCAGGTTTTCTATGTCGGTTTATACCACTTTGACTTTAAAGGAAGTTCAGGACTTCACAGCGCCGTATGGTTTAAATGTGGCTGACCTGATTCCGATTCAAGGCGGAATTCAAAATACCAACTATTTTATTGTCTGTGAAAATGGCCAGCAGTATGTGCTGACGATCTTTGAAGAGATGGATGAGCAAGGCGCCGGCGAGTTGGTGCCAGTGCTGGAGCATTTGGGTCAAGCGGGGCTGGCGGTGCCGGTGCCTTTATCCTATCAGGGCAAAGCCATTCACACGCTAAAAGGCAAACCTGCGCAGATTGCGCCGCGAATGCAGGGAGAGCATCCTATGCCAGCGTCACTTGCGCAGGCGCAAGCCATTGCCGTGGCCCAGGCCAAAATGCATGTGGCGCTGCAGGATTTTCCTTTAGAGCGCGCGTTTTACCGTGACCATGCCTATTGGCGTCAGGTCTCGCGTGAGGTGAAGCCGAGCCTGAACGATGCAGACGCCATGCTGCTGAATAATCTGCTGGGTGTTTATGATGCCTTGACGGCAATGTATCCGAACCGCCCCAAAGGCTTTATCCATTCAGATCTGTTCCGCGACAATACCTTATTCGATGGCGATGAGCTGAAAGGCATTTTAGATTTTTATGAATTAAATAAAGATGAATGGCTATTTGATATTGCCATTACCTTAAATGACTTCTGCACAGAATATCCAAGCGTCACCTTAAATGAAGACAAAGCGGTGGCATTCTTAAATGCCTATGAGAGTGTGCGCCCGCTGACAGCGGATGAAAAAGCGTGCCTGGAACTGTATTTGGCGATGGCGGCGGGGCGGTTCTGGATGATGCGCCTGCAGGTGGCGCAGAAAAATGCGGCTGAAGGCCGGACTGGCGGCGATATTCTGCAGAAAAACCCAGCGGAAATGCGCGATATGCTGATCGAACGCCTGAAGTTTGTCACCGCTTAATTTGAATCATTTAAAGGAGAAAATATGCGCGATCAAGGCCGCTTAATCGAATGGTTTGATGACAAAGGCTATGGCTTTATTCAGCCTACTGACAGCAGCAAAGAGCGTGTATTTCTGCATATCAAAGATTTTGCCCGGCCTGGGCCGCGCCCGATTGTCGGCTGCGCTTTAGAATATCTGATTATTCTGGATGAGCGCGGCCGGCACCGCGCGCAGCAGGTCACCTATTTAAAAGCTTCGCAAATCCAGCCGAAGCCCAAACGGGCGAAAGACAATATCGTGCGCATGCCACAGAAAACCTCGCCGATGCAAATCCTCTGCATAGCCTACATTTTGGCTTTGGCTGTTTTGAGCTTTGCAGGCCTGCTGAAAGGCACCGCGCTGCTGGCGATCAGCCTGGTCAATGCGGCGACTTACTGGTTCTATGCGCAGGATAAGGAAGCTGCGCAATTGGGCAACCGCCGTGTGCCGGAAAATACCCTGCATATTCTGTCTTTTTTGGGCGGCTGGCCGGCCGCTTGGCTGGCGCAGCACAGACTGCGTCATAAAACACAAAAACAACCGTTCCGGCAAATTTATTTTTGTACTATAGCTTTTAACATATTATTGATTTTGTGGCTGATTTCGCCATTTAATCCTTTTAAAAGTTAAGAGACGCATAAAAATAGAGAGGGCGCATGAATTATTCCATTGATAAAGATCCGAACCGCAGCTTAACGATTGCGCTATATGTGCTTTATATCGTTGCAATTTTTTCTGCAGGTTTGTTGGCTGTTATAGCGCTGATCATCAACTATGTAAAACGCAGCGATGTGCAAGGATCTATTTTTGAAAGCCACTTTACATGGCAAATCCGCACTTTCTGGTGGTATCTGTTTTGGAACATCATTGCCTTTGTGCCGTTCTTTTTTTTATTTTTTACCGGGGAAAATCCCGATGCCTTCGCTGACGTCGCTTTGGGCGCATCGGCCTTTTGTGTGGCGGTGATTGGCCTGTCTTGGATTTGGATTGTTTACCGCGCCATTAAAGGCTTGATCCGTGTAAATGACAATCAGCCGATGTATCAATCAGAGTGAGCATTTGCTGAATGCCGCCCTTTGGGGCGCTGTAAAATTTGAAAAAGGCAGCTTTGGCTGCCTTTTTTATGCCCTGCTGTTCCAGCCTTGCGCCAGATTGAAGCAATGGAGTGCGCCTTTGTGGTGAGGCTGAAGAAACAGGATTTACGTTTTAAATTTTTATAATTTACGTTTTTAATAATATAAATTTACATTTTTAATATATTTAATTTACTTTATTAAATAAATAACATTACGTTTTTAATATTTTTTATTTACATTTTATTAAAAATGAATTTACATTTTTGTACATTTAAATTGATTAATTCAGGCTCTTAAGCGGAGGGTATTTGGAGTTAAAAAAACCGCTTATCCATAAAAGCGCCCACGGCGCCTGCGCAGGCCTAAAAGGTGAATGGCGCGCACCAAAACTGCATAAGAAACAGGATAGCCAAAGCGTGTTTCAAAAAGCGGGATCAAGTCACTTATGTTTTTAAATTTTGTTTCTTTTACAAATACTTGAAATTCATTCCAGTTTTTAATATGGCTTGGCGCACCCCGTTTATTTCCTGTTTTTGGATGCAGGCTTCCAGTTTCTTCTTCCAGCTTGATCCATGCGTCCAAGGTCACCCGGGAGATATTAAACTCTTTGCAAACGGCAACTTTATAGTCGGTTTTTTTGTACATCTGGATGGCTGCATTCCGCAGCTCTAATGAGTATTTCGGCATTTATGCTGATCCAGCTTAAAATATATTTTTTATATTATATGGCATAGTTGTTGCAAAAAAATAATTAACTTTAATAAAATGAATAAATAGGTGGCATTATGGAAAAAACGCAAGTTTCTTTCAAAAAAATGTCTTTATGGCAAGTGGTCATTATTGGTATTGCATATATGACCCCAATGGTGGTGTTTGATACTTTTGGCATTGTGTCAGGCATTACTGATGGCCGAGTGCCATTGGCTTATCTTCTGGCGCTAGGGGCCATGCTGCTGACTGCATTCAGCTATGCGCGCTTCAGCAGGCATTCGGATAAACCGGGTTCTGCCTATACCTATACAGCTGAATCATGCGGTGCGCAGGCAGGCTTTTTTGTGGGCTGGTGCACGCTGCTGGATTACATCATGCTGCCGCTGGTCAATGCGCTTCTGGCCGGCATTTATTTAGAAGCGGTGATACCAAGTGTGCCGTACTGGGCATGGGTGGTCTTGTTTACAGGGCTAGTGACACTGATCAATTGCTTCCGCATCAATATTTTAGCCAATCTCAGCATGCTTTTTGTCTGCGCGCCGGTGCTGCTGATGGGCTTCTTTATTTATCTGGTGATTCAAGGAATAGGCAGCGGGCAGGGCTATGATCATGTATTAACCATGGCCCCATTATGGAATGGCGATACGTCGGTTTTGCCGCTGATTGCAGGCGCTTCTATTCTGTGTTTCAGCTTTTTGGGGTTTGATGCCGTGACCACAATGTCGCATGAAACCAGCGATCCAAAACGCAATATTCCGCGCGCTGTGATGCTGACTACGCTCATCGGCGGAGTGATTTTTCTGGGCGCGTCCTGGTTTATTCAATTGTATTTTCCAAGCAATGTCCGCTTTAACAACCCGGATGAGGCTTTGCCTGAGATTGTGCTGTATGTCGGCGGCGCTTTATTTCAATCGGTCTTTCTCTGCGCCCAGATTATGAATACCTTTGCTTCAGGCCTTGCGACCCATGCCAGCGCTTCACGTCTGGTGCATCTTATGGGGCGTGATGGCATTTTCCATAAGGGGACACTGGGCCAAGTGCACAGCAAGCTGGGCACACCTTTATATGCGGTTTTGATGATTGGTGTTATTTCCTTAGCGGCGATTGCCCTTGATTTAGCCACAGTGGTGAGCATGATCAGCTTTGGCGCCTTAATAGCCTTTACCGCCGTGAACTTTTCAGTCTTTATGAAATTCTATGTGCGCGATGGCCAGCGCCAAGGGCTGAAAAACCTGTTTCTGAACTTAATTTTACCCATCATTTCTGTCGCAGCCATTATGTGCCTTTGGATGAGCCTAGAACACAATGCTTTGGTGTGCGGCGGCATCTGGCTTGCTGTTGGAATATTGCTGTTTGCCTATAAAAAATTAAAAAAACAAAGTATTGCGATTGGCAGCGCTTACTGAGTTTGAACGTTTAAAATTGAATTGAAGAGAGTAAATAAGATGATGATGAAGCCAAAATTTGTTGCAGATGTTGAATTTAAAAACAGTGTCAATGTGCAGACAGGCAAGGAGTGGAACTGGCTCAATCCAGTGCGGGGCCAGTTCGATTTTCCTGCCAACTATTATGAAAGTTCACTGGCCTCTTGGCATGAATTTGAGGCTTTGCAGGCCGACATTGAATGTGATGTTGTGGTGATTGGCGCAGGCCTGCTCGGAAGCTCTGCGGCTTTGCATTTGTCAGAGCAGGGGGTGGAGACGGTATTGGTGGAAAAAAACCGGATTGGCAGCGCTGCTTCAGGGCGCAATGGCGGGCAGCTGACACCCGGTCTGGCGCGCTGGGAGGCCGCTGAAATGATTGAGCATTTCAGCCATGAAGAGGCCAAAAGGCTTTGGCATTTTACTTCGACCGAAGCGATGGTGTTAATTGACCAAATCAGCGATGCCTATGGGCTGGATGTGCAGCGCAAACGCAGCCACATTACGGCCGCCGTGCATCCGGGGCATTTGGTTGCCCTCACGGCAGGGGCCGATGCGCGCAAATATTTGGGCGAAGACCATACGCACATTATGGGCAAGCACGAACTGTTTGAATACGTGAAATCTGACAACTACTCCGGAGGCTTGCTGGATACATTGGGCGGACAGATTCACCCCTTGGCATTGAACCGCGGACTGGTATATGGCTTCTGTCAAAACGGCGGCACAGTGTATGAGCAGACAGAAGTGCTATCGGTCGAAGAGCGTGAGGACGGCATTTATGTCCTGACCAGTGGCGGAATGATCAAAGCGCGTAAAAGCGCGGTGATCGGGGTGCATCATGCTGCCTTTAAATTGCTTCAAGAACACAATCAGACCACCATTCCTTTTTATACCTACGTGTGCACCACGGCGCCGCTTGAAATGGATTTAAGCGAAATTTTGCCTTCAGATGCGCCGGTTTATGATACGCAGTTTCAGATTGACTATTACCGCGGCGTATCCCAAAACCGCTTGCTGTTTGGAGGGGAGGGAACGGGCTCATGCTGGACCGCGGAGAAAACCCATGATTATTTATTGGGGCGCATTCAGCATGTGTTCCCGCAGTTAAAGCAGGTGGAACTCGATTTTGTCTGGAGCGGCACAACAGACCTCACCATGAATGGCGCTGCCGACAGCCGCAAATCAGATGGCAAATATCCGATTTATGCGGTGCAAGGCTGGAGCGGCCATGGCGTGGCGCAAACGGTGCGCATTGGCAAAGCCATCGCCGATGATTTTTGCGGCAAAGCCGATGATTTTAAAATGCTGAGCAGTATTCAGCATCAGGATATTCCGTTTGGCCGGACGCTGGCGCCGGTGGTGGTGCCTCTCGCCAAAAGCGCCTATAGCTTGGGCGCCATGGTCAATCCTGGAAAAATGGTGTCATTCTGACAATTATGTGGATTCAGCGGGACAGCGTTATTTCAAGGGAACTCACGCTGTCCCAAACGCTTTTGAAAAGGCATTATTCCAGGCACATTTTTGATGCCTGATAGGCGGCAAATGGGCAGTCAGATTTTCTTTCTTCTGGGCAGGCGCCAATTCCTCATAAACAGAATCTTGATGAATGGATCATCCGCAGTCCAAGTTCAGGATGCGCCTAAGGGCTGACATCCTTGGCTTTATTTAAAAACTGAGGCCGCCATTCACTCAGTATGACACCCAGCACCATCAGGCATCCGCCGGCTAATGCCCAAGGTGCTAGGCGCTCGCCTGCAATGCGCCCTATTATGGCGGCCCATACCGGTTCGCCGGCATAAATAATGGCGGCTTGCGAAGGATTGACCATGCGCTGTGCCCAGTTCATGACCAATTGAATGACTGCACTGGCAATTCCCAAGGCGCAGAGTACCGCCAGCAGCGGCCACTCAAAGGCTGGCAATTGAGTCTCTCCGTTGAAAGGCGCAATCAAAAAGCACAGCACTGAGGCAAATGCCAGCTGCAGCACGGTGACCCTGCGTAAATTCACTTTATTTGCAAAATAACTGATCAGGATAATTTCAAAGGCAATTGCAACCGAACCCAAAAGGGTAATCAGCTGGCCAAAATTCAGCTGCATGGCGCCAAAACCATTGCCTGTTAAAAAGGCCAGGCCGGCAAAGGCAGAAATGACACCCAGCCAGGTCATGAAGTGTGGCGTTTGCCGAAAGCAGAGCCAAAGTAAAACGGGCACTAATGGCACATAGAGCGCAGTTAGAAATGCAGATTCACTGCTGCTGATGCTTTGCAGGCCAATGGTTTGCGTGCCGTAGCCGATGGCGATCACTGCGCCGATGCAAAATCCGGCAAAGATTTCGCTGGCATTGAATTTTTTTAAATCTTTCAGGGAAAGCAGGCTGACGGCAAGGGCGGCAGCCGCAAAGCGTAGAGCAACGAACAAAATGGGCGTGCTGTAGTTCAGTCCAAACTGCACCGTCAGGAAGCTGCCGCCCCAAATGATGGTGATGAGGATCAGAGCGAGCTGCGGTGTTTTAGAGTTGAGCGTGGAGGCAAATTGAGGCATGTACAGCGGATTATGACTGAGGGAGAGCGCAATATTAGCATTGAATGTGCCTGATGAACTTGCACTTCATGGCGCTTATGAATATCCATCCATGGTCAGGCAAAGCATAAAAAAATTAATCTGCAGTTCTACTTTCGAATTTTACAATCACGTATAATCTTTGAGCATAAAACAAAGATTAAAAGAATAGATTCAAGAGGTTGTTTGATGGGTGGATTATCTTGGTACTTCCAGTATTTTTCTATTTTGGGGGTGGGGGTTCACGTACTGATCGCACTCTGTTTTGCAATTCATGCGATTCGCAATGGGCAGCCATTTTTCTGGTTGTGGATTTTATTTGTTTTTCCGTTTTTCGGCAGTATCGTGTATTTGATGGCGGTGTATTTGCCGCAATCGCGAATGCCATATCAAGCCCATATATTGAGTAAAAAAGCCCTGCATGTTTTGCAGCCGAATCGTGCAATCAATCAAGCCAAAACGCAGTATGAAAACATTCCAAGCGTTGAAAATGCCGTTAGATATGCCGAGTATTTAATACAGTCTGGCAAGGCCAGCGAAGCAATTGCTATTTTAAGGCAGAAGCACACAAGCCTTGTTGAAAATGATCCTGCTTTCTTAGAACAATGGGCGACAGCATATCTGCAGGATCAACAGGCGCAGCAAGCTTTAGCAATCACGGATAAAATCAAATCGATTGACCCCAATTATAACATTGAACAAATTGCGTTAATCCGCGCTTTGGCGAATCACCAATTAAATCAGCAGGAAAGCGCGCGGCAAAATTTTATTATTGCGACAAAATCTCAAGATATTGAAAAATTATCTGAATATGCTTTATGGGCGATACAAACCAATCACGGGGAATTGGCTCAGCAAATTCGGGCAGATTTGCAAAAGAAATGGACTATTGGAACAGTATATTCACGTCAATTGCATAAACCTATTTTCAAGTAAATAGATAAAGCATTAAAAGACATGAGGAAAAAAGCAGCATAAAAAAGAGGCCCGAAGGCCTCCTTAGACTGCCGCCGTGCTTTAGATGGCTTGGTCATCCCAAAGCGACTGCGCTTCACGAAGGTTGAGCGTGCCTTCGTAAATGGCTCGGCCCGTGATGGCGCCTAAAATGCCTGACTGGCCTTTCAAGTTGCGGACGTCATCTAGGTTGGTCACACCGCCAGAAGCAATGACAGGCAGGCCTGAGTAGGCTGCAAGATTGACGGTCTGCTCAATGTTGACGCCTTGCATCATGCCATCACGGGCGATATCCGTGTAAACAATGCTGGATACGCCGGCATCTGCAAAACGCTTCGCCAAATCCGTGGCTTTAACGTTAGTGACATTGGCCCAGCCATCGGTCGCCACCATGCCATTCATGGCGTCAATGCCGACAATGATGCGGCCGGCGAATTTTTTGCAGGCTTCTTCTACAAACTCAGGGTTCTGCACGGCTTTTGTGCCGATAATGACAAAAGAAACGCCTGCATCCAGATAATGTTCAATGGTTTCAAGTGAGCGGATGCCGCCGCCGATTTGAATCGGCAATTCCGGCTGCGCTTTGGCAATGGCTTCAACCACAGGCTTATGGATTGGCGTGCCTGCGAAAGCGCCGTTTAAATCGACCAAATGCAAGCGGCGCGCGCCTTCATTAACCCAATGCTGCGCAGTTGCAACAGGATCGTCAGAAAATACGGTATCGTCTTCCATACGGCCTTGCTTCAAACGGACACATTTGCCATCTTTCAGGTCAATTGCAGGGATGATCAGCATGCTTACGCTCCTTGCTCAATCTTTCAATGAATTCATTGCCCGCCATCTTAGCAAAATATTGGCAGATTTCTAAGCGTCAGATGGCGGTTTTATTTTATTCGGGCGGCTGCGCAGTTTTAAGGCGGTATTCGGAATGTCTTTGGGCAATAGGCCGAGGCGCAGCAGTTCTTCAAAAATCAATACCGGCGCGTAAGCATCGGCAGCGGCGTAAGCAATTTGCTGATCGGTCAAGTGTTTTCTGGCCCAGTTGGATGTGCTGACACTTTTGCTTTTGGGAAAGTTTTGCTGAAACAGCAGCGCAACCGCATTTTTCAGCCCGACCGGATTGTCTAAGCCAAAAGATTTAAAGCATTTGGACAGTTCAATCACGCTGTTGAGTTCAATACCTTTTTTACGGAAAAGATGCGCATCATTTTTCAGGCCAAAACCGGCCTTGATTTGACCGCGGCTGGCAAATACAGGCTTTAAAAAATCCAGAATGTCATCGCTGACTTGAAACAGATAAGCGCGCTCATGGGTCGCCAGCTGAATTAAATGCGGGCCAGTCGCGATTTCACCTTTGCTGAATGTAGGTTTTGATTCGGTATCAAAGCCCAGCAGGGCAGCGGTTTTTAATTCCGCTTCAATGGCGCGGCACTGCGCTAAATTCTGAATGACCTGAATATTCTGAGCCGGCAAATTTTGAAATCGCGGCAAGGCTTGAATCTGTTCTTTGCTGGGAAGCGCGGCTGCGCGGAGATCATTCATTTGAATCAAAATGGCATCTTTTCAGGCAGACTAGCTGTTTTTCAGGTTAAAGGCAAAATAAAACCTGCGGGGCGCAGGTTTTAAATTTAATCGGCTGCAGCCGTATTTATTCTGCTTGCTGCTGAATGGATATTTGTGCCTGATGCGCGCGCTGAACGTAGTCCTGGTACGCAGGGACAGCAATTGCAGCCAAGATCCCGATTGGAAAAATCAGCACATAGAACCAGCCTAAAACTTTTTCCCAGGTTTGAGTGGCTCTTGGCAGGCCAAATTGATTTTCCTGCGCATCGCCTTTGGCAAAGATTAAATACAGCGCTAAACCTAAGTTTGCAAGCGGCACCAGCATCAGCAAAGACAGCCAGCCACTGTGGTTGCGGTCATGCAAACGGCGGATAGCAAAAATAAAGCTAAAGTAAATCATGGTGACATATACAATGCCCAGCAGCAGCATGGCAAACACAGACATGCCTTGCTCCATATTTGGTGAAAATCCCGGAAGCGCAATTGCACAAAAAATACCAAGCACCATCATGACAAGCACCAGCAGGCCATTCCATCCTAAATAGGACAATCGCCCAAAACGTCCTGCAGCGCTTAGGGGGGAATCATTTACAGTGTTATTCATTATTCTGACCTCTGATTTTTAATTGGAATATTTAATAAGTGTTCAAATCATAATTGTTTTTGCTTGCAGATTAAAGAATAAACCGCCAAGAGATCAAAAGCCCGCATGATGCGGGCTTTTTGAGTGAAGCGGGTTTAAATATCCCATTCCACAAAGTTTTTCAGCAATTGCAGGCCAGCTGTATGGCTTTTTTCTGGATGGAACTGCGTGGCGAATAAGTTTTCTTGATGAATGGCGGTGCAGAACTCTAAACCATAGTCACAGGTTGCAGCCACAATGCCTGCATCTTTCGGTTCGACATAGTAGCTGTGCACAAAGTAAAAACGCGCATCCTGTTCAATATTTTTCCACATCGGGTGGCTAGGGTCAGCCTGATGCACCTGATTCCAGCCCATATGCGGCACTTTAATGCCATCCATGTCCGGGAAGCGCTTCACTGCACCTTCAAAAATGCCCAGCGCCTCTGCGCCGCCATTTTCTTCGGAACGCTGCATTAAGGCTTGCATGCCTACGCAGATGGCCAGTACGGGCTTGTTGAAGGCTGCTTTACGCACCACTTCATCAATGCCTGCTTCATGCATGCCCTGCATGCAGTCGCGCATGGCGCCGACGCCTGGAAATACAATCTTGTCTGCTTGCGCAATCAGCTTCGGATCATTGGTTACATCAACCGCTGCGCCCACATACTCTAAAGCTTTGGCCGCAGAGTGCAGATTTCCCATGCCGTAATCAAGAAGGGCAATACGGGTCATTACAATGTTCCTTTAGTTGAAGCCACTTTACCTTCCGCACGCGGATCAACTTCGCAAGCCATGCGCAGCGCGCGAGCAAAAGCTTTAAAGACGCTTTCAATTTGGTGATGGCTGTTTTTGCCTTTCAAATTGTCAATGTGCAGGGTCATTAAAGCGTGGTTCACAAAACCTTGGAAAAACTCAGAAAATAGATCGACATCAAACCGGCCGATCATGGAGCGGGTAAACGGAATGTCCATGAATAAGCCTGGACGGCCGGACAAGTCCACCACCACGCGGCTTAAAGATTCGTCTAACGGCGCATAAAAATGGCCGTAGCGCTTTAAGCCTCTTTTATCCCCTAGCGCTTTCGCAAAGGCCTGGCCCAGAGTAATGCCGCAGTCTTCAACCGTGTGGTGATCGTCGATTTCGAGGTCGCCGTCGCAATGAATATCGATATCAAACAAGCCGTGGCGCTTGATTTGATCAATCATATGATCTAAAAATGGAACACCAGTGTTTAAAGTGCCTTGACCAGAACCATCAAGATTCACGCGAACTCGAATTTTGGTTTCGTTAGTGTTTCTTACCACTTCACTGATACGGTCGGTCATAGACACGTTCCTCAAATACGTCAAAATGATTGATGTAAAAATGTTTTTCGCTGTGACGAAAAGTCACCGCATATTAGATTGCTCAGGAGGGTTTATCAATGCCTATTACCGTACATGCCTATACTTCTTTGGAAAATGATGAAGTGCGCAGCCAGCTTGAGCGACTGTACGACACCAGTCCTGAATTTAGCGACGGTGCAGATGCCATTGAACAACTAGAGCAAAACTTAGCTCAGTATACCTTAGTTTATACCGCAGAATTTAATACTAAATTGATCGGCGCGATTTGGTGCACGGGGCAGGGTGAAAGCAAGACCTTGGAATATATTGTGGTGCACCCAGCCAACCGCGGCCGCGGGGTCGCGGAAAGGCTGGTCAGTGAAGCGTGCCGTATAGAAGAAGAAAAAGGTGTGAAAAATTTTGAACCGGGCTGCGGCGCCATTCACCGCTGCTTGGCGCATTTGGATAAAATCTGAATCTGATTTTGCATTCAGGCAGCCTGCGGGCTGCTTTTTTTGTGCTGAAATCCACATTAAATAAGATGCGAAGCTGAATAATGCCTTGAGATTTAAACAAAAAATAAGCAAATCAGGGTTTTTTGCTGTAAAAGTAAACAAATGAAGCAAAAATCGAAACCGATGCTTGACGTTATCACACTTAAACTGTTTAATACGCGGCATCGGCGTGATAGCTCAGTAGGTAGAGCAACGGATTGAAAATCCGTGTGTCCCCAGTTCGATCCTGGGTCTCGCCACCATATTTAAAACTTATTTAAATTTTCAATCCCTGATCCCATCAGGGATTTTTTTTGCTTAAAAAAAACGCACTCAGTAAAAATATTGATGATTTAGATTGACTAATGCCATCAATTACGGCTTAATACACCGCATCGGCGTGATAGCTCAGTAGGTAGAGCAACGGATTGAAAATCCGTGTGTCCCCAGTTCGATCCTGGGTCTCGCCACCATATTTAAAACTTATTTAAATTTTCAATCCCTGATCCCATCAGGGATTTTTTTTGCTTAAAAAAAACGCACTCAGTAAAAATATTGATGATTTAGATTGACTAATGCCATCAATTACGGCTTAATACACCGCATCGGCGTGATAGCTCAGTAGGTAGAGCAACGGATTGAAAATCCGTGTGTCCCCAGTTCGATCCTGGGTCTCGCCACCATATTTAAAACTTATTTAAATTTTCAATCCCTGATCCCATCAGGGATTTTTTTTGCTTAAAAAAAACGCACTCAGTAAAAATATTGATGATTTAGATTGACTAATGCCATCAATTACGGCTTAATACACCGCATCGGCGTGATAGCTCAGTAGGTAGAGCAACGGATTGAAAATCCGTGTGTCCCCAGTTCGATCCTGGGTCTCGCCACCATATTCAAAAAAGCCTCAAACATTGTTTGGGGCTTTTTTTTATCTGATGTTTTATAGTGGTGATAAATTAAGCGATTTAACTGCTAAAATCAGTTTTATCATTTGCCCATTGGCTAAAAAATAAAGTATTAAAAAGAAAGGTTAAGTTTATGAACATGAAAAAAATATTTCTTCTTTTGGGTATTCCTTGCAGTGTACTGCTGAGTGCATGTGGCGGCGGCGGAAGTGGTGATAATGTCAACTCGTCTTATTCTAAAACCATTATTAAAAATGGCGTCACTTATGAATGCAAGAGTGAAAATGCGGCCAAACTTTGTGAAAATGGCAATTGCACATCGTGTGAGTCATCATTGGATAGAGTAATCACAGCAGCCTGTTCAAGCAGTGTGAATGCTGGACAGACGCTTTATGCTGTGACCAATGCTGGCTGCGTTGCATCAATGAAAAACAGCAATAAAATCACCGGCTACTGCGTTACAGGCACCCTTAAGCTGTTGACGGGTTCAGGCTATACATTGAATCAGCTCAGCAACAAGGGTACTGCATACGCATCAGGTGAGTTTAATTCAGCAGCTACATTAGAAACTTTACGCTGCAGCAATTCCTGATCATTATTTAATTCAATCTAATGACTGTGCATTTTGTTAAATACAGTGCGGTAGGGGCGCTGTGCTTTGCGCTGGGTTATGCTGCTGCTTATTTCAATGCAGACAGCACAGGACTGTCAGTGCCAAATAAGCCATCGATGAATAGTTCTCCATTGGATGGCAATCCTGTTTCTGGCTTGGCCATTGATTCAATGCAGTCAATGCCTTCTGCAGAGGCTCAGCGGCAGTTCAAAAGCCAATATCAGCAAGTTCAAAGTCTGATTCAGCATGCTTCTGAACAGCAGCTCGCGCAGTATTTGCAGCAAGCATTTCCTGATTATGCCTTTGATCAAATTAGAAATAAGCAGCAGTTTGCACAGCAGATGCTGAATGAGTTTGCGCAGGCCAAGAATGATCCGCAGCAGCAGCTGATTGGGCAGGCTTATGTTACGGCACAGTCTCAGCTGAACCCGGCAGATGTATTGCCTCGTGAAATTTATGCGAAGCAGCCGCTATACGCGCATTTTGATACGTTTGGCAAAGTGCCGCCAAATGTACAGGTGATGGTGCGCTGGACACAGCGTGATACAGGTGAAATTTTACTGTTTACACCGCGCAAAGTCAGTGAAAATCAGCAAAATTGGGTCAGTTTTTATCTGGTTTCGGGCTGGAATCCCGGTCATTATGATGTCAAGTACTACCAAATGAATGACCAGATGGAGCCTATTGCGCAAACCAGTTTTTACATCCAGCAGGTTCTTCCGCAAAATTGAGCGGCTGAAGGTTTTTCAATATGCTCTTTGGGGCCTCCATTTGAATCGTAGTGCAGTTGACCGTTGCTGGGTTACACTGATTGAAAAATATGCTTATGAATCCCGGTAATGAAAGGCTTATTTTCGGATAACAGCCAGCTGTATCAGCAGGCGTGCCCAGATTATTCTGCAGAGATTTTAGAGGCGGTTTTAAAATACGTGCCTGAACGCCAGCTGGCTTGGGACTGCGGTGCAGGCTCGGGGCAATTTACTCAATGGCTGGCGCCGCAGCTGCAGAATGTCATTTGCCGCGCCGCTTCGGCAGAACATTCGGGGCTTCCCGATCACAGCGCAGATTTAATTACTGTGCCGTAAGCCATCCACTGGTTTAATTTTGATGCATTTTTATGCCGAAGTGCGCCGTGTACTGAAGCCTAAAGGCTGTTTGGCGGTCGTTGGCTATGGCCTGATCGAAGCGCAAGATCCGCAGCTGTTGAATTATTTCAATATATGGTCTGGCTTAAAGCATTATGTAAAACAGCATAATCAAAGTCCACTGGCGCCCTTGGAGGCATATTTCTAAGCTCAGCCAAGAGGCGTCATCTTATGCTGTGCAATTTCCTGTGCTGCTGCGGGCAGGCCTGTGCGCTGAGGCGCAAAGTTAAGCTTTGCCTGCGGTCATTTTTTGCTGTGGCGCTTTGGTGCCGTTGGTCTGAGAAAAACGATGTGCATGGCGGTTTATTGTACAATTACAGCTATTCATAAGATGTTTTATCTTTTCCGTATTTGATTTGAGTACAGTGATATGAATCTCCCTAAACCGCTGAGCTATACCGTTCTTGCGCTGGCAGGCGCTGTTTCAGTGTCTGCATTTGCTGCAGAGTCGCCGCAGGAGCATCAAGAGGCTGTGCGCCTGCCTGTGCTGACCGTTATGGCTGAACCCGAATTGCGTGAAGAAACCGGCGTGGTGCCGTACCAGCAGGAAACTGCGCGCCGCAAAGCGCTGCAGCACCGGGTAATGCAAATTGAAGAAGGCACGCAGTCATTTGTGGTCGATCCTTCAATTGTGGCCAATCTAGATATTTTGCCAGCAGAGCCGTCGCCGAATTTATCCAGTTTGCCGCCAGCGCTGCAGCAGCATGTCTTGAATATCGCCAGCGGCCTGCAGTCTTCGGATCCGCGCAATGGCCTTTACATCATGCTTCAGCCATTTGGCATCAACCGTGATGCCGCCAATGTGCAAATCAGCCGCGAGCAAATCAATTTAGGCACTATCGACCGTTCAATGCTGGAAGGCCTGCCTCGCAAGTAAGCGCGCAATGGTTTTAAATTCAAAACGTGAAAATCCGCAATGAATGTGCGGATTTTTTAATTTTCAGGCCTGACTTTTGCGTCATTTCAGGGAGTTTGCGTTTTGAATTCAAATTTTTTAGGCGGATTTTTTTAAATTCAAAACCGATGCTGTGCGAGAAAAAGTTTGAATTTAAAAGCGGTAAAGCTGGGTTCTGCTTATTTATTCGCCATTTGTGTATTTTAGATTTAAACTGTAAATAAACTGGATTCGGAGCGTTTTATGCCACGTATCTTTATTATTTTAACTGCTGCTACCGTAATTATCTTTGGCGGGCTGTTTTATCAATACCGTGCGCAGCAAAAAGAAGCAGGTCAGCTGCAGGCCTATCAAACTGTGCTGCTGGAAAAAACCGAGCAGATTTTTGCTCAGGCCAAAGATACATCCAAACCTATTCAAGTCGATGTTGCAGATCCGCGGCTGCAGGGCGATTATCAGGTGATGGCGAATTTTGTGCTGACGCAGATGATACAAAGCGCTGAGGCCAGAAATGCCTATATCCGTGAACTTAAAGCGCAGGATTGGGATCATTTTTTAGATATTGACCGTCTCGCAGCCGATAAAAAGCAGAATTATCAAGCAACTGAAGAAATGCTGAAAAATGTGCATGCGGCAGTGGAGAGCTATGAGCAGAAAATGCAGCAATTTGAACAAAACAGTTTGGAGCAGGCCAAGAATTTGCCGATTAAAAGCAAATACCGCCATCAGCTGGCGCAGAGCCTGAGAGACAGCCAGCACAGCGATGATGCGCATGCGCTGTTTGAGCTGGAGAAGCAAAGTTTGGCCAAAGCCGATGCAATTTTTGCAGTGCTGAAAAACAATAAGTGGGAACAGCGCGGGAAGACCTTTATGTTTTATGAAGATGCGCCTTTGGCGCAGTTTAATGCGCTCTACAAGGAGATACTGGCGCTGAATCAGCAAATGAAGCAGGTCAGTGTGCAGAATCGCAAAGAGATTGCAGAGAAGCTTTAATCCGCCTTTCCATAAGGCAGCCTGCAGTATTCATTATGGCATTTGAGATGAGGGCTGCTGAACCTTTATTCATTTGCGCCAGGCCGGTGAAATTCTGAAAAATGCTTCTGCTATACATGATATTGCGCAGGCGTGTGCCGGTTTTTCTTCAGCACCTGTTTTTATACAATGGATGATTGGCACAATACAGAGCAGATTGTGATGCTTCAAGCTAAGACGGGGCAGTATTTTTGAAGATGCCCGCAGCCAGTATTGATTTTAGAATTGAGCCGGCAGTTTGCCTGAACCGCGATTATAAAAAAAGACGCCTTTCAGGCGTCTTTTTTGAACAGCAGCGTTTAAATTAAGCCGCTTTTTTCTTGAACCAAGAGAAGAAACCTTTTTTTTCTTCAGTTTGCGCTTTTGCAGCTTCAGCTGTTTTTTCTGCGCATGTTTCAGCACATGCTTTTTGGGCTTCAGCAGTCATTGCTGGAGCTTTCACTTCAGCCGCTTCTACCGCCTCAACTTTAGTTGCAACAGCGTCTTTAACTTCTGCGGTTTTAGCGGCAGCGGCATCTTTCACATCTACAGCGGTTTTAACAGCTGCGTCTTTAACTTCTGCTGTTTCAGCGGCAGCAGCGTCTTTCACGTTTACAGCAGTTTTAACAGTTGCATCTTTTACGGCAACAGTTTTAGCTGCTGCTTTTTTAGCAGCAGCTGCAGTATTTGTTTTCACAGCAGAAGCTGTTTTAACTGCATCCGCTTTAACTTGCGCAAGCGGGTTCGCCGCTGGAGCAGCTTCTGCAGCCATAGCAGAAGTTGTGCCTGCAACTAGAGCAATCGCCATAGCAGTTTTCATCGCATTCATAGGTAGCATCCTGAATTTTATGATTCGGTT
This sequence comes from Acinetobacter entericus, assembly GCF_026168575.1. Classification (NCBI taxonomy): domain Bacteria; kingdom Pseudomonadati; phylum Pseudomonadota; class Gammaproteobacteria; order Moraxellales; family Moraxellaceae; genus Acinetobacter; species Acinetobacter entericus. The sequence continues at coordinate 204,672 of NZ_JAPEQW010000004.1, forward strand.
GGAGAGAGTTGGCTATGTTAATGCTTATGAAACATGGATTTAGGCTATTGATTATGGAGCAGGCTAAAATTGTGTGAATAATCAACTATATTTACAGAGGCATAACATGATGTTTCGGACCGTTACACTTTGACTGTCTATTTTTTAAACAGGTGTTTGCATATTATTTATTAGCTCTTGTTCATCACTGAACATAAAAGCCCCTAATGCTGAGGGGCTTTTATTTTTTGCAAAATGGATATAGGACTGTCAGTCAAAAATTTTATCGGCTGCTTGGAACGGCAGGCTGACCACGTCGATTGCCACGGCAAAAGGCAACAGCACTAATTTTTCAAAAGGATTCATGCCTGACTTGGATTTATAACTTTCCTCGTGATGGGTATAAATGCTCACCTGATAAGGCTTACTCAAGGCTTTTAAAGACGCTAAATTGTTCGCCGCAGGATAGACCACACCTGCCAGTTTGATCTCGAAACAGAAACGCTGCGCCAACATGCGTTCATCACTGGAACTCGAACATTCCTTCGCGCCATTTTCAATAAAAAATTCCAGATCTTTCTTGCTGATGTCTTCTTTGAGCTTCACATAAGACAGCGGCAGGGTTCCTGTAAAATGACCATCATTCTTTTCTGAATAGAAACTCAGTTCTCGGGTAACTTGAATATTTTTCGGGTCCAGTTTCCCAATTAAGCTGACAAATTGAGGCCCGCCTTGGGTAAGGACATAGCTTTTTTGCTGTCCTGCAATCACTAAACTATGCGCAGGTAAATTCGGCAGAGGCTGAGCAGGTTTGCCAAAAGCCACCACTTGGTCTTCGATCAGGGTGACTTTGTTGGTACGGGTATAGGTTTTATTGTCTTTGGTTATCAGGGTTTTGGTGGCGCAGCCTGTGAATAATGTTCCCATGACGCCTAAGCAAATGATGGTTTTTAAAGGTGATGCAAACATCGATAGACTCCGAATTATTTGAAATATAGTTAAGCTGAATTTTTATTGTCTTTAAGCCTATCATTAAAATGTTCAAAAAGGCGTCAAAGCTCAAAAGTTTAAAGTAATGAAAGTTCTATGAGCCGCTCAATGCAGTGGGGCGACAGATTCTTTTTCTTATCTATTTGCTATTTCCAGATCTCGAATGAATGTTCATTTGAGTAGGAACTGGATATGATCATACAAGCTTCGATAAAAACTATGGACTAGAGAATACGTCATAACAAGGTGGGAAATCGGCTGATGCAAGACTTAATTTGTTATAAAGAACTTCCAGTGTGGACAGCCCAGACCATTCCACAAGGGTTTAAAAATAAACACAATACCAAAGCGGGCACTTGGGCAAAGTTAAAGATTTATCAAGGTGAATTGACGTTTGCTTTTTTAGATGAGGCAGGTGTGGTGCAGTCTGAGCATATCTTTAGTGCGGAGCAACAGCCGCCGTTTATTCAGCCTCAAGCATGGCACAAAATTGTTTCGACCAGTGATGACATAGAGTGTCAGCTGCAATTTTACTGTACCCCGCAGGATTATTTTTATAAGAAATATCAGCTTTCACCCACACATTCAGAATTTTTTGCTGCTACGCCGTATTTACACGGCGGTCAGGCTTTGGATGTTGGCTGTGGACAAGGGCGAAATTCGCTGTACTTAAGTCAGCAGGGCTTTGAAGTGGATGCTTGGGATGTGAATTCGCAAAGTTTGCAAAAACTACAGCAGATTATAGATGCCGAAGGTATTCAAAAGATTCATATACAACAGCGTGATTTAAATGCTGACCTAAGCATTACAGGCACATATGACTTTATTTGCTGTACGGTGGTGATGATGTTTTTGCAAGCTAAAACGGTGAAACCGCTGATTGCACAGATGCAACAAGCCACAAATGTAAATGGATTTAACTTGATCGTCTGTGCGATGGATACCGATGATATTCCTGCGCAGCCAGACTTTCCTTTTGCTTTTAAAACTGGAGAGTTAAGTGCTTTGTACGAGGGTTGGAACATTGTGAAATACAATGAAAATATTGGTGAGTTGCATCGGGCTGATGCAGAGGGCAATCGGATTAAACAGCATTTTGCGACGTTGTTGGCGCAGAGGATATAGAGTCAAGGGTAATGGTAGTGCCTATATATTTAATTTATGAAGCTAAAATATTTCAAAAAATTGGATAGATAACATACATTTAAAGATAGAAATACACTAAAATGATCACTAATGGGGTGTTTATAATATTAGTGTATAATAATGTTTGATTCAGTAGTTGCTATGACGTTTCATAAACCTATGGCCAATGGGAAGACCAAACCATGTCTCTTAGATGGTTATAGTCTATCTAATTTTGAAAATGTTGAAGTTGTAACTAAGTTTGCAGAAGGCTGTGAAGAAAAGTCTTTTTACTTTGATTATTGAAGCATTTGCTAATTTTTTGGCATGTGATTTAAATTTACCAATTCCAGAGTCTATAAGTTAGTCCAGATAACGGATGATTTTGTGGGTGCAATTAATATTGACCCTCCCTTAAAGTATATGATCACTAAAAGTAAACCATTTGCTTTTGGTGTAAAGCGGTTGCCTCCATCTTTTACAACGTTAACGAATCCTTTATTAACGCTTACTCAAGAGCAATTGCAATCTGCATTAGAAATTTTTATCTTTGATATGTTGATTAAGAATCCTGATCGAAAAATTGGTAATCCAAATTGTTTGACCAATGGGTCAACATTTGCGATTTTTGATCATGATTTAAGTTTAAGACCTAAAGTTTTCTCTTGGGATTTAGAGCCATGGGAAGGTGGTTATATGGAATCACCCGAGGTCAAAAAGCATATTTTTTTCTCTAGTCTTAAAGGAAAAACTGAGAGTTTAGAAGTTTCTGATTTTATTATATTCTGGAAGGGTTTAACTGATGAGCGTCTAGCAGAATATAAAAATTCTATTCCTCCTGAATGGTTAGTTAATTGTGAGAATAAGGTTGATGAAGTATTAACCTTCATAAAATCTCTTAGGAATAATATTGATCAAGCGCTTTTTCTTATTAGGGAAGTTTTAAAATGAACACTAAACCTATTATTAAATATGAATTTGCATTAATTAAATATGTACATGATATCCTAACTGGTGAGTTTATTAATGTTGGATTAAGTGTTGTTGCGCCATCAATTAATTACTCAAATTTAAAATGTAAAACTACTAGTCGTCGCATTAAAAAAACATTTCCAGATGTTAATAGTATTCAGTTAAAAAAACAATTAAAGCATATAGAAAATATATTTGAAAAAAATAATTCAAAAAATTTGAGTTTAATACATTCTGAAAAATTAGAAAAATTGATGTTAGACATTATTCCGCATGATGATAGTAGTATTCAATGGGAAGTTGTTGGCTCAGGTGTATCAATTAATATAGAAAAAACATTTGATGATTTATTTGACAAATACATTATGAAATATGAAGAAAAAAATATTTATGATCATAAATCAGATGATGATGTATGGAGAGTATTTAAAAAAGATCTCCAAAATAGAAAAATTTTATCTCTAGTTAAACCATATACAATAAGTACAAATGATGATGAATTAAATTTCAAACATACTCTAAAAAATGGTTCTTTACATTGTTTGGAGGCATTATCTTTTGATTTAACTACATCTGAGGGTATTAAGGATAAAGCTAGAAGTTGGTTAGGTAAAGTAACTAGTATTTCTAAAAGTAATGAGTTATTTGAGATTTATTATATGGTTAGTTCACCATCTGATAAGAAGCTTCAGCATGCTTTTGATAATGCAATTAGTATTTTGAAGAAGTCTGAAATTCCTGTACATATTTATATGGAAAATGAATCTGTTAAATTGGCTGATTCATTATCAAATAAGTTACATATTTATTAATAATTTTTATGTAAAGAAAACCCCGCAATAAGCGGGGTTCTTTTTATCTCAGTGTTTAATTAAGGATTAAACACGTTCGATAATAGTCGCGATACCTTGACCTAAACCGATACACATAGTCGCAAGACCAATTTGCGTATCTTGTTGTTCCATTACGTTAAGTAATGTCGTGGTGATACGTGCACCAGAACAACCCAATGGGTGACCCAGAGCAATTGCGCCACCGTTTAAGTTGATCAAGTCTTGTTTTTCATAAATGCCTAAGCCTTTCATGACAGACAAGCCTTGTGCAGCAAAAGCTTCATTCAATTCAAATGTTTGAATGTCGCTAATGCTTAAACCAGCGCGTTTAAGTGCTTTTTGTGTTGCTGGAACTGGACCGTAACCCATGATTGCAGCATCACAACCTGCAACCGCCATAGAGCGAATTACAGCACGTGGCTTAAGACCTAATGCTTGAGCACGTTCAGCAGACATCAGCAACATTGCAGAAGCACCATCAGACAAAGCTGAAGATGTTGCCGCAGTGACTGTACCGCCTTTCGGATCAAATACAGGACGTAATGATTTGAATGACTCAAGGTTAGCGTCTGGACGAATTACTTCGTCGATGTCACATAGGATTTTGAAGCCATTGGCATCATGACCTTCAACACCTACGATTTCGTTTTTGAAACGGCCTTCTTGAGTTGCAGCCCAAGCACGGCGGTGTGATTCAACACCAAACGCATCTTGTTCTTCACGCGAAATGCCATTCATGCGACCTAACATTTCAGCAGTTAAGCCCATCATGTTCGATGCTTTCGCATAATGCTTAGATGCTTCAGGATTCAGGTCGATGCCGTGCATCATACCCACGTGACCCATATGCTCTACACCACCGATGATGAACACATCACCTTGGTTGGTCGCAATTTGAGCCGCAGCAGTATGAATAGACTGCATAGATGAACCACAAAGACGGTTAACCGTTTGACCTGCAACAGTTTTTGGTAAATCAGCCAATAACGCAATGTTACGGCCAATGTTCATACCTTGCTCTAGAGTCTGGTTTACACAGCCCCAGATCAGGTCTTCAACTTCATTGGTGTCAAACTGGTTGCGGGCAACTAAAGCACGAACCAATTCAGCCGATAAGCTGTCAGCACGTACATTGCGGAACATACCGTTTTTGGTTTTACCCATTGCTGAACGTACGCCATCAACGATGACAACGTCACGTGGATTTAAAGTAGCCATTCACGTTGCTCCTTAACCGTAGAATTTTTTGTTGTTAGCAGCCATGTCACGCAACATTTGCGGCGCTTCATAAGCCTTACCTAAGTGTGCGTATTTGTCGCAAAGCGCAACGTATTCAGCAACACCTGTTTGGTCGATGTAACGTGCAGGGCCGCCACGGAATGGAGGGAAGCCTACACCCATAATCATCGCCATGTCAGCTTCAGAAGCAGTTGCTACGATGTTGTCTTCTAGGCAGCGGACAGTTTCGTTGCAGAATGCAAGCATCATGCGGTCAATGATTTCTTGAGCATCAAACTCGCGTTTTTCTGCAGTTGCAACAGATGCAACAAGCTCGTAAGCCGTTGGATCAACCACTTTGGCTTTTTTGCCTTTACGGTCAAGTTCGTACTTGTAGAAACCAACGTCGTTCTTTTGCCCCAAACGTTTTGCTTCGTACATGGTTTGAATTGAACCTTTGAAGTCAGGCTTCATGCGGTCAGGGAAACCTTCAGCCATGACTTCTGCACCGTGAACGCCAGTATCAATACCAACAACGTCCATCAAGTAAGCAGGGCCCATAGGCCAGCCGAATTTTTCCATTACTTTGTCGATTTGCTGGAAGTCAGCACCATCTTTAAGAAGAAGGTCGAACGCGCCGAAGTAAGGGAACAACACACGGTTTACAAGGAAGCCCGGGCAGTCGTTTACTACGATTGGTGTTTTACCCATTTTCTGAGCAAGAACCACAGTGGTCGCAATCGCTTCTGCAGAAGTCTTCTCACCGCGGATCACTTCTACCAATGGCATCATGTGAACTGGGTTAAAGAAGTGCATGCCCACGAAGTTTTCAGGACGCTCTAGATTTTCAGCCAAACGCGTGATTGAAATCGTAGATGTATTTGATGCAATGATTGTGTTGTCGCGAACTTTTTTCTCAGTTTCAGACAATACAATGCCTTTCACTTTTGGATTTTCAGTTACAGCTTCAATCACGATGTCCACTTCTTTAAACTCGTCATAGCTTAATGAAGGACGAATGCGCGCAAGAGTTTCACCCATTTGCGCAGGTTTCATTTTCTTGCGTTCAACTTGTTTAGTCAGTAAACCATTTGCTTCTTTCATACCTAAAGCAAGTTGCGGGTTACCAATGTCTTTCATGATGATTGGCGTGCCTTTGCTGGCTGCTTGGTAAGCAATACCGCCACCCATGATGCCTGCGCCAAGCACAGCAGCTTGGTTTACAGGGTGCGCGCCTTTTTCGTAGCGCTTAGAGGTTTTTTTCACGATTTGATCGTTAATGAACAAACCGATCAGTGCGCCTGCTTGTGGTGTAATGGCTGCTTTTGCAAAACCAGCCGCTTCAGCTTGAAGTGCTTCATTACGTGGAAGGCTTGCACCTGCTTGTAATGAGTCAAGAAGAAGTTTAGGCGCAGGGTATTGAGCAGGATTTGCTTTTGCAAGAACTGCACCTTTCGCCGAGTTGAACGCCATCATTTGTTCGATTGGGTTCAATTTAACTGGGTCAAGTTTTTCTTGGCGTTTTGCTTTCCAGTCTACACGGCCTGCAAGGGCTTGTTTAACCAAGTCAATTGCAGCGTCTTGCAGTTTGTCCGCAGCAACAACCGCATCAACCGCACCGTCTTTCAGCGCAGCAGCTGGTTTTTTAGGATTAGCCATCGCCATCCATTCAACTGCATTGTCGATACCGATCAGACGGCTTAAACGAACCGTACCGCCGAAACCAGGGAAGATGCCCAGTTTGATTTCAGGAAGACCGACTTGAGCCGCTTCTGACATCACGCGATAGTCACACACGAGGCACATTTCAAAGCCGCCGCCCAATGCCATGCCATTGATCGCTGCAACTTTAGGAATTTCTAAATCTTCAAATGCGTTGAAGATGTCGTGAACAGGCAATGCCCAATCCACAATCGCTTGTTCGCCTTGAGCGAAGTTTGCGCCAAATTCAGTAATATCTGCGCCAACGATAAATGTAGATTTAGCCGAAGTAACGATTAAGCCTTTGATGTCACCGTTTGCTTTAACAGCGTCAATTGCAGCTTTAAAGTCTTCAATTGTTGCACGGTTAAATTTGTTGACCGACTCACCTTGTAAGTCAAAGCGGAATTCTGCAATTCCGTCCGAAAGCATTTGGACGGTAATGGCATTGCCAGCGTGGATCATGCCTGATCTCCTTTATTTTGGAGGACTTCTAAGTTGATGTTTTGAAGCGGTGAGTACGCGATTCCTGCGCACTTTTTGCCTCGCTAATCTTACGATAACTATATCTAAAAAGAACATAACAAGTTGTATCAAGCCGTGACGCAAGGGTCATCAATTTTTTTTCTCATCAACGGCTGTTGAACTGCACCATGCCTGCATCTGCAACAGATAGTGTATGGAAACTGATTGTTTCAGAAGATATTTTAAAATTTGTAACGGCATTATTTATGCCATCAATGGACTGTTTTTTTTTGTAGACGGATATTTATTTGCAGTCAGAAAAGTCAATTGCGGCTCAAAGTACCCTGCGGCGCATTTTTTATGAGGATTAGTTTTGCATTGTTGAGCATTAATCCATGAAAAAAATATGGGATTAATTTACACTGCAAAAATAAGGGTTGAAAAATTATGGTTTCCGGCTATGCAAAGATTTCGAAGTAAAATTGACTGGTGGGTAATGGGGTTCGTAATCTGTTTGACGGGTATGTTGATACAGCTGCTGCTGACCATGTATGCGAAGGGTACAATGGAAGAGTATCCGGAGCATACCGCGGTTTATGTGCTGACTATTGCAATGATCTGGTGGCCGGTCTGGACGACGCGGTATACAGTGGCTAATGGGCAATTGAATATTCGCTGCATGTGGCTGAACAGGAATATTCCTATGGCTGATATTCAGGGGGTTTCTCCGACGTCCAACTCTGTTTCATCACCTGCGCTGTCCCTTGACCGTCTGAAAGTTGATTATCTGAAAGATGGAAAAATTAAATCTGTACTGGTTTCCCCAAAAGACAAGCAGGGTTTCACCAGCCTATTGATGTCAAAGATTTAGCGCATCTATTTCAGCAATTGGAGTGCCTGATCCATACATGAAAGCAGCATTCTTGATTCGCTGTATTTAACCATTCTGCTTGTTTTATCCTTGACAGGAATATCTGACCGATTTGCTGATCACAGGCTTCATAACATATGGATCAGGCCTGTTGCTGCGGATTGGGCCAATAAATCTGCTGTTTGTTCAGGCTGAGGATTTTACCGTCAGCTGACGGTTTGAACAGTCTATATGCAGTGTGGCCTGCTCGGGGTAGTTTAGAAAATATACGGCCAAAATCGGTTCAAGCTCGGTGCGCATTCTGCGCGCCAAATGCCGGGCGCCGTAGCGGATGTCATGCCCTTGGCAAAAATGCGCTTTGGCGCTTTCTGTTAAGGAAAGGCTGCGTTTTTGATGCTGCAGGCGCTGATTGAGTTTTTCCAGTTCAATTTCGACCAGCCTTGGCAAGGCATCATTTTGCACCGGCCGATAGTGCAGGGCGCGGTCAATGCGGTTGAGAAATTCAGGATCGAATTTACGCTGCATGGCTTTTTCAATAATGCGCTGGGTCGGTACGCGCTTTAAACACAGATCCTGCATTTTTTTAGGCAGGAAATTCAATTTATCTAAATACAGCTGCGCTGCCTGCGCGCCGATATTGCTGGTCATGAAAATCATGCAGTTGCGGAAATCAATGGTTTTGGTGCCCGCCGTCAGGGTCAGCGTGCCGGTGTCCAGCACATTCATCAGGCCGCGCAGCACTTCAATCGAGGCTTTTTCCAGTTCATCAAACAGCACAATGCCCGGACGGGTATGTGAGCCTGCTATGGCGGCTTCATCAAACAGGCTGTGGCCTTCTTTCGAGCCGACGTAGCCTGGAGGCGCGCCGGTAATGGCTGCGGCATAGTGTTCCTGCGCCAAGGTGTTCATATCAATGCGGCAAAAGGCGTCTGAACGGCCATAAATAGCTTCAGCAATTAAACGCACAGTTTCGGTTTTGCCGACCCCGGTTGGGCCCAGCATTAAGGTCACCGACAGCGGGCGTTCGGGGCTGGAAAAATCCGCTTTAACCACCTGCAGCATTTTTTCAATTTCATTCAGCGCCGCATCCTGTCCAATAATCCGCTGCCTTAAGCTTTGTATTACCGCCTGCGGTTCAAAATGAAAGCGCGGCTTGCCAATCAAGCGGTCTTTTTCCGATGCGCTGTGTGTTGAAGTGCTGGGCTTCAAGGCATGGAGGGCTGGATTGGCTGTGTTCATTCCGTTTGATTCCTTGGGTTTAAAACTGGATTGGCTGGGAAAAGAGCCATCAAAAAACAGGCGCATCAACAATACATTCCGCACGCTTTGAGCATAGCAAACTTCAGTTTTTTCAATAATAGCTTTTAGCAATCATGTTATTGCCAGCGCCGTAAAATTCAGGAGGGAATGCTTGAAAATCCGCCTTAAACCATCACATCATGTAGCATAGACGCAGCAATGCAGTGAATCAGCAGAAGACAGGCCGCCAGTGAACGAAAACGCGCGTGAACATATTGAAAAAATTCTAGCCCATATGACGACTTTGCCGGGCGTGTACCGCATGCTGGGCAAGGACGGCGAGCTGCTGTATGTGGGCAAAGCAAAAAAATTAAAAAACCGCGTCTCCAGCTATTTTGTCAAAACCATTGAGCATCCGAAGACGCAGGCGTTGGTGGCGCGCATTTATGACATCGAAACCTTAGTCGTCCGTTCTGAAACCGAAGCGTTGCTGCTGGAGCAGAATCTGATTAAGTTGCACCGGCCGCCCTACAACATCATGCTGCGGGACGACAAGTCTTACGTCTATATTTTCATTTCCGCAGATCAGCCTTATCCGCGCATTGCGTCAGGCCGCGGCAAGGGCAAGCATCAGGCCGGCAAGTTTTTTGGACCGTATCCGAGCGCTTACAATGCCCGCGATACGCTGCTGGTGCTGCAAAAGCTGTTCAATGTGCGCCAGTGTGAAAACAGCTATTTTTCACAGCGCAAGCGCCCGTGCCTGCAGTATCAAATCAAGCGCTGCTCAGCGCCGTGTGTGGGACTGATTAGCCCTGAAGAGTATAAAAATGATGTCGATAACTCGATCCGTTTTTTGCAAGGGGATACCAAAGAGCTGAATCAAGAACTGATTGCAAAAATGGAGCAGGCGGCCGAGGCTTTGGAGTTTGAGAAAGCGGTGTTTTACCGTGATCGCATGGCGCTGCTGCGGGATGTGCAGGCGCAGCAGGCGATTTACAAGGTCAAAGGTGAAGCGGATATTATTGCCATTGCCTACCATGCGGGGGTGACCTGCGTACAGATTATGCATGTGCGCAATGGCAAGATGCTGGGCGGTAAAAGCTATTTCCCTGATATGCTGGGTGATGATCTGGCGCAAATGTTGTCAGATTTCATCGCCAACTTTTATTTTCAGGTGGCGGATGAGATTCCAGCTGAATTGATTGTGAATGTTGAGCCGGTCAACCGCAAAGAGCTGGAGCAGGCGCTGCAGCAGCACTTTGAGAAAAAGATTCAAATTAAGCACAGTGTGCGTGAAACCCGCGCTGAATGGCTAGAGCTGGCGCAGATGAATGTGCAGCATGCGATTAAAGGCAAGCTGGCCAATCATTTTGAATTGAATGAACGCTTTCATCAGCTGGAACAGGTGGCGGGCAGGCCCATTGACAGCATTGAATGTTTTGATATTTCCCATACCATGGGGGAAGCCACGGTTGCTTCCTGCGTCGTGTTTGATGCAGGCGGCGCACGCAAGCGCGATTACCGCCAGTTTTCCATCAATGACATTACCGAAGGCGATGACTATGCGGCGATGCGCCAGGCGCTGACCCGCCGCTATAAAAAAGCCATGCTGCCTGACCTGCTGCTGATCGACGGCGGCAAAGGCCAGCTGCATATGGCGATGGAGGTAATGCGGGAACTGGAACTGGATGCGTTTATGATCGGGGTGTCCAAAGGGGAAGGGCGCAAGCCAGGCCTTGAAACGCTGCATTTTACCGATGGCACGAAAATTCAGCTGCCTGAAGACCACAAAGCGTTGCATTTAATTCAGCAGGTACGTGATGAGGCGCACCGGTTTGCCATTACCAAACACCGCGCTAAGCGGGATAAAAAGCGCGGTTCTTCAGTGCTTGAAGTTATTCCGGGTTTGGGGCCGAAACGCCGCCGTGACTTATTGACCCACTTCGGCGGCATTCAAGGCGTGCTGAAAGCCTCAGAAAATGAATTGAAACTGGTGCCAGGTTTGGGTGAGGTGATGGCGCGCACCATTTATAAAATTTTGCATGAATAAATTGCCTGAGCGCAGGCGAACTTAAAGCGCTGTGCTGAAAATGGAAGCGCTTGGCTAAAATGCTCAATGACCCATGGGTCATTGAACATTTACATCAGCAGCCATTCCAATAAAGATAGCATATCGGCCATCACGTTGGCGTTCAGCAGGAAAGCAGCATGTCATTAACCGCATTATATGAACAGATTCGGCAGTCAGATACAGTCGATATCCCGCAAGGCTGGCTGCAGGGTCGCACGATTTATGGCGGCTTGGTGGCGGGCATGCTGATGCAGAAAGCCGTGCTGGCGGTGGCCGATGAGCATAAGCGCTTGCTCAGTGCCAGTGTGACCTTTGTCGGGCCTGTGCAATTAAGTTCAGTGAAGCTGACTGCGGAAATCCTGCGTGAAGGAAAATCTGTGACCACCGTGGAAGTCCGGCTTTGGCAGGGTGGCGCGGTGCAAAGCATTTTACTGGCCAGCTTTGGCGCGCAGCGCGAATCATCTATTCAGGTGAGCCATGAGCGGGCAGCGCCAGATTATCCTGCTGTTGAAGACTTGCAGATCGCGCAGCATCATCCTTTGGCGCCGGAATGCTTTAAGCAGATGCAAATGGCGTGGGCGGAAGGGCAGTATCCTTGTACGGCAGCCCAGCAGCCTGATTTTGGCGGCTGGTTCCGTTTTGATCCTGTGTGGCATGAAAACCGGGAAATGACGGTGGCGGAATTAATGGTGGCCTTCGATATGTGGCCGCCCGGTGTGCTGCCGATGTATACGCGCATGGCGCCAGCCAGTTCGCTGACGTGGCATCTGACCTATGTGCACCCGCTGCAGCATCAGGTACAGGATTGGTTTAAATATAAAGTATTTACCGACTATGCTGGAGACGGCTATTCGACGGAATATGCGCATTTATGGGATGCAGAAGGCCGGCTGATCGCAATTTCACGGCAAACAGTTACCGTGTTTGCCTAGTGACACTTTAGGTCATTTCGTATAAAGTGAACAGAATTAACGAAGGGTAAATCCTCAATATATTGTGCATTTGCATCGTGCATGAAGGGGAAACATTGGCGGTGTCTATGACTGCAGGTCGAATCCTGAATATTCCAAACATTTTAACTTTAGCGCGTATTGCTTTAATTCCTGTTTTTTTGCTTGTGGCCTATTGGCCGCCAGCCATGGGAGTTGAAGGCCATGATGCCGGCATGAGCCGGCATATGCTGCTGACGGGGATTTTTGTAGTGGCTGCGGTTACGGATTGGTTCGATGGCTATTTGGCGCGCACCTTAAACCAGACTTCAGCCTTTGGCCGCTTTCTGGATCCTGTTGCAGATAAGCTGATGGTAGCGGCGGCGCTGATTGTACTGGTACAATGGCAGCCCACGATTTCTATGGCTTTTGCCGCCATTGTGATTATTTCACGTGAGATTACCGTGTCTGCGCTGCGCGAGTGGATGGCGGAATTGGGCGCGCGCACCAGTGTTGCGGTATCAACAGTGGGCAAATACAAAACAGCATTCCAAATGATTGCAATCTCCGTCTTTCTGCTGAATTGGCCGCCGCTGGAAATGCTGGCTTATGCGTTGCTGTATACCGCAGTGATTTTAACGCTATGGTCAATGTTTATTTATTTAAAAGCAGCGTGGCCGTATTTGAAGCAGCCTTAAGTTTTAAGCTTTGAAAGCCCCTTTATGGGGTTTTTTTATGCCGCCTTGAATATTTAAAGATGCTGGCTGGCTATTGACTCAAGTAAAAGATTGCAGAATCTGCAGGCATTAGAATAAAAAAATTCCCAGATTTTGGGGGAAATCTGGGAAGAAAATCGGGGGATACTTATCACTATTATCCGAAGATGTTTCCATCTTCTTGAAACTGATTATAGGGACTCGCAAAGCCAAAATCATGTAGGTTCTTGTATTGTAATGCTGCGTTTTATTGGGAGAATGTAGCGCAGATTTACATTTCCTTATTTTGATAAAAATTCTATGACTCCCCTCAGCTTAAGAATGCTGTGCAAAGGGATGGCCAGACTTTAAAAAACTTAAGCATTCTGCTGTTTCAAAGGGTTGGGTGCAAAATGACTAATCTTGTGTTCAGGCGGTGCAGTATTTTGCTTAATAAAAAAGGAGCCCTTTCAGATTCCTTGATGGCATTTGGACCTGCGCGCTTCGCTTGCCTTGCAGAACAATAAGGCAGCCCATAAAAAATCCCCAAGGATGGGGATTTTTCAGATTAAAGCCTGCGCACAGCGGAGCTTTTTGTCTTGCAGCATGGCAGAGCAGTGCTCCTAAACTAAAAAGGGAATCTTTTCAGATTCCCTTTTGACAATCAAAACTACGCGCTTTGCTTGTCTTGCGTAAAATTTCAAGCACTGCTTTAAATTTTACTCAGGCTTCAGGCCTTCAGCTTTTTCCAATGACTCATCATTGTTAAAGAATTTTTCACGCTGTTCTTCAAGAAACTTTTTCGCATCCGGCTCAAACACGTTTAAACGCTTTTCATTGATCAGCGTAGTCTGGTGCTTCAGCCATTCCTGCCAAGCTTCTTTGGACACAGAGTCAAATAACTCCTGGCCTTTTGCACCGGGAAACGGCGCAAAATCCAATCCTTCCATTTCTTTTTGATACTTGCGGCAAAATATTTGTCGAGTCATGGCGCCCATCCTTTAAGCGTAAAGTTTTTCCAAACGGGCATAAGCGCGTTCGATGGCGGCTTCTACCTGAGCTGGCGCAGTCCCGCCAATGTGGTTGCGGGCATTGACTGACGCTTCAAGTGTCAGCGCTTTTTCAAAGACATCGGCTTGAATCAAGTCTGAGAATTGCTGAAGCTGCTCAAGGCTCAGTTCAGACAAATCTTTGGATTCTTGCACGCCTAGCGCGACCGCTTTACCCACAATTTCATGCGCATCACGGAACGCAACGCCATTTTTCACAAGATAATCCGCCAAGTCGGTGGCGGTAGAGAAACCGCGCAGCGCCGCTTCACGCATGATTTCAATGTTGGGAACCAATGCAGGAATCATGTCAGCGAATGCCATGAGTGAACCGCGGACGGTATCAATGGCATCAAACAAAGGCTCTTTATCTTCTTGGTTGTCTTTGTTGTAGGCCAGAGGCTGGCCTTTCATCAGGGTCAACAGGCTCATCAAGTCGCCATACACACGGCCGGTTTTACCGCGGATCAGCTCAGGCACATCCGGATTTTTCTTCTGCGGCATGATTGAAGAGCCGGTGCAGAAGCGGTCTGGAATGTTCACAAATTTAAATTGTGCAGATGTCCAAAGGATCATTTCTTCAGACATGCGCGACATGTGCATCATGATGAGCGATGCCGCAGCATTGAACTCAATGCCAAAATCACGGTCAGACACCGCATCCAGCGAATTTTCTGCAACGGCTTCAAAGCCTAACAGTTCCGCTGTATAGGCGCGGTCAATCGGGTAGGTGGTTCCTGCAAGCGCTGCCGAACCCAATGGCATGCGGTTGGTGCGTTTGCGGCAGTCAATCAAGCGCTCAGAGTCACGCACCAGCATTTCAAACCACGCCATTAAATGGTGGCCAAATGTCACAGGCTGCGCGGTTTGCAAATGGGTGAAGCCCGGCATAATGGTATTGGTGTTTTTTGCAGCCAAGCCCAAAATGCCTTTTTGCAGTTTTTCAAGCAATTGCAAAATGGCATCAATTTCATCACGCACATATAAACGGATGTCTGTTGCCACTTGGTCATTGCGGCTGCGGCCTGTATGCAGTTTTTTGCCGGCTATGCCGATCCGCTGCGTTAAGCGCGACTCAATATTCATATGCACATCTTCTAAGTCGATGCGCCATTCGAAATTGCCTGCTTCAATCTCAGCTTTAATCGTATTTAAGCCGTTAACGATGTCATTGCGTTCCTGTTCGGTTAATACGCCAACTTTGGCAAGCATGGTTGCATGCGCGATAGAACCTGCAATATCTTGTTTATAAAAGCGTTGGTCAAATTGAACAGATGCTGTAAATTCAGCAACAAAAGCGTCAGTTGCTTCAGAGAAACGGCCGCCCCACATGCCCGAAGTTTGGGCTGGTGACGGATTTGAGGAATTAGAAGATGTGGTCATGTCGGCTCAATAAGATAAAAAGCAGTAGAACTGCCCAAGAGTATAGCAAATTCGAACCCTATTGCCGAAGTGCAAGTTCATCAATCTTTTTTGAGCAGTGAGGGCAAATGGACGTTTCTTTTTTTTCCAGCAGAATCGGACGCTGGCAGTATGTCCTTGAACTGTTTACTGCCGGCAATATTTTGGCGCTGGTGCTGGCTTTAGCGCAGGCGCAGTCATGGTCAAATTTAAGCTTCAGCAGCTTGATGCAGCATATTTTATTTATTAATTGGGTACTGCTGGCTTTTGCGGCGATTGCTGAATATTTTGATCAGCGCTTATCGCCTTTAAATTTGAAATTGACCTTGCTGCTGGGCTTTTTGCTGCTACAGCTGATTGTCCTGGGCACCACACTCGTTCTGAATATTTTAATGTATTTTGGGCAGAGCTTCAGCTTTGCTGGCCTCAGCTGGGAAACTGTGTTCAGCCGCGCAGGCATGAATCTCAGTTTTGGCATGCTGCTGGGCGCATTTTGCTTCCGCTATTTATATTTGCGTGAACAATGGAGCCGGCAGCAGAACAGTGAACTGAATGCCCGCATTCAGGCCATGCAGGCCCGCATTCATCCGCATTTTTTATTTAACAGCTTAAACAGCGCCATCAGCCTCATCAGTATAGATCCAGATAAAGCCGAAGAAATGCTGCTGAATTTATCGCGCCTGTTCCGCGCCAGTTTTCAGGAACTGAAGCTGGTGCCGCTGAGTGATGAAATTGATTTATGCCGGCGTTATTTAGCCATTGAGCAAATCCGGCTGGGAGAGCGCTTAAAGGTTGAATGGAAATTGGTTAATCCGGAAATGTACGCGCGTGTACAAATTCCGCTGCTAACTTTACAACCCTTAGTGGAAAATAGTATTTTTCATGGAGTTGAAAAAATTCTAACTAAGAGTACGATAAGCATATTGATTGAAATATTGCAAAATCAAGTCAATATAGTCATTACTAACCCATACGCACAGGATAAAATAGCTTTACGTCAAGGACATGGTATTGCGGTAGAAAATGTGCAGCAGCGGCTGAAAGCGTATTATGGTTCATCTGCAGCATTCCAAAGCTTTGCAGGAGAAGGGATGTTTACGACTGTAGTGCAATATCGATATAAGTAAAAACAGCGCAGTTAATCTATAAAAAAAATGATGGTAGCTGAGTAAGGAGGAGAAATGGACATCCTGATTTGTGATGATGAGCCTCTTGCATTAGAGCGTTTGTCGCGTTTAGTCACTCAATTGGGGCACCAAGTGACGGGGCATGCAACACATGGACAGCAGGCGGTTGAATTAGCGAGAAGCCTTGAGCCCGATGTTGTGCTATTGGATATACAAATGCCGGAAATGGATGGTTTGGCCTGCGCTCAGTACTTGCGCCAGCTTGAACCGATGCCGGCAATCATTTTTTGCACTGCATATGACCACCACGCATTGGATGCATTCAAATCAAACGCAGAAGGATATTTGCTTAAACCGGTGATGCAGCAGGAACTGCAGCAGGTTTTGGATCATTTAATAAGATTAACCCAAGCTCAGGTGAGCTGTCTAAAACAAAAAGAAACTATGGAAGAACTTAAAATCAGCCGCCATCAAATCGCGGCTAAGACCTATCGCGGTGTTGAATTGGTGCCTGTTGAAAATGTGTATTATTTTTTAGCAGATCAAAAATATGTCACCGTGCGCCATAAAAACGGCAGTGTCCTGATTGATGAAACATTGAAAGACCTGGAAACAGAATTTGGCGACCAGTTTATCCGCATTCACCGCAATGCGCTGGTTTCAGTCAATTATTTGGATGGTCTGGAAGTGGTCAGTTCAGGGCAATACCAAGTGCGCTGCCGCGAGCTTGAGGAGCGCCTTGCAGTGAGCCGAAGGCATTTGCCGAATTTGCGCGAGCGGATTCAGAAATTGTAAAGCTGCAGAAAAGAATAAATGCTGTCATCTTTCTTAAATTTACTTGCATTTTAATATCGGCAAGATAAGTTTAGAATAATGTTTATTCTTACAGCCGTTTAAAATTTATGAAAACCCTGAAAATCGCAACTCGTCAAAGCCCGCTGGCCCTGTGGCAGGCAGAGCATATTAAAGCCCGTCTGGAAGCGCTGCATGCGGACTTAAAGGTTGAGTTGGTGACCTTTGTGACACAGGGCGATAAAATTTTAGATACGCCATTGGCCAAAATTGGCGGCAAAGGGTTATTTGTTAAAGAATTGGAAGCGGCTTTAATGGATGGCCGCGCCGATCTGGCTGTGCATTCCATGAAGGATGTGCCGATGGCATTGCCTGAAGGTTTGGCTTTGGCCGTGATCTGTGAGCGTGAAGACCCGCTGGATGCTTTTGTATCCAATACTTACCGCCATTTTGATGATTTGCCTCAAGGGGCGAAAGTCGGCACATCCAGCCTGCGCCGTAAATGCCAAATTTTAAAGCAGCGCCCGGATTTGCAGATCATTGATTTGCGAGGCAATGTCGGTACACGCTTAGCTAAATTGGATGCTGGAAATTACGATGCCATTATTCTGGCAAGCGCCGGCTTAAAACGTTTAGGTTTAGCGGAACGCATCCGCCATACGATTGCGCCTGAACTCAGTCTGCCTGCAGTTGGGCAAGGGGCTTTGGGCCTGGAATGCCGAGATGCAGATCAAGCTGTACTGGACTTGATTTTCCCGCTTATGCATGCTGAGACAGATGTGTGTGTGCGGGCGGAACGCGCTTTCAATGCGTATTTGGAAGGCGGATGCCAAGTACCGATCGCGGGCTACGCAACTTTGCAAAATGGGGAAATTCATTTAGAAGGCCGTGTGGGCAGCGTTGATGGCGCAACTTTGCTGAAAGCTGAATCTATGGGCGCAGCGGCAGAGGCTGAACAGCTTGGTGTGGCTTTGGCGAAAGATTTGGTCGCTCAAGGGGCAGGTGAGCTTCTGAAGGCGCTGTATTAATCTGCATGCTTTTTTTAAACACGCGGCCAGCCGACCGGGCAGCTGATTTAACGCAGTTCCTGCAGGCGCAGCAGATTGATGTGCTGGACTTGCCGCTGCTGGAACTGTCACCGATGCCCTGGTCGGCAGATTTAGCTGCGCTGTATGCAGCGCTGGCATCTGTCCAGGTGATTGTGGCGGTGAGCCCTTCTGCTGTGCAATACGGCATGGAAGGCTTAAAGCGCGCAGGCCTAACGCAGGTCAATATTTTGCACATACAGTGGATTGCCGTCGGTGAAGCAACTGCAAAAGCTTTACAGGCTTATGGCCTAAGCAGTCATGTGCCGCTGGTGGAAACCTCTGAAGGCATGCTGGATTTGCCTGTGCTGCATCAGCTGGACAATACTGCCAAAGTGGCCTTTTGGCGCGGCGAAGGCGGCAGGCAATTCATGATGGATACACTGCGCAAGAAAGGCGTTCAGCTGCTGAATTTTGTGCTGTACCGGCGGCAGTGCCCAGAGCAAGCTCCTAGAATTCTTATGGAACATCTTTTAGAACTGCAGGGCTACTGCATGCTCGTGACCAGTGAAGCCAGCTGGCTGAACTGGCTGAGGCTGATTGCTGCGCATCTGGATGTGCTGAATCAAGCGCATTTTTTTGTGCTGGGCGAGCGCTTATTTAATCTGCTGCAGCATTATAGGCAAGCTCATCCATATAATTTTTCTATTTATCAGTTAAATGATTTGCGGAAGGAATCCATTTTGAAGCAAATAGCGCTTGTGCAAGGAAATTCATGAAAAAACTGCTTGTTCTGGCCTTGGCCTTAAGTGTTCTGTGGATTGCAAAAATCAGTTTTGATTTATATCGGCTCAATGCGGCGCAGGATGCGCTGATGCAGCAGCAAAATGCGCTGGAGCAGCGAACGGCCAGTTTGAATGATCAGCTGGCTGCTTTAAACCGGCAGTTCAGCAAGACAGCGCTTTCGTCCGATGCAGAGCATGAGGAACCAGCCTTGGCGCAACAGTCCGCCGCGGCGCTGCAGCCAACGGTTTTAATTGCGCAGCAGCTCGATTTAATTGAGTTCGCTTTGCAGCAGCAGCAATATTCGCTGGCTTTGGAAAAATTGAATCAGCTGAATTTGAATATAAATGCATACCCGCTTGCGCCGGCGCTGAAAAGCAGCTTGCACCAAGTGATTGATAAAGATCGGCATACGGTAATGCAATATATTAATGCCAATAATGAACAGCAAAATAAAATGAAAGCAGTGCTGGATTTGCTCGACCGTGAAATTGGTGGGGAAATTAAAGCGCAATATCAAAAGCCGGCGCCGCAAGCAGGTAAATCATTTTGGCAGCGCTGGATTCAAATTGAATCGGTACAGCAGCCAAATGCAGTATTAATGCACCGCAGTATCATTTTAAAAGAAGCACAGCTGCGTTTATTGCTGGCTCAGCAGCAATTGCAGAAAGGGCAATATATTGCCTTTCAGCAGGAATTAGCTTTAGCAATTCAGATTTTAAAGCAGCTGCCGGATGCAAAAACACAGAATTTTATTCAGCATTTAAATGATTTGAAGAAAATTTCAGCCAATCCGGTACCAAGTTTAAATACACGGGCTTTAATTGGATAATTGCATATGAAGCAAATTTTACTCGCGTATTTATTTATCAGTTTGTTGGCTGTTGCGTTATTTAGTGTGCTCAGTTTTGGCTATGGTCCCGGATATGTCTATATCTATTGGCGCGAATGGCAAATTCAAACCAATATCTGGTTTTTTCTTATTATATTAGCGCTTTTAAGTTTTACTGGGCAAATGGCCTGGCTGGGCATTAAGCGTTACTTAAGCAGAGAACAGCGTAAGCGGGAAAATATTTTCAGTTTCAGCAAGCTGCATCCCTATGAGCAATTGGCGGTCATTTGGCTGTTAAATGCGGCACAGGACCAGCGTCAGTTTATTCAGCAGGCATTTGCTGAATCCGGTTTGCTGAAAGGGATTATGGATGCGCGCTTATATTGGATGCGCCAGCAATATAATGATGCGCTGAATGCATTAAAGGATGCCAATCCTATGGCTTTTGAATTGGCGGAACTGCAGCGGATTGAAGTTTACCTGGCGCAGCAGGATGGCGAAAAAGCCTTAACGCATTTAGAGTTTCTCAATCAGCATGAACTTTCACCTTGGCTGCAGAATGTCAGCACAGCGTATGAGCAGCGTTTAACCGCACTATGGGGGCAGTTTGCGCTGCAGTTTCCATGGATGTATTTGCGCTCCACAAAATATGGGCATTTGGATGAAATAACCAAACAGGCATGGCTGGAACAGCTTCTGGCGGCATTTGATCAGGCAGACCCAGACAGTTTGCAGCTGCTGAAAGAGCGGTATGAGGCATTGAATGATCAAATTTATAACCGCACCTTCCATATTAAGCTGCTATGGCTGAAAGTGCTTTCTCGCATGCCGGAAATGAGCGCATTGCATGAACAGCTCGCAGTGCATTTGTTGTCAGAGCAGTTTAATCAAGATGCTTTCTATTTGTGGTTCCAGCAGCAATTGCTGAAGCAGAATCCTGATTACGAACAAATTGAACAGCGGATTAATGCTTGGGAAAGCCGATATCCAGCATTGCCTGTCTTCAGTTTTGCCAAATGGCATGTGTATATGGCAACCGGGCGCGCTGCAGAGGCGGCTTTATTGCTGAACCAGTATCCTGATGATGTATTAATGAGTTATTTAAGAATTAAATCGAATTTGTCAGGTCAGGAAGATTTGATTAAACAGTTAAATTTAATTTTTGAAAATAATGCAAATTTTGTAGAAATTAAAATATAGTGAAAAATAAAATGATTAATATTTCTGAATGTCCGGTGATTTTTGAGCAAAATGTGGCCTGGGGCGATATGGATGCATTTGGCCATGTCAATAATGTGCAGTATTACCGCTATATTGAAAGCGCGCGCATTTGCTATTTTGATGAGCTTGATATTTTTAAGCAGGATGTTTTTACCGTTGTTGCTTCGAATCAATGTAAATACTTCAGCCCAATACTTTATCCAGATCAATTAAAAATAGGCGTGCGTGTAGAAGAGCTTCGAAATAGCGCTATTCGAATGAGTTATTTAATATGGAGCATGCAGCAGCAGAAAATAGCGGCAGCCGCAGAGGCAGTTATTGTATGTGTCGACAAAGTAAATATGCAGAAAATAGCTATGCCTGAAATGGTCCGTCAAAAAATAAAGCAAATTGAATTACGCGCGCAGCATGTTATTTAATTTAAATTCTGAAAAATAATTCGTTAAAACTATAGAAATCTGGTTTTTAATCCCCATATTGATATTGAATGTTTATATTAATGTAAATATGATGAGCGAGTTTAAAGCAAAATAATACATATTCATTGTTGAGGAATTAATATCATGCCAGACATCAGTAATTTATCTGTTGAAGAACTTAAAAAACTTCAAGTTGAAGCTGAAGCGTTAATCGCTTCTAAAAAAGATCAAGCGGTTGAAGATGCATATAACCAAATTTTAGCGATTGCTGAAAATGTCGGTTTAAGCATTGATCAAATTTTAGAACTAGGCGCGACAAAGCGTAAGAAAACAACGCGGAAATCAGTAGAGCCGCGTTACCGCAGCAAAGCAAATCCAAATGATACATGGACCGGCCGCGGTAAACAGCCGCGCTGGCTGGTTGCGGAATTGGAAAAAGGCGCTAAGCTGGAAAGCTTCTTAATTTAACTCAGCGTCATTGGGCTGTCATAAAAGCAGTCTAGGATAAAAAAACCAAGCAGTACTGCTTGGTTTTTTTATCCCTATGAATTGGCTGCGTGGAAAAAGTGTGCATAATGTGCTTATAAGAGAAATAAAGTTTTCGGGAAAGAAATTGAAAGATTGGTTGGGGCGGGATGAGCGGTAAGCCAAAACAAATAAAATGGCTGTTATTCGCGGTCATCATATTTTTTATTTTTGTTATGCTGCAAGTTCCAGCAGCATGGCTAATTTCAAAATTTTATAAAAATAATCAGACGCTGCAAAATGTCAGCGGCAATATTTGGCGCGGGCAAGCGGACTGGAGCAAAGGCCAGCTGAAAGGCTCAATCAGCTGGGAAAGCCGGCCCTTGGATTTGCTGCTGATGCGGTTGGGCGCAGATGTCGAAATTCACAGCGGCAATACACAGCTGCAAGGTGCGGTTGGATACGGCTTGGGTAAATCCTTAATCATCAAATCTCTCAATGGGCAGATTGCGCCGGAAACCTTAAAGTCCATCGCAGATTGGCAGTGGCCGAACAATGCGGTTCAGCTTAAGGATCTTTCACTGAAATATACAAAGCAGCAAGGATTCAGCCAGGCTGACGGCCAGCTGCAATGGGCGGGCGGAGAGCTTCTGTATATCTTTGCGCAGCGTCAAGACCGGATGAATGTTCCGTCGCTGATTGGAAAATTAGCGGATGATCAGGGCAAGCTGCAGATTGATGTCCGTGATCCGCGGGAACAAAAAATGATGAATTTGCAGCTGGATGCGGAATTGATGCTGGATGTGCAGCTGACGCAGCGTTTATTAATGAATATTCCTTCTTATGAAGGCAAAGCCGGTTTGGACACCTATGTGATTAGTACCCGTCAGCCTATGCTGAAAGGCGGTTTCTAATGCATGACTGGATTGAAAAGCTCAAGCAGTACAACTGGAAAAATACAGACCGTCTGGCGCCAGCTGTGCTGGCCGTGCTGATTATGTGTTTGTGCTGGAAATTGGCTTCTATGCTGTGGCTGGTGCTGGCGCCGCCGCAAGTCATGCAGATGGATCGGGTTGAACTCGGCTCGCAGCAGCCTCAAGTGCCGAATATCAGCTCCTTTGCCTTATTTCAGGAAGCAGGGCGGGCATCCGGTGCGGATGAACAGCTGAACATGGTATTGCAGGGGGTCGTAGTCGGCTATCCAAGCCAATACTCGTCAGCGGTGATTAAAGTCAATGAAACAGCCGAGCGCTATCGAGTGGGAGAGGCGGTAGAAGGCTCATCTTATACGCTGGCGGAAGTCTATTGGGATAAAGTATTTTTGCGCAGCGCAAATGGCGCAATGCGCGAGCTGGCCTTTAAAGGGATTGAAAACGGATTGAATCAGCCCATCGCGCCCAGTGGCAGCACCAGTCCGCAAATGAACAATACGCAACAGCAAGGCTATACAGGCAACAGCCAAACGCAAAGCGCGCTTGGGCAAGCTGTGCAGCGCATGCAGGAAAACCGTGAACAGTATATGCAGGAAATGGGCGTGAATGCATCTTCCGGCGGCGGGTTTGAAGTCACGGCGCGCACGCCGGCTGCATTGAGAAATAAGCTGGGGCTGCAGCCGGGTGACCGCATTATGTCGCTGAATGGGCAGAGTGTCGGTGCTGGCCAGACAGAAGTGCAATTATTAGAACAGGCTCGCCGCGAAGGGCAGGTGAAGCTGGAAATAAAACGGGGTGATCAAGTGATGACCGTGCAGCAGGATTTTAAGTGATGTGTCATCACCTAGCAGGTTGGGAAGCATAAGAGTTCATGGCTTTATTAAATAATCATCGTGCTGTATTTGCGGCATATGCTTTAGCGCCATTGGTGGCTATGGTGAGCACGGCAAGCCACGCGCAGACGTGGAAAATCAATTTGCGGGATGCAGATTTAACCGCATTTATTAATGAAGTTGCTGATATTACAGGAAAAAATTTTGCAGTTGATCCGCGGGTCCGCGGCAATGTTACGGTGATTTCCAACAAGCCGCTGAATAAAAGTGAAGTCTACGACTTGTTTCTGGGGGTGCTGAACGTCAATGGCGTCGTGGCGATCCCATCGGGCAATACCGTCAAGCTGGTGCCGGACAGCAATGTGAAAAGCTCAGGCATTCCCTATGATTCCCGCCACCGCGCAACGGGGGATCAAATTGTGACCCGGGTGATTTGGCTGGAAAATACCAACGCCAATGACTTAATTCCTGCTTTACGCCCGCTGATGCCGCAATTTGCGCATTTATCTGCGGTAGGCGGCACCAATGCTTTAATTGTGTCTGACCGCGCCAGCAACATATATCAGCTGGAAACCATTATCCGCAATCTGGATGGTACGGGGCAGAATGACATTGAGGCTGTTACGCTTCAATCCAGTCAAGCTGAAGAAATGATTGGCCTATTGGAAGCCATGACTTCTACGGGCGCTTCAAAGGATTTAAAAGGCTCGCGTGTGCGCATTATTGCGGACAACCGCACCAACCGCATCATTATTAAAGGCGACATGCAGTCGCGGAAGCGCATCCGGCAGACCATCGAGATGCTGGATGTGCCGCCTGCAGACCGTTTAGGCGGATTGAAAGTCTTCCGGCTGAAATATGCTAGCGCAAAAAACTTAGCGGAAATTTTGCAAGGCCTGGTAAGCGGGCAGGCAGTATCCAGTTCTAGTTCTGGTTCATCCAATTCATCATCCAGTTCTAATAATGCCATCAGCAATCTGCTGAATAATTCGAATTCAAGTTCCAACAGCTCATCCATGGGAACTTCTTCGGGGATCAACCTGAACTCAGGTTCGAACAATCCAAATGAAAACAGCATCAGCAGCTTTAGCGCCAATGGGGTCAGCATTATTGCAGATACCACACAGAATTCTCTGCTGGTGAAAGCAGACCCGCCATTGATGCGGGAGGTTGAATCCGCGATTCAGCAGCTGGATACCCGCCGTGAGCAGGTGCTGATAGAGGCAGCGATTATTGAAGTGGAAGGCAGCGATACGGATCAGCTGGGTGTGCAGTGGGCGCTGGGTGATTTAAGCAGCGGGATTGGCTTGATCAATTTTGACAATATCGGTTCCAGTTTAAAAAATATTGCAGCAGGCTATTTAACCGGCGGCGCAGCGGGGGCGGGCAGCGCGATTGGCGCGGGCACATCACTGGTTTTAGGGGAATATAAAGAAAGCGCTGACGGCTCACGCAAGCTGTATGGCGCGATGATTCAGGCGCTGAAAGAGAAAACCAAATCCAATTTGCTGTCGACACCGTCCATTTTAACCATGGACAATGAAGAAGCCTATATTGTCGTGGGGGAGAACGTACCGTTTGTAACGGGCTCTGTTTCAACCACATCTTCAGGCACAGCCAATCCTTATACCACCATTGAGCGCAAGGATGTCGGCGTAACCTTAAAAGTGGTGCCGCATATCGGTGAAGGCGGCTCTGTGCGCTTAGAGGTCGAACAGGAAGTTTCTAACGTTAAGGCCAACAAAGGCCAAGCCTCAGATTTGGTGACCAGCAAGCGGGCCATTAAAACCTCCATTTTGGCTGAGCATGGCCAGATTATTGTGCTGGGCGGCTTGATCTCAGATGATACAGCCTATACGCGGCAATCCGTTCCAGGTTTGGGTGCGATTCCGGGTCTGGGGCGCTTATTCCGTTCAGACGGCAAATCCAATGTGAAGCGCAATTTGCTGATCTTTATCCATCCGACCATTGTGGGAGATGCCAAAGATGTGCGCAAGCTGTCGCAGCAGCGCTACAGCCAGCTATACAGCCTGCAATTGGCGCTGGATGATGACGGCAACTTTGCTAAATTGCCGGAAAATATCGAAGATATGTATCAGCAGCGAATTCCGGTTTCGAAAACGCCGGTCAATCCGCCGAAGCCAGCTTATCAGGCGGTTCCATCGGGCGGCGCGCAGCAGCAGCCAGCGGTTCAGGTTACGCCTGTGGCGATAGAGCCGGCAGTGAAGCGGCAGGTGATGACTGTGCCGAATGGAGTACGTCAGTCAGCTGCGCCTTAATGTCTTCTGTACAGCGGGAAAACATGGGCAGAACCTGCGGTTGATGAATTTAGACCGCAGCATGTATGATGAAATCAAAATCAGATAGAGAAATCATTTCATGACTTGGAAACTACAAGGCATTACTGGAGAGCAAACAGGGCAGGAAATCAGCATTGACCGTGATATGCTGATTGGGCGCCATCAGGCTGCGGATATTGTCCTGCAGCAGGCTGAAATTTCCCGTAAGCATGCTGCATTTTATTTAAGGGATCAGGCGCTTTGGGTGCAGGATCTGAATTCATCGAATGGCACATTTGTGAATGACGTGAAGATTGAAAATGAAGCGCTGTTAAAGGAGGGTGATATTGTTCAATTCGCCAGCTTAAAATTTTCAGTTTTGCAGCCAGCCCGCACTTTGGACGATACAAAAGAGAAAGCGCCAGTACAAACCCTGCCGTCTGAAGCTGCAGTGCAGCCGTCTGAAGCGGTCGCTGTATCAGAAACCGCCCAGTCAGCAGCGCCAGTGACGGCGGCGGCGCAGAAAATGAATGAGCAGGGCATGCCTGATTTGAAAGAGCGCCATGAGGGCGTACAGCTGAGCCGTGACGGCATGCCGCAAAATGTCGCTGTGCCAAAACCGGCGCCAATTCCGGAAGGTGTTGATATCAGCGCTGTGAAGCCTGACCCGGCGCCAATTCCCGTTGAGCAGCCAGTGACACAGGTTGAGCAGGAGAAAGAACAGCAGAAAAATGCATCTGTTGGCCTAATGAGCGTGATTGTCATTATTATTTTGGCAGTTTTAGCATGGCTGTTCTTTAAATAAGCCGCGCTTGGACTGCAATAAGGCATGCAATCGCATGCCTTTATTGTTTAAGCTGAAGATATATGGAAAAGAGGACCTTATGTTGAATCTGAATTTAGCGGAAAAACAGCTGATTTTATTTGATTTGGATGGCACGCTGGTTGATTCGGCCACAGATTTATACCGTGCGATGAATATGAGCTTGAATGCATTGCAGCTGCCCCTGGTCACTGAAGAGCAGGTGCGGGTTTGGGTTGGAAAAGGCACTTCCATTTTTTGCAGCAGCGTCTTGGAGCATTTAACCGGTATTGTGGACGCTGCGCAGCATCAGCTGCTGCTGGAGACCTTTTTGAAAATTTATAATGCCGATCCATGTGTGGAAACACAGCTGTTTCAGGGGATTCAGGAGTTTTTGGATTGGGGCAAAGCGCAAGGAAAAACACTGATTTGCGTGACGAATAAGCCGGAGCAGCCGGCCCGCATGATTGTTGAAAATTTGGGAATCTCCAGCTATTTTGCAGATGTCATTGGCGGTGACCGTTTTGAACAGCGCAAGCCGCATCCGCGCCAGCTGCTGCATTGCGCAGATTATTATCAGACTGAAAAAGCAAACATGCTGATGGTGGGTGACTCATCGAATGATGTGGAAGCGTCGCGCCGCGCGGGTATAGATTGTATTGTGGTCAGCTATGGCTATAATCATGGTGAAAATATTCAAGATTGCCAGCCGCAGCTTGTGGTGGATGATCTTCGGGAATTGCTTGCGTAATACAGTGCATTGAAGGAATAAACATGAGCAGCAGAATGGTTTTTCGATGGCGGAACTCAGTCCAGCAATCCAATAAAACTGAATAGCGCCAATCAAAATAGAGAAACCGTATGACCACGCAAAGCCAATTCGATCAGTTAAAAACCCAAGGCTATAACTTAATTCCTGTTTACCGCCAGCGCCTGGCGGACACGGAGACGCCATTATCTGTATTTGCCCGTCTGAAAGCGCACAAGCAGGCTTATTTGTTCGAATCCGTGGAAGGCGGTGAAAACTGGGCGCGCTATTCCATTATCGGCTTAGGCGAGTCGACTGTATTTTCCTGCAATGCGGGTGTGCTGACGGTTCAGCAGGCCGATGGCGGGATCAGCAAAGAGCCGTGTTCAGATCCGTTTCAATATATCCGCGACTTTCAGGCGCAGTACCGCGTGCCTACCCAGCAGGATCTGCCTGCACTGCCGAGTTTTACCGGCGGCTTGGTGGGCTACTTTGGCTATGATGCGGTGCGCTATATCGAGCCGCGCTTAAATAATGTGCCGGAAGCTGATCCAGTCGGCTTGCCCGATATCTGGATGATGCTGTCTAAGACTGTAATCGTTTTTGATAACTTAAAAGATACGCTGTTTTTGATTGTGCATGCGGATGTGCAGGATGCAGATGCCTTTGCTCAAGCGCAGAGTCAGCTGGATGCGCTTGAAGAGCTGCTGGCGACCCCTGTCAGTCTGAAAGCGCAGAAACATACTGCGCCGCATTTTGAATCGTTAACGGGTCATGATCAATTCATTGCGTCTATTGCCAAAGTTAAGGAATACATTAAGGCGGGTGATGTGATGCAGGTGGTGCCTGGACACCGTATGGTTTCAGATTTTGACGGTGATCCATTGCAGGTTTACCGCGCGCTGCGCCATTTAAATCCATCGCCGTACTTATTTTTGGTGCAAGGGCAAACCTTAGAGAACAATCAGCCGTTTCATATTGTCGGCTCATCGCCTGAAATTCTATCGCGTTTGGAAAATGGCGTTGCCACGGTGCGTCCGCTGGCGGGGACGCGTCCGCGCGGCAAGACCAAAGAAGAAGATTTGGCATTAGAAAAAGACTTGCTGTCTGATGAAAAAGAAATTGCAGAGCATCTGATGCTGATTGATTTGGGCCGAAACGATGTGGGGCGTGTATCCAAAATCGGTAAAGTGCAAGTCACTGATCAAATGGTGATCGAGCGCTATTCACATGTGATGCATATTGTGTCGAATGTGCAGGGTGAAGTGCGTGATGATGTGGATGCCTTGGATGTTTTTAGAGCAACATTCCCTGCAGGCACGCTTTCCGGCGCGCCAAAAATCCGCGCGATGGAAATTATTGACGAAGTAGAACCGGTAAAGCGCGGAATTTTCGGCGGCGCTGTGGGTTATTTAGGCTGGCATGGTGAAATGGACATGTCGATTGCCATTAGAACCTGCGTTATCCGTGAAAATAAGGTCTATGTGCAGGCGGGAGCAGGGGTGGTTTATGACTCAAATCCTGAATCTGAGTGGAATGAAACCCAAATAAAAGCTCGCGCAGTGATCAAAGCGGTTGAATTATCGTCAAACGGATTGATTTTATGAGTTTTTGACGGTTTTTTTAAAAAAAACACTTGCAAGGATTCTGAGTTTTGCTAAACTGCACACCGTTCCGATACGAAACGTACGAAACACTAAGAAACGCCGGCATAGCTCAGTTGGTAGAGCAACTGACTTGTAATCAGTAGGTCCACAGTTCGAATCCGTGTGCCGGCACCATCTTAGATGGGTTGAGTAGGTAAAGTAAAGAACAGCACTGAAGCAAGTGTAAAATGGTGAGGTTCCCGAGCGGTCAAAGGGGGCGGACTGTAACTCCGCTACGAAAGTNCTTAGATGGGTTGAGTAGGTAAAGTAAAGAACAGCACTGAAGCAAGTGTAAAATGGTGAGGTTCCCGAGCGGTCAAAGGGGGCGGACTGTAACTCCGCTACGAAAGTTTCGAAGGTTCGAATCCTTCCCTCACCACCAATTTTAAGACTTCTAGAAGTGGATTGTGCCAACATCGTGCGGGAGTAGCTCAGTTGGTAGAGCGGCAGCCTTCCAAGCTGCATGTCGCGAGTTCGACCCTCGTCTCCCGCTCCATTCTAAGTTCTTATATTTGCTCTTATAGCTCAGTGGTAGAGCACTCCCTTGGTAAGGGAGAGGTCTCGAGTTCAAATCTCGATAAGAGCTCCAGATTACAGTTTAGTAGATTATCTACAAATTTTTTAAAAAGCAGGCTTATTAGTCTGCTTTTCAAGTATTTGGTGTCTGATTTTTTAGACGATGTGTCGATACCGAGTTGTTTATACCTGTGTTCGACGTAAACGAGGAAGATGAACATGGCTAAGGCTAAGTTTGAACGTAATAAGCCACACGTTAACGTGGGCACAATTGGTCACGTT